>JBKJTE010000051.1:0-37937 GCA_046590495.1 Gemmatimonas sp. | reverse complement strand
CAAGCGGAACTGGCGCAGTGTACGCGCCAGCGACGGTGGAAGCTCAGCAGCGGGCAATTCGGAGTGGCTCTCAGACATGGGCGAAGTGAATCCGCCTCCCCACGGCCGGTCAAGCGCAGACTCCCTGATTGACGCGCTGAGCACCGCCTCGAAGGTTACGGTATGCTCGTGTCGGTCTCTCTTCGCTCACCCGCCATGCTTCGCCCAACGCGTCTCGTTTGCCTCATCGCTGTGATTGCGTGCGCCAAGTCCGACGTTCCGGATTCGGCGGTTGGCACGCTGGAGATGGTTGAATTGGACGTCGGCCCGATGCAGCCCGCGCGGGCGATGCGCGTACTGGTGCGCGAAGGGGACGTGGTCAAAGCGGGCGATACGTTGGCGCTGTTCGCAATTCCGACGTTGGCGGCCAACGAGGCGCAAGCGGAAGCGCGATTGGCTGCCGCTCAGGGGTCGGAGCGGGAATTGACCCGCGGCGCGCGCACCGAGGAGCTCGCGCGCGCAGGGGCCGAGCTCCAAGCGGCCGACGCAGAAGCGACGCGCGCCGCGGCAGATCTCAAGCGCATCGAACCCTTGGCGGCTCGTGGAGATGTCAGTCGCGCGTCGCTGGACGCTGTGTCGGCCGCGGCGCGTGCGAGTGCGGCACGTCGTGACGCGGCGCGTGCGTCGTACAAGCTGATGCAGGAAGGCGCGCGCACGGAGCGTCGACAGGTGGCCGCGGCCGATGTGCGCAGTGCGCAGGCGGCAAGCGCTGCGATCCGTGCGACGGCAAACGATCTCGTGCTGGTGGCACCGAGCGACGGTGTCGTCCTCAGTCGCAACGTCGAACCGGGTGAAGTGCTGGGCGCCGGCGCGAGTGCGCTCACACTTGGCGAACCGTCCCGACCGTGGGCACGCATTTACGTGTCGCAGTTTGTCGTGCCGTCGCTGCACGTTGGTGACACGTTGAGCGCACTGCTCGACGGCGATTCGACAGTCTATCGCGGACGTATAGCTGCGATCGCGAGCAAAGCCGAGTTTACGCCGCGCGTTGCGCTGACGGACAAGGAGCGCGCGGACTTGTTGTTTGGTGTGAAAGTCGAATTCACCAACGGTGCGAGTCGATTGAAGGCCGGTTTGCCGATCACTGTTCACCTGCCACGCTCGACAAAGTGAGCTCCGTGACAGACGCGTCGTTGCCAGTTGTGCAGACGATGGCGTTGCGCAAAGTGTTCGGCTCACTCGTTGCCGTCGACGGACTCGACCTGCGTATCGAACGCGGCGAAGTGTTTGGCCTGCTGGGCCCGAATGGCAGTGGCAAGACGACGTGCATCCGTATGCTGTGCGGACTGGTACAGCCCACCAGTGGAACAGCGACTGTTGCCGGTTTCGACGTGCGCACGGAGACCGAGCGCGTACGTCACCGTATCGGCTACATGTCGCAACGCTACGGACTGTATGACGAACTCACCGTCGCGGAAAATCTGCGTTTCTATGCGTCGGTGTATGGGCTCGTTGGTGCCGCGCGTACCGAACGACTCGCGCAGCATGTTGCGGATCTGGGGCTCGGTTCGCGACTGAATCAGATGGCTGGCACGCTGAGCGGCGGATGGAAGCAGCGACTGGCGTTGGCATGCGCGACGGCGCATAAGCCCGATCTCGTGTTTCTCGATGAACCGACAGCGGGTGTTGATCCTGCGGCGCGTCGCACATTCTGGGAGACGATCTACGCGTTGGCGCAAAGCGGTACGACGATTCTCGTGACGACGCACTACATGGACGAAGCCGAGCGTTGTCAGCGACTCGCATTTCTGTCGCGCGGACATCTGATCGCGTTGGGAACGCCGAGTGCGGTAGTTGAGCAGTTCGGGGCGAAGAGTGTTGAAGACGTGTTTGTGCAATTGCAGGAGCGCGACGAAAGGGAAACTGCAGCCGCGAATCACGCCAACGCCGCGAATGAGGTTGGCGCGAGTTCGAGTACCAGCGGAAAACGGTCATGAGCTTGATGATGCGTATTCGCGCGTGGACCGCGTGGCCGATGTTGTGGAAGGAGTTCATTTCGCTCCGGCGCGATCGGTTGACCTTTGCATTGATGACGGGCTTGCCCGCGATTCAACTCCTGCTCTTCGGGTACGCGATTCAGACCGATGTGCGGAAGTTGCCGACCGTTGTCCTCGACGAATCGCGTTCGTCGGAAAGTCGCGCGCTGATCCAGGTACTCGAGAACACCGACAACTTTCGTGTCGTTGCGTCGGTGCCGGACCGATACGTCGCGAAGCGATGGATTGAGCGTGGTGCGGCGCGCGTGGCGCTCGTCATTCCTCCTGACTACGAACGCGATATCAAACGCGGCCGCACAGGCACGGCGCAGTTGCTGATCGACGCCGCCGATCCGCAATCGTCGGGTGCCGCAATTTCCGGAGCGCAACTCGCAGCGCAGGCGCGCGGAGCGCAGTTGCTGGCGACACGATTTGCACTCGCGCCACCGGTCGAGATCCGGGTGCGTCCGTGGTATAACCCGGCGCAACGTAGCGCGACGTTCATCGTACCGGGGATCGTCGGCATACTGCTCACCATCACGATGACGCTCATCACGTCAACGGCGATCGTGCGCGAACGCGAACGCGGCACACTCGAACAGCTGATCGTCACACCGATCGGCAAAACATCGCTGATGCTTGGCAAGCTTGTTCCGTTCGTACTCGTCGGCTACGTGCAGATGTCAGTCGTGCTTGCACTCGGCAAACTGTTCTTCGATATCCCGATCCAGGGCAGTCTGCTGTTGCTCTACGCGCTGTCGCTGGTGTTCATCGTCGCGAGTTTGGGCGTCGGGCTGCTGATCTCCACCGTCGCGCGGAGCCAGGTGCAGGCGATGCAGTTGAGCTTTTTCTTCATGCTGCCGAACATCCTGCTCTCAGGCTACATCTTTCCTCGCGCGGCTATGCCGGTGCCCGCTCAGATCGTCGGCGCATTCCTTCCGCTGACGTGGTTCCTGGAGATCCTGCGCGGAGTGCTGCTCAAAGGTGTGGGCTTCGGCGACCTGTGGCAGGAACTCGTGGCACTGTCCGCTTTTGCCGTCGCGCTGCTTGCCGTGAGCGTGCGCCGGTTTTCCAAGACGTTGGACTGAGGGGACGGATGCACCTCCGGGACGGTCGATGATGGCCTTTGTTTTGCAGTTTTTCGATGCCGATTCGGTGATGATCACCTACCCTTCCGCCTCGAGTTACCCATGAAGCCGACAGTCCGTAGCATCGTCCGTCTCACAGCCGCGCTGTCCACTTTCGCCGCGACATCCACAGCATCGGCAGAATTGGTCACTTCGTTCCGTGCATCGAACAACACTCCCGTTGGCTCGGGGGACATGTTGCCGATCATGACCGCAACCGTCACCACCTCCGTAGTACCGGAGCCGGCCACGGTCGCACTCGTCGCAGTCGGCGTTGTCATCATCGTGGCGTTCGGACGTCGTCGTCGCTCACGCTGAACGGAGCACGGCCAGTCTATGCTTACTGATGTGATGGACCGCTGACGCAGCCCGCAGAACGCACGTCCAAACAAAATCGAGGCCCCGGTGCAACACGCGCGGGGCCCCGTTTTTTTTGCGGTGATGCGAACCGACGTAACATCCCTGCGCATACACTCACGTAGTCATTGATCGACCGCCGAGCATGCTGATCCGCAACGGCAAGCACGGTGGTCCTTATCGGCGGCGCATTCCGTCGGCCAGGGCCACCGTTTCTGCAGCGGGCTTTGCATCGAGTTCTGCACGCAGTCGTCGTGCGAAGTCTTCGTAGATGCGGATCGCGCCTGCGTGGTCTCCCAGTCGTTGGAGCATCTGCATTGCGCGCCGCAGCACGCGCTCGTCGGTCCATTCGAATTGCACAACGCGACGCGCCATGCGTCCGGCAAATGTGAACTCCCGGCTCTGTTCGAGTCGATCGGCGAGCGCCCACGCGACCGCTGCCGCATTCCTTGCGATCGACGCGCGTTCCTGATCGAGCCACGACCCGAATTCAGCGCACCCGGTGAGATGAAATCCGGGCATCAACTCGCCGAGGTACAGGTCGAGAGCATGCGCGAGTCGTCCTTCATCAGCGCGCTCGTTGAAGTCGCGCACATCGCACGAAAGCCGTTCCCTCGAGAGTGAAATCTCCTCGTCGCCCCGTCCGATGAGTACATCGTCGCCGAGTGACGTGCGCACGACGTGGACCGCTTTGCGAAGGGCGCTGCGTGCGTGCGTTTGATCGAGGTCGGGCCAGAGCAACCCCACAATGCGATCGCGGCGCTGGTATCGCCCAGCAGGTGCGAGTGCGAGGTACGCCAGCAGCGCGACGACCTTCGACTGCGCAAGCAGCTTGTCTACGCTCTCGGCGGGGATGCCTTGCAGCTCGATTCCGCCGAGGAGTTGGAGTGAGAACGGCGGAACGCCTTCGTCTTCATTCGAGTGCGTCATTGAGTTCCGCCTGAGTGTTGGCTGATGTCACGCAAAATGTACTGAAAAAGAACGTTCGAGGAACGCTTGGCGAACGATCGGGACACGGGGCACTGGTAACCTCTCTGCGTGTCCACGACGCAACGGTGCGTCACGAGCAGTACCCCGTTTACAGAGGAGATCGAACCATGAACGCCAATCGCCTGATCCTCGTCGCCTCAGCGCTCGCACTCGTTGCCTGCAGCGACAACTACCGGTCCACTTTGACCGAACCGGCTGGAGTGAACCCGCCGGCCCCGGTGCTCCAGAAGATTCGCGGCACCGTCGTTCTCGACAACGGCTTCGGTGCCCCGTCGCTGCAGACGGAGACCGCACGCATCAGTCTGCAGGGATCCGTCGCCAGCACGATGGCCAGCGTCGACGGGACCGATGTGGAGGTACTAGGCATCTTTGATGGTGCCTCTGCGCTCATGGTCGAAAGCTTTGAAGTGGTCGGTTTCCAAGGCCGCCCCGCGCTCGACGGATACCTCGATATTGACGATCAGGGGAGACTGTGGATCCTTCGCGCCAACAACGAACTGGTGCCGGTGGACAACCCGTCTGAAGAGCTGCGGGCGTATATCGGTCAACGGATCTGGCTTGTCCAAGGCGACAGCGACGACACAACCGAGTTTGGCGCAATCGTGACTCCGGATGCGAGCATCTGAAGTGTTCGGCGCGCGGCTTGAGCACGGTGACGTTGGTGATGCAGGGGCGGGACTCACCGAACTATCTGCACGACACGGACGTATATCTTCCGCTGAGTCCCTTCACACCTTTCGCACTGTCGCCATGCTCATCCGCCGCCCCGACGACATTCCGTCTTCCGCGATCACCCCGGAATCCGCCTACCTCAACCGTCGCGCCTTTGTCGGGACGGCAGGAGCACTCGCACTCGGCGCCGCACTGACGCCGAGTGCGTTGCGTGCGCTGTCGGCGACCGGCAATGGGCAGCAGCTCAAGGTCACCGACGAAGACGACGCGACGAGCTACAACAACTTCTACGAGTTCGGCACCGGGAAGGACGAGCCCAAGGATCAGGCCAAAGCCTTCCGGACCAAGCCGTGGACTGTTTCAGTCGAAGGATTGGTAAAGACGCCCAAAACGTTCGCCATCGAAGACCTGCTCAAGGGACTGCCGCTGCAGGACCGGGTCTATCGCCACCGCTGCGTCGAAGGGTGGTCGATGGTGATTCCGTGGCAGGGGATCCAGCTCAAGGACATCGTCGCCAAGTGCGATCCGTTGCCAGGCGCCAAGTACATCGAGATGACGACGCTGCTGGACCCGAGTCGGATGCCCGGGCAGCGCACCAATGTCTTGCCGTGGCCGTACAAGGAAGCGCTGCGGCTCGATGAAGCAATGAATCCGCTCGCGTTGCTGGTGACCGGCATGTATGGCAAGCCGCTGCCGAGTCAGAATGGCGCGCCGCTCAAGCTCGTCGTGCCGTGGAAGTACGGGTTCAAGGGAGTGAAGTCGATCGTGAAAATCCGCTTCACCGACAAGCAGCCCAACACGACGTGGAATGACGCGAAAGCCAGCGAATACGGCTTTTTTGCCAATGTGAACCCGACGGTCGACCATCCGCGGTGGAGTCAGGCCAAGGAGCGTCCGATCGGGCAGTTCCTCAAGCAGGCGACGCTGATGTTCAACGGCTACAGCGACCAGGTGGCGTCGCTCTACTCGGGCATGGACCTGAGGAAGAACTATTGAGCTCGGCGGCACGCCTGGCCGCTGCCGACGCGCAGTACCGCCTCCAGCTCAAGCGCGTCGAACCGTACGTTCGCCGTTGGATCCATCCCGCTCTGTGGGCGCTCACCGCCCTCCCAGTTGTGGCAATGATCGCGATGTACCCGCTCGGTATGCTCGGGGCAAACCCTATCCGGGAACTGGAACACTTTTCCGGCGAGTGGACGCTCCGGCTGCTTGCCTGCTCGCTGGCCGTCACCCCGCTGATTAAGCTGACGCGGTGGGGTTGGCTCATCCCCGAGCGCCGGTTTCTCGGATTGGCCGCGTTCTATTGGGCAGTCGTCCACCTCTCGATTTACATCGGGCTGGACATGTTTTTCGACGTCAGTGATATCGTCGAGGATGTGCTGAAGCACCTGTATATCACGGTGGGGATGCTGGCATTCGTGTTGATGATCCCGCTGGCGCTGACCTCGACCAAGGCGTCGATCAAGCGAATTGGTGGCAGAAAATGGAATGCGCTTCACTCCCTGGTGTACGTCTCGGCGATTGCCGGCTGCATTCATTACCTCTGGGGAGTCAAGAAAGACATCGAGGAGCCGATCATGTATTCATCGGTGTTCGTCGTGCTCTTCGCCTTCCGGATCTTTTGGAAATGGGGACGACGCGACTCACGGGCAACCGTGAGCGCAGCATCGAGCTGACTACCTGCAGCTGATCGTCCCCTCTTCCCGGTACCATGGCCTCTCCCGTCGACGCGGACATCCGTCGCTCGGGCCGGAATTCGACAGTCGGCGCTGGCACTACCGCTCCGGGCGTTCCGGTGGTGCCGCTGCACACTCTGCTTCGCAATCGCGATCGGGTGGTGCTGGCCGGGTTAGTCGGATATGCGGCTCTGATGGCGACCTGGTTCGCCGCAGGCGCGCGCGACGGTGAACTCGTCGCAAGCGTCCGCCTGCTCGCCACGCAGCTGCTGACAGTGATTTCGGGGGCGCTCGCGCTCCAGGCTTCGCGTTCACGCTTTTTGGATCACGGCACCCGCCGTTTCTGGACGGCGGTGTTTGTATCGCAGGTGATCGCGCTGGTGCTCGCGTTCGCGCAACATTTGACTCTTCCGCACGCCCCCCAGTCGGCGATTCTCGTCGCGCCGTTGCTGGTGCATGTAGTGCTCATTATCGGGCTTCTACAGCTGCCGAGTGCACCACGTTCGGCGCTTGATCGGGTGAAGCTGACGCTCGATTGCGCGACGGTGATCGTTGGCGGAATGCTGGTGCTCTGGTTCGACTACTTCGTTGCGGCGCGGGGTTCGCGCCTGCCATCGCTGTCGTTCGTGATGGCGCACCTCGAAGCGCTGGCCGAACTCGTGCTCATCCTCGTTGCATCGGTCGTGTGGCGTCGGACTGCGCTGCAGCATCGTGCGAACGTGCTGGTAATACTGGCTGTGGGCCTGCTGGTGTACTTCCTCGCGCATGTCGCAATCGTTGTTGAGCTGACCCGCGGCGGGAGCGCGTACAATTGGGTCGCGATCGCGGCGCCATTCGGGACTGCGCTGTTTGGTGCGGCCGCGTGGGTGAAGGGTGCGACAATGTCGGAGCGCCAGCTGCGCCCAACTGCCGTCACAACGCACTTCGCGCAGAGCACGAGTCTCATTCCGTATGCGGCCGTGATTCCCGGCTTTGGTCTCTTGCTGCGTGCGGCGCACGAGCAGGGGACGCAACCACTTGTTGGCCTCGCGATCGGTTCCGTGGTGCTGGCGACGCTGGCCTTCGCGCGTCAGGCTGCATCGACGCGCGAAACGTTGCGTCTGCTGACCGAATCGACAGCGCGCATGAGTGAAGCGCGGTTCAGCGCGCTCGTGCAGCACTCGAGCGATGTGATCACGATTGTCGATCCGGACGGGACCATCCGTTATGCGAGTCCGTCGATGGCATCGGTGCTTGGACACGATCCGGCCAAACTGGCGAACACGTCGCTGGTGGCACTGCTGCATCCCGAAGATGCGCCCGGTGCGCTGCAATTTCTCGCCGAGCTGGCGCGCAACTCGCGCTCACGCACCGGTCCGCGCAACAACGTCGGCACGCAGAAACGGGAGTGGCGACTCGCGCATGCCAACGGCGACTGGATGACGGTCGACAACGTCGGCACGAATCTCCTGCAGGAGTCGGTGATTCGTGGACTGGTGCTGAACACCCGCGATGTGACCGAGCAGAGTGTCATCAAGGCGCAGTACATGCACCAGGCTTTTCACGATCCACTCACCGATCTCGCCAACCGCTCGCTCTTTTTGTATCAGGTCGGGCACGCCCTGACGCGCGCGTCACGCCTCGGGCAGGCCGTCACCGTTCTCTTTCTCGATCTCGACAACTTCAAGACCGTCAACGATTCACTCGGCCATGGTGCGGGCGATCGATTGCTTGTTGACGCCGCTCGTCGATTGATGACGTGTGTGCGCGAAAGCGATCTGATCGCACGTCTGGGCGGCGACGAATTTGCCGTGCTTGTCGAAGACGCGGACGCGGTCGACGATGTGCTGCAGATTGCCGAACGCATCGCGGCGGCACTTGGCCGTCCGTTTATGCTTGGCGGGAAGGAAGTATTCGTGAGCGCCAGTGTCGGCATCGCACGCACTATCGACGGCGAAACGTCGGACGAGCTGGTACGTAACGCGGACGTTGCAATGTACGTCGCCAAGTCGCGCGGCAAAGGGCAGCATGTCTTCTTCGAGCCTCGCATGCACACGGCGGCACTCGAACGGCTCGTTGTCGAGGCAGACCTGCGGCAGGCGATCGAGCGTGAGGAATTCTTCCTGCAGTATCAGCCGATCGTGCTGCTCGAAACGGGCGAGATCATCGGCGCCGAAGCGTTGGTGCGGTGGTGTTGCCGGGAGCGTGGAACGGTGCCGCCGGGTGTCTTCATTCCGATTGCGGAAGAGACAGGGCTGATCTCGGCGATTGGTCGGTGGGTGCTCAAACGTGCATGCCGGACGGCGCAGCAGTGGGAGCAGGATCGTGGTCACGCGATGCGAATCACCGTCAACCTTTCGGGGCGACAGCTGCAGGAGCCCGACATCGTTGACGACGTGCGGAACGCGCTCGCCGAGTCTGGGCTCGATCCGAAGCGTCTGGTGCTTGAGCTGACGGAAAGCATGCTGATGCAGAACACCGATCTGTCGATGGCGCGGTTGATGGCGCTCAAGGAGCTCGGTGTCTCGCTCGCGATCGACGATTTCGGCACCGGGTATTCGTCGCTGAGCTATCTGCAGCGCTACCCGATCGACATCCTCAAGATCGACAAGGCGTTTGTGGATGTGATCGACAAGAACGGCGAAGGCCCTGTGCTGGCCAGTGCGATCATTGCGTTGGGCGAGACGCTGCGGATGAACACCGTGGCGGAAGGAATTGAGACAGAGGAGCAGCGTCGCGAGCTGATTCAGCTAGGTTGTGAGCTGGGACAGGGCTACCTGTTTGCACCACCTCTCGACGCCGAAGACTTTTGGAAAATCCTGCTTACTCGTGGTGCGCGAACGTATGAAGCCACCCGCCGGCACCGCGGACAGGGCGCCCAGGCCGCATAAAGACGACGAGCAGCCGTCGCGTCTTGACGCATTCGCGGTGACGGCGCCCGGGCTCGCACCGCTCGTTGCGGCGGAGTTCACCGCGCTCGGCCTCACGCCGCGCGAAGTGAGCGACGCGGGTGTGGCGTTTGACGCGACCTTCGCCGACGTCCTGCGCGTCAATCTCTGGTCGCGGATGACCAGTCGTGTGCTGGTGCGCCTCGCGACGTTTGAAGCGCGGGACTTCGCGACGCTTGAAAAGCAGGCGACGAAGATGGCATGGTCGCGCGTGTTTGTACGCGGCATGACGGCACGACTGCGCGTGACCTGTCGCAAGTCCAAGCTGTACCACTCGGACGCTGTTGCCGAACGGGTTGCCCGCGGCATTGAGCGAGCTGTGCCTGGCGTGACGATCGAAGTGCGTGGCAAGGACGACGAAGACGGCACCGAGCTGCCGCCGGCGCAGTTGATCGTGGTGCGATTCGATCACGACGTGTGTACGATCAGCGCGGACAGCTCCGGCGACCTGCTGCACCGTCGTGGATGGCGTCAGGCCGTGGCGAAGGCGCCCCTGCGAGAGACGCTGGCTGCGTCGATGATCGCCGCGACCGAATGGGACGGCACTGTGCCGCTGGTCGATCCATTCTGTGGTTCGGGGACGATTGGCATTGAGGCGGCACTGCTCATTCGCAACATCGCGCCGGGGCTCAATCGTGCGTTCGCGCTCGAGCAGTGGCCCGGCAGCGACGCGGCGATGGTGCGTGCAGCGCGCGACGAAGCCCGATCGCTGATTCGGCCGCCAACTGGCGTACCGATTGTGTTAGCCGATCGCGACGCGGGCGCATGTGACGCCGCGGTTGCCAACGCGGAGCGTGCCGGTGTGCTCGACGATGTCACCATCGCGCAGCAGGCGCTGTCAGATACGGATCTCGCTGCAATCGGTGAGTCCGGGCTGATCCTCACCAATCCGCCGTACGGTCTTCGCGTCACCGATGGCAACGATATCCGCTCGCTGTACGCACGACTCGGCGACGTCTTGCGCGAAGGTGGCACGGGATGGCGTGCGGCGATGCTGGTGCCCGACCGTCAACTCACCGCGCAGCTTCGCCTCCCGATGGAGACGAAGCTGCGGACGACAAATGGTGGGATCGCGGTGTCCGTGGAGATGACGAAGGCGGCGGGGGGAAGGCGAGGGCGGGGGTAGAAGCCGCGTGCACGAGGGTGCCTTCGGCGATCTTCATTCCGCGATCCGGAGAATCCTCCGTTCCGTCAGGCCCGGAAGTAGTCCTCTTTCCAGTTCTTCACTTCGGCCTTGATCTCTTTGCCGGTCATGGCGGGGTTCGCGATGACTTTCCTCGTCAGCTCGACCAATTCCGCATCTGACGCGAAGCGGAGCCCGACAAGCTGGCCGGGCCGAATCTTCTCGATGTGTGGCTGCAGGTCGGCCGGAAGCAGGCGCGCCAGGCGGAGCCGCTCTTCGAGACGAATGACTCGATCCTGCACGCGCAGTGGCGAAAGGCGCACCATCGCGATCGCGCCAACGATCGCGAGTGAGCCGACCATGGCATACGCCGTGTCGACGTTCGGTGTTCTCACCAGACGCATGATCGACCAGACCATGTAGGCCAGGCCGAGTGGAGCGGCGAAGAAGTGGTAGCCGGGCGTCCACTGCGCGTGGTTGCTGAACTGCTGACCGCTTTCGTTTGCCATGCAATACCTCAGTGGGGTGACATATCTCGGGATGTGCGCCGTAAGTTACGCGTGGGCTCACGCTCGGCTATGCACTCGACGTCCGCCGAGTGGCTATGCACCCTCCTCAACCTGATCCTGCCATGCGTCGTTCCGGATTTCTCGCCGCGCTGCTGCTCACCTCGACGCTCGGCGCGCAGTCAGCGCCGAAAGGGAGTGCAACAGCGGCAGCGAAGGTGCCTGTCGGCATGTCGCTCATCAAAGAGGCCGACCTCAAGCGCGACATGTACGCGATGGGTGGCGACAACATGCGCGGTCGCGAAGCGGGCACGATCGACGAGATGCGCGCATCGATGTGGGTTGCTGAAGCGATGCATAAGAGTGGCGTGAAGCCTAAAGGCGAAGACGGCAGCTGGTTTCAGTGGTGGAACATGCGGCGCACCCGCCTGTCGTCGATCTCGAGTTCAGTCACGCTTGGCGGCAAGGTGATGACTTTGTGGACGGAGATCTCGCCGACCTCGAATACCGCCGCCGATGTTTCTGCGCCGACAGTATTCGTTGGTGATGGACGCGATACAACGATCGATGTGCGTGGCAAGATTGCCGTCGCGACGCTGGTTGCGTCCACGGTGCCGCTGCGCAGCACGACCAACACGTACGAGTATCGCTACACACGTCAGGCGATCACGTCGCAGGGAACGGCCCTCTCGCGTCGCGGCGCAGTCGGTGTGATTCTCGTTGCCGATTCGATTGGTGAAATCGGCTACGAAGGCGTCTGGAAGTTGCAATCGCGTGGCACGTACGATGTGGTTGGCGGTGTGCCGCGCTTTTCGCAGAACGCGGGCGGCGGTGGTCGCGGCGCAGGTGCCGGCGGTCCACCCCCAGTGCCGGCTCCAGTGCTCTTTGTGCGCCAAACATCGCTTGCGCAGCTTCGCACCGATGGACAGATCGTGAACATCAAGCTGCGTGTCGAGCAGTTCGAGACACCGTCGGTGAACATCATCGGCGTTGTGGCCGGAACAGATCCGAAGTTGAAAGACGAGTACGTCGTCTTCAGCTCACACCAGGATCATGACGGCGTACGCTTTGTTGTGAACGGCGACTCGATCTGGAACGGCGCCGATGACAACGCGAGCACCAGCGTCGCACTGCTCGCGATCGCGCGCTCGTGGGTGAAGCATCCAAGCAAGCGTTCGGCACTGTTCATCTTTCATGGTGCAGAAGAGCGCGGACTGTTGGGCTCTCGCTATCACGCTGCGCACCCAGTTGTGCCGCTCACGCAAATGGCAGCAGTGCTCAACGGCGACATGATCGGGCGCAACGCGGCCGACACTGCGGCATTGTTGGGTTCACAGCCGCCGCATCGTAATTCGCTCGAGCTGGTGAACATGGCCCTC
Source organism: Gemmatimonas sp. (assembly GCA_046590495.1). Classification (GTDB taxonomy): domain Bacteria; phylum Gemmatimonadota; class Gemmatimonadetes; order Gemmatimonadales; family Gemmatimonadaceae; genus Gemmatimonas. Next base: position 25,165 of record JBKJTE010000051.1, on the reverse strand, counting down.
GATGCAAATCGCGCGTCGACCAAATTTGCCATCGACTCGCTGTGGGATCGGCCTACACATCCCGAAGGCTGGTACTTCCGCAGCGATCATGTGCCGTACGCCGAGCGCAATGTGCCGAGTCTGTTTTTCTCGTCGAATCTCCATCCGGACTATCACACGCCGCGCGATGACGAGAAGGGAATCAACTACGGCAAGCTGACGCACATGACGCAGTGGATGTACATGACCGGGTGGATCGTCGGCAACGCGGCGAAGCGGCCTGCGATCGATCAAGGGTTCGTGCTGCACTAAGGCCGTGGCGCACCAGGCGCGAAGTGTGTTTGTCACCGGTGGCACGGGCTACATCGGTGGACTGTTGATTCCGACGCTGTTGTCGCGTGGTCATCAGGTTCGGGCACTTGCGCGCGCTGGCTCCGAGCGCAAAGTGGCTGCCGGTGCGATTGCGGTGACTGGTGACGCGCTCGACGCAGAATCAGTTGCCGCCGCCCTGCGACCCGACGAAACGATCGTGCATCTCGTCGGCACGCCGCATCGGAATCCGTCAAAGGCCGCCGAGTTTGTGCGCGTCGATCTCGCGTCGGCGGTCGCAACGTCTCCGTGAGGATGCACAGCGGATGGGATTGGTGACGCTTGCGCAGATGGTGAAGGCGTTGGTCGCCGCGGTTGAAACGCCACCTGCGTCCGGAACAATTCGGGTGGTTGATGTGCCCGGGATTCGCGCAGCGTAGCTTTGAAGCACCCGAGTCGTTTCATCTTTTACGTCTCTCCGGCGCACATCCATGCTGTCGATCCTGTTTGCACTTGCACTCGCTTTCACGCCGACGCCTCTCCCGTCTGGTCATAGCGCACTGCGGTCGGTCGCCGCTGTTCCGGTTGACACCGGCCATCTCGACGCAGGCGGCGGCATTGAGCTGTACTACTACGTGCTCGGCGGCGCGCATCGCGACACGATTGTGCTGGTGCACGGCGGGCCGGGACTGAGCTCGTCGTATCTGCAAAAGGATCTCGACTTCGTTGCTGCAAAGCACACGGTGGTGTTGTACGATCAGCGCGGATCGGGACGTTCGACGCTGGTCGATGATTCGACAAAGATTTCGATCGCTTGGCATGTCGCCGATCTCGATGCAGTGCTCAAGCGCTTTCGCATCACGAAGGCGAATCTCTACGGTCACTCGTGGGGCGCGGGACTTGTCGCCAATTATATCGCCGTACATCCGTCCAATGTGCGTCGTGCGATACTTGGCTCAGGCATTCCTCCGCGTCGCGTGCCGTACATGAATCAGTTCGGTACGAACTTGAACGCGTGGGCCGACAGCACAACGAAAGCGCGATTGAACGATCTCGCGCGGGCACGTCGTAACGCAGTCGATCCCGTCGCGGCATGTCGCGCATACTGGGCCCTGTTCATCCGTGGCTATTTCGCGGACACGTCGACGATCAAGTTGATGAAGAGCGATATCTGCGAAGATCCGCCCGCGTCGCTGTCCAATCGTGTGAACGCTTGGACACTCGGCCCGGCCGGTTCGTGGGATTGGCGCGCACTGCTGGCGAACACCAAGGTGCCGATCACCGTGGTGCATGGATCGGGTGACCCGATTCCGATGGACGCCGCAAAGGAGTGGGTCGCGTCGATTCCGGGCGCGAAGCTGATCGTGCTGCAGGGCGCCGGTCATTTCCCGATGGTGGAGCGCCCCAAGGAGACACTCAACGCGATCGAGACGGCGTTCTTCAGTGCCGGAAGGTAAAAGTGTCGTGGGCGATGTTGCGCCCAAGTTTTTCGCGACACCGGCTGCATGGCGCAAATGGCTCGAGAAGAACCACGCGACCGTGAGTTCGCTGGTCGTTGGCTTCTACAAGACTGCGACTGGGTACAAGAGCATCACCTGGCCCGAGTCGGTGGATGGCGCGCTCTGTTTTGGTTGGATCGACGGCGTGCGCAAGCGCATTGACGACGAGAGCTATCTCATCCGCTTCACACCGCGCAAAAAGGGAAGCATCTGGAGCAGCGTCAACATCAAGCGCGTTGGTGAGCTGATCGCGGACGGGTTGATGGCACCCGCCGGGCTCAAGGCGTTCGAAGCGCGCACAGACGCGAAGTCAAACATCTATGCGTACGAACAACGCGACGTCGCGACACTCACTGCGGTAGAAGCGGCACACTTTCGCTCACACACCGCCGCGTGGGAGTTCTTCGCGAAGCGCGGGCCGTCGTATCGTCAACGCATGATCTGGTGGATTGTCAGCGCCAAGCAGAGCAAGACGCGAGAAAGTCGTCTTGCAAAGTTGATTCTGATTTCAGCGGCGAAGCAAACGCTGTAGTCGGTGAGCGCTGTAGTCCGCACGCGGCCGATTCAACGTTCAGCGACCACCACTACGTAAACGAGCTGTACCCTCTTCCCTGAGCTCCATGCCCAACGCACGTGTACTTCTCGCATGTCTCGCGCTTCCTGTCTCACTCGGCGCACAATCATCGCTCGACAAGAGTGAAGCAGTGTTGCGCGGTGAAATTGCCAAACGTCGCGAAGATCAGATCAGCTATCTCGAGAAGTTGGTGAACATTCCGAGTGGCACACTAAACGTGACTGGTGTGCGCGAAGTCGGCCGAGTGATCGGCGCGACACTCGACTCGATGGGCTTCAAATCACGATGGGTCGACGTACCCGGCGACATGAAGCGCGCCGGTCATCTCGTATCGACGCACGTCGGCAAGGCCGGTACGCCGCGCATCCTGCTCATTGGTCATCTCGACACGGTATTCGAAGGACCCAACCAGCGTTTCGAGCGCGTCGACACAATCGCGAAGGGTGCAGGTTCGAATGACATCAAGGGCGGCGATGTCATCATGATCTACGCACTCAAGGCGATGCAGGCTGCAGGCACACTCAAAGACCTGAACGTCACCATCGTCATGACAGGTGATGAGGAATATCCGGGCGAACCACTGAGCGTCGCGCGCGCTGCGCTCATCGATGCCGCGAAGCAAACCGATATCGCGCTCGCGTTTGAAGGCGGCTCACGCACACAAGCCACCATCGGTCGTCGGTCTGCGAGTGGTTGGGTGCTCAAGGTCGGCGGGCAACAGGGGCACTCGGGCGGCGTCTTTCGCAACGGCTATGGCGCGATCTACGAAGCAGCGCGCATTCTCGATGAATTCCGTCGCGAACTCGCGATCGAAAAGGATCTGACGTACAACCCCGGTACGATCGCCGGCGGTTCGAACGTCACCTACGACTCGCTCACGCAAAGCGGCACGGTCGCAAGCAAGACAAACATCATCGCACCGATTACGTGGGTGCAGGGCGATTTACGTGCGATGGATCCCGAACAGATCATTCGCGCGCAAACGAAGATGAAGGAGATCGTCGCGCGTCATCTGAAAGGCACGACCGCCGAGATTTCGTTCAGCGAAGGATATCCACCGATGGCCGTCACACCGGGCGGCGAAAAGCTCCTCACTTTTTACAGCGACGCGAGTGCTGCACTCGGCTACGGCGCACTCAAGGCCAGCGATCCAGCACAGCGCGGTGCTGGCGACCTGAGTTTCGTCGCGCCGTTCATCGATGGTGTTGAAGGACTCGGCGCGTTGGGTAGCGGCGCGCATTCACCGAATGAATCGGTGAACCTGCCGGCGCTCACGATGCAAACGGAGCGCGCGGCGGTGATGCTTTATCGTCTGTCGAAGGAGAAAGCGGAAAACATTCGTCGCAAGCCAAAGATGTAGCAGTGAATGCCGCGATCGGTGACGCGCTAGCTTCGGCGCGTCCCGATCAGCTGTTCGATTGCGTCGGCCAAATGTTCGTCGGTAATGTGATGATCACCGCGGTCGACGCGTAGTTGGAACGCAAGCTTCAGAACGTCCGCGTCACGAAACCCTTCCGGCGTTTCGAATTTGTAGCAGGCCAGTTCGACCTTGAGACCGTTCGGGTCCTGCAGGTAGATCGAATTCATGAAGCCGCGATCGCGCTCGATGAACTCGATGCCGCGTTCACGCAGACGTGCTGGTGCGTGCGTGAACGTCGCGCGTGAGACGTTGAACGCGATGTGTTCGACGCAGCCGATCTCGCGCGGGGCAGGACGCTTCGCATCGCCGCGCGATTCGTTCGTGAAGACGGTGAGCAGTCGCCCGTCGCCCGGATCGAAGTAGAGATGGTTTTCGTCGGGCTTGCCGAGGTTGGGCTGCTCGAAGAGGAAGGGCATGCCGAGCACGCCTTCCCAGAAATCGATCGCACTCTGCTTGGTGGAGCCGACCAACGTGATGTGGTGAACTCCCTGGACCTGCGTCTTCTTCACCGTCGTGCCCTCGTGTGTGCGGCTCAGTCTCGACTGCCTGCGGGAATATACGGCTGGTGGCGATGCCGCACGTCCGTCATGATTCTCAAACGATTTCTGTAGGATTTCAAGAGCTCCCCGTTCGCGCGTTCACGCCGTTTTTCCGTCGTCCATCCGTCGCCCACATCATGCACCCACGCTCCCGCCATCTGCGCTCGCTCGGCTTCGTCCTCGGCCTTGTACTTGCTGCGCCGCTGCATGCCGTATTGCATGCGCAGACCTACCCGAGCAGCTGGGATCCGAAGCTGCTGCAACGCCCCGATGTGAAGTCGGCAATCGAGATTCTAGAGCAGCGCTTTCCGCAGCAGGTTGAAGAGTGGATCAAGTTGGCGGAAATGCCGAGCAAGTCGAAGCTTGAGCAGCAGCGTGGCGCGTATGTGAAGGCGGTGTTCGAGAAGGAGAAGCTCAAGGTTTCCGTCGATTCGATCGGCAATGTGACCGGCGTGCGCAAAGGCACCGGTGGTGGTCCAACGATCGTGATTGCGGCGCACACCGACATTGTGTTTCCACCAGAGACGAATGTGAAGGTGCGTCGTTCAGGCGATACGTTGTTCGCGCCTGGGGTTGGCGATAACACCGCGTCGGTTGCTGATATGCTTGCGACGTTGCGTGCGATGAATGCCGCCAAGATCGCGACCAAGGGCGACATCATCTTCATTGCCACGGTGCAGGAGGAGCTCGGCCTCAAGGGGATGGAGTATTGGCTGCAGCACAACGCCAAGCCCGACCTGCTGATTGTGCCCGATGGCGAGTTTGGCCGCATTGCCTACGGCGCGCTGGGCATCTACTGGACGAAGTACGTTTTCACGAGTCCGGGTTCGCACACGCTGATGTCACGCGGCAAGCCGACGCCGGTGAAGGCGCTCGCCGATGCGATCAATCGCGTGTACGCGCTGCAATTTCCCGCACTTCCCGATGGTGCCGTTGTGAACATCGGACAGATCCACGGTGGCGCGATCTTCAACGCGGTGCCGCAGGAACTGTCGTTCACGACGGATTTGCGCAGCCCCGATCCGGTTCTGCTCGATTCGCTCGACCGGATGATTGGCCGTATTGCGAAGGACGCGGCGGACAAGGAGAAGGTCGGGCTGCGTGTTGAAGTCGACCAGAAGACGTTGGCTGGCGGCACGGTCAAGCAGCTCGAAGGTGCTCGCGCACATCCCCTGGTGCAGACCGCAATCGATATCAATCGTGCGCTTGGCATTCAGGGCGGCATGCCTGGCGCCGATGAAGCCGTTGCGACCGGTGCGACGGACGCGAACCCAGGTGTTGTCCGCAAAATTCCGAGTATTGCAATCGGCGGATCGAAGGCGTCAGGCGCGCATCAACTTTCCGAATACGCAATCGTGTCGAGCGCGCTGCCGTCGACCAAGCTGTTGTTGTTGCTGACTGCGACCTTTGGCGACGGCATCAAGGTCGTCACGCCCGCGAAGATCGTACCGTGACATGACGGATAGTTGGTGGACGATGACGCCGTAGTAGCAACTCGTTACGGCGTCAGATCCGCGCGGTAGCTGATCGCGAATTCAATGAAGCGCGAAATGTCGACGATCGATGCCGCGCGAAACCGGATCGTGTGCGAGTCTACGCGCTCCGTGCCCGGCAGATACGCCATCATCTCCGCGGGCGTGTAACTCTTGTACGACAGCTCAAGTTGAAACGGGCCTTTGGCAGGCGTGGGTTTGAAGTCTTTGAGTCGCGAGATCGCAGCTTTCGCCTTGGCGTGGATCAGCGCCTGCGACGCTTCGGGTGTCATGACCGCTGCCGCGTGGAAGCTGATCGACCGTTTCACAACGGCGCCTTCTACGCCTCCGGTGAACGTTTGCACTTCGCCCACTGCCTGTTCATCGCCCGAGACCATCACCACGGGCACGCCGAAGAAGCCCGCGATAGTCGCGTTGATCCCGGACTCCGCCATCGGTCGACCGTTGAGCTTGACCGCAGAGAATGTCGCGCTGGAGATCGTGTGTGCGCGCACCCCCTGCGGGTTGGTCGTCGCCGAGTGGTAGCCGATGAACATGACCGCGCTGAAGGTGGAGTCGATCCCTTCCATCATCATGAGCGGGCGTGGCGAGCCGCGTACGATCGTCACACCTGCAGGAAACCGGTCGATGAGCAGGTTTTGCATATTGCCATGCGCGTCGGCAACGACGAACTCAGTGGCGCCGGCCTCGCGCGCGCCCGCGATCGCCGCCAACGCTTCGGCGGTCATGTACTCGCGAAATTTCGCGTACTCGAAACCGGTTGGACCGAGCTGCTCAGCGGTGACAACGCCGCCAATCCCCTCCATGTCGACGGAGATGAAGACCTTGATCGGCCGCTGGGCCGCGAGGGGGGCTGCAGCGACTGCGAGAAGCATTACCAGTCGCAAGACTGCGATGCGGATCTTCATGGTCGGTTTCCGGCGGCTCAGGTGGATGGCGCAGCGCAACGATGGCTCCTGTAGACACAATTCTGCAGCAGTGCATATTCTCCTCTCATACACGATCAAAAGCGATGCCTCGGCCGCCAACATCACGATCGACGTGGCAACAGACCACCACCTTCGACTGCAACGCCACGTGTCCATCGCGCGCCTGACTCAGCCTGTTCCGACTTCTCCATTGCGTCTCCCGCGGCATCGCGCGGTCTCATCGCTGGTTGCCATCGCGCTTTTGAACGCGCTCGCGCTCGTCGCCTGCGCGCGTACTCTAGGCACGGTGAACCCCGCTGCGCCCGCTCCCTCAGCCGTACAAGCAGCTGCGCCGGTCGCAGCAGCGCCGCCACGAGCCGCGGCAATTGTCCCCAATCCGAACGCGCCGAAAGTGCTCGTCATCGCAACCGGGGGTACTATCGCCGGCGTTCAGGACGCACCGGGAACGCTTGGCGCGTATCGGGCAGGAACGTTGACGGCGGAGCAGATCATCGCGTCGGTGCCTGAACTCTCGCGTTATGCGAAGGTTGAAGCCGAGCAGTTTTCGAATGTGGCGAGCACGCTCGTCACGCCGGAGATGTGGGTCAAGCTGGCGAAACGGATCAACGTCGTACTGCAGCGCAACGATCTCGCCGGAGTTGTCGTCACGCATGGCACTGATCGCCTGGAAGAGACCGCGTTCTTTCTCTATCTCACAGTGCGCTCTCAGAAGCCGGTGATTGTGGTTGGTGCACAACGTCCGGCCACCGGCATCAGCCCCGATGGACCGATCAATCTGCTCGCTGCCGTGCGCACCGCGGCCTCGCCCAAGGCAGTCGACAAAGGCGTGATGGTGGTGATGGACGATCGCATTCTGTCGGCGCGCGAATCGCGGAAGTTGTATCAGCGCACCGGCGGATTCAGCACGGGCGATATGGGGATGTTGGGTGTCGTGGCAGCACAGGGTCCTGAATTCTTCTTTGCGCCAGTACGTCGCTTCGGCACACGCAGCGAATTCGATCTTGCGGGCGTGGATACGCTCCCTCGGGTGGAGCTCACGATGTCGTACCCTGGGGGAACGGGTCAGACGTTCACGACGAACCCGAAAGGCGTTGTCGTTGCCACCACCGGATTGACGGGCGCTGAGAATCAGACCTATCGCGCACTGCGTCAGACAGGCGTTGTTGTCGTCACATCGTTCACGTCCGGAGAAAACGTGAACGGTGGCGGTGGTGGTGATGGACCTCCGCCGGCCGCAGCGCGCCCTGACAGCGCGGCGGGTCGAGATACAACCGCACGTCGCGATTCAACGGCGCGTCCCGTTGTGCCGCCCGCGCCACCGGCGGTGACTGCGTTGCATCTCACGGCAACGAAGGCGCGCATTCTGCTGATGCTTGCGCTCACAAAAACGAAGGATCCGCGCGAAATTCAGCGGATGTTCAACGAATATTGACGTGAGCGCGCTCGCACAGCAGCTCGCATGAGCACTCGGAAGCACTGAATTGGCTCGACAAGTACCTCGGCCCGGTCGCGCACCGATAACGGACAGCGTTGTCACAGTTCTTACACCGACCCCATTCATGTCACGCTCTGCATTCGTACTAGCATCGATCCTCGTCGTGAGTGGCTGCGCCGCTGCGTCGAGTGGCGCCGCGCGCTCGTCGACCAATACTCAACGCGCGCCAGCCGGTTTCTTCTGGGCCGAGGGTCCTGTGGGCCAGAGGCACGTGTTGATGCCGACGTCGAAGACCGTTGTGGTTGGCGGCTACGACGCCGATGCAAAACCGGTGTTGCGCATTGCATCGGGTGATGAAGTAGAAATTGGCGCCGTATCCACGTGTGCGGCGCGGTTGCTGCAGCCCGGCAAAGACACAGGGTCCATCGAACCGGCGTACCGCGAAATCAACGCCGCCATTCGTGACTCGACGTTGCGTCGCGGCCCCGGCGGACACATTCTCACCGGACCGATTTTTATCGAGGGCGCGGAACCTGGCGATGTACTCGAAGTGCGCATCAAGCGCGTCGACATGGACATTCCGTACGCGTGCAATTCATTCGGACCGCGCAGTGGCTTCATGCCCGAAGAATTTCCCGGTCAGTCGAAGAGTCGCATCGTACCACTCGATCGCGAGAAGATGATCGGACATTTCTCCGACTCACTCGGCATCGAGATTCCGCTCAACCCGTTCTTTGGCAGCATGGGCGTTGCGCCGGCGTCAGGCCGCATCAACAGCGCGCCACCAACGACGCATGCCGGAAATCTCGACAACAAAGAGCTCGTTGCGGGTACGATTCTCTACATCCCGGTGAAGGCGCGTGGTGCGCTGTTTGAGGCGGGCGATGGACACGCCGCACAGGGCGACGGCGAAGTCGATATCACGGCACTCGAAACGGCACTGCGCGGGCACTTTCAGTTCATTGTGCGCAAGGACATGAAGCTCGTCTGGCCGCGCGGCGAAACGCGTACGCACTACATCGCCATGGGCACTGACAGCAGCTTGACCATTGCGACGAAAGTTGCCGTGCGTGAAGCGATCAATCTCTTGGCGGACGTCAAGAAGATGACGCGCGAGGATGCGTACATGTTGGTGAGCACTGGGTGCGATGTGCACATTACGCAGCTCGTCGACGGTACGATGGGCGTGCATGTGATGATTCCCAAGCGGCTTTTCGTGCGGTAATGCACGATCAGGCCATTCGCGCGCGCCGCGCTGAATCGAATGCGGCGATCGCCGCACAGGATCTCGATCGGGTGATCGCGGTCATGCTGCCCGAAGTATCCGTGTCGGTCGCCGGCGGTCCGATGCTGACGGGCCGCGATGCGTCGCGCGCCGCGTTCGCCGCACAGTTTGCTGATCGCACCTTTCGCGGCTACGTGCGCGAGCCGGAAAAGATCACTGTGCATTCACCGCCGACGCGCGCGACGGAACGCGGTCGGTGGACCGGACGGTGGCGCAGCAGCGCGGGCGAACAGGTGATGCGCGGGACGTATCTCGCCGAGTGGCGATATGCGGAACGCGGCTGGTTCATCGAGTCGGAAGTGTTTGTGTCGACAGAACGCGAGCGCTAGACCCCGAGCTCGCGCCGCACCGCCTCTGCCGCCCGGTCCACGTCCTTCAGCGTATTGAACTCGTGCAGGGAGAAGCGAATGCCGTTGAAGCCGAATTCCGCATGCGTCGCTCGAATGGCCACCTGGTAGCGCTCGAGCAACTGCCGCGAGAAGGTCGTCCGGTCGAAACGCTCCGCGAGCAGCGCCGTCAGCAGTGGTGACGCGAGGTCACCCGCCGGCGGACCGACCAGCGTGAGCCCGTCCATCGCACCGAGACGTTCGGCGAGGATGTTTCGCAACTGGAGATTGTGCGCCTCCACCTGCGCCATGCCGGCCCTCTTGAGATACTGGATCGCCGCACCCAGCCCGAGCAGTCCCGGCAGATTCACAACACCGTTGCCGTTGCTGTACGTGCTATAGCTCTCTTCGAACGCCATGGGCCGGATGCCACCCTGCGCGTCCTTGGCGATGAACAGCAGCCCCGTGCCCTTGGGACCCATCAGCCACTTATGTCCGCTGGTGGCGTAGGCGTGGCACCCAAGGGCGCGCAAATTCACTCGCATCGCGCCCACCGCCTGCGCGCCGTCGACGACGCACAGCACGCCACGCGCCCGCGCTAGCGCCGACAGCTCGGCGATGGGCATGCGGAGACCGGTCGAGGAGAACACGTGGCTCACGCTGATGACCCGCGTGCCGGTGCGAATCCCCTTTGCGACGGCGCTGACAAGGGCATCCGCCGAGAACTCGCCACGCGGGATGGAGACAACGTCCAACTGCACCCCGTGATGGCGAGCGAGGTACTGCCAGCAGTGCAACCCGCCCGCGTGTTCTTGGTCGGTGAGCAGCACGCGATCGCCGGCCGCAAGGCGTAGCCCCTGTGCGATCGCGTTCATGCCACCGGTTGTACTTGTGGTCAGCGCGAGTTCATCCCAGTCGCAGCCGAGGAATTGGGCGGCGGCGGTCCGGGTCTCCTCAATCAGCGCTTCGCCCGCGTAGCGTCCGTAATGCGCCACCGGGTTGGACTCAAGCGTCTCCCACGCGCGCTGTGTCGCCTCGAGCGTTGCGCGGCGACACGGGCCGATCGTGCCCGTGTTGAGATACGCGAGCCCCGCTCCGAGCAGGAACTCGCTCCTCGCCACTGCCAAGGCCGGCGACGGCAAGTCGCCCGGCAGGAACCCCGCCACCGCGCTACCGACAACGGTGCGCACGAAGTGCCTTCGGTCAGCGAACGGTTGACGCATATCGCGTGGTGGCTGGAGGGTACCACGTCAGTACTTCCCTTCGCCAATCGGAAACTTCAGGGGCCCGGAACGTCCAAGTCCCTGCATATCTTGCGCGCAAGAAAATCCGTGCGCTTCATGCAGAACGTACTACGCGATGAGTCGTTCGCGAATCACGTCAGCGCCTGCAAGCGAATCTTCCGAAATACTGCCGTGAGTTCAAGCGACATCTAGCCTCCAGAAAACCGTGTCCCTAAAGTTACGCGTCAGCCGCAAGCTGCGCATCGGGGGATGTTCAGCGCCGCGTGCTGCAACACAGGACCGGGCTGGTTTCTTCAGTCCGACGTGTTTGTGTCCGGCAACTCGTGACTCACGTTCAGCTACATAATTCCGCTCACTACGATGGACTATCAAACGTTCGACGCGGGCACCGTTGTGCTGGACTCGGGGCGCAGTCATCGCAACACGCGTCTCGCATATCAGACATACGGCACACTCAATGCCGAACGCTCCAACGTCGTTCTGTTCATGACTCCATATGGTGCGCATCACACCGACATCGAGTGGATGATCGGCGAAGGTCGCGCGCTCGACCCGACGAAGTACTTCATCGTCATACCGAACATGTTCGGAAATGGCTTGTCTTCATCGCCCAGCAATGCGATCGCGCCCTATGACGGTAGTCGCTGGCCGACGTTCACGGTCCCTGATAACGTGCGCGTGCAGCACCGGTTCCTGCAGGAAACGTTTGGCGTCGATCGCCTCGCACTTGCCTGCGGCTGGTCGATGGGCGGTATGCAGGCGTACCAATGGGCGGCGCTATTTCCGGACGCGGTCGAGCGCTTGGCCGTCTTGTGCGGTGCAGCCAAGACATCGCAACACAATCTTGTATTCCTCGAAGGTGTGCGTGCGACGCTGACCGCCGATGCCAACTACCAGGACGGGCGATTCGTGGCGTTCCCCGAACGGGGATTGCGAGCGATGGGTCGGGTGTACGCGGGGTGGGCGATGTCGCAGACATTCTATCGCGACGAGCTGTGGCGGCAGACGGGTTGCAGCTCGCTCGAGGATTACCTCGTGACCGTCTGGGAGGGGAACTACCTGCGTCGCGATCCCGGAAATCTACTGGCGATGATGTGGACCTGGCAGCACGCCGACATCAGTGCGAACGAACTGTATCGTGGCGATCTCGGGAAGGCGCTCGGCGCGATTTCCGCGCGTGCTTTCATCATGCCGAGTGCAACAGATCTCTATTTTCAAGTCGAAGACAATCGCCGCGAAGTGGCCGCGATGCACAACGCCGAGCTGCGCGTGATTCCTTCGGATTGGGGGCATCGGGCCGGGATGCCGATGAACAACCCGGTCGACGCACACTTCATCGATGTGGCGTTGATGGAACTGCTCGCGACAAACGGAGCGTCTCGAACACCATGATGGCGCAAGTATGGATGATATGAGAACGGGGCCGGGAGACGATGCTGTCTCCCGGCCCCGTACTCATCATGTGTTGTGAAGCGTCAGACCACGTTGCGACGGCGGCGACTCACCATACCGACGGCGACGAGGCCAGCGGCCATCAATGCGTAGGTCGACGGCTCAGGCACCGTTGACGACGTGGAGACGATGGCCGTCTCGAAGTATCGTGTGCACGAGCCACACTTGTCTGCCGACCAGATCACATCAGCCGTCGACGGAATGTTCGAGAAAGTGCCCCATGGGCCGACGCCGTTCGTTCCCCAGCTGAATGGGGTACTATTGCCTGCGCCGAACCCGGTCGCGCTAACTACCCAGTCAGTCACGTTAGTGGTCAAGGTCTGCTGGCCATTGGAGAACTGGAATCCACCACCATTCAGGCTGAACGAGCCGACGAATGACGCCGGATAGCCGTAGTCAGTGCCCATGACCTGCAGCCAGTAATTCTGTCCTGATGTCAGTGGCACGTTGCTGAATGCGTACATCGCCTGCCAGTTGCTGCCGCTCGCGATCTGGGTTCCGAGTGTAGTCGCGCTCGTACTGAGATACGCGGTGAATGCATTGTCTACCGTTAGAAACCCGGACAGCGACTGCGCCTGCGTTTGTCGTGCGACTGTGAGTGATGCGGCCGCGCCGATCACACACGCAAGTACCACTCGACGAACTTTCTGCATGTGGTTTGCCTCCACTCGATAGGATCTGGAGTATCAGTCGACGGCGATCGCCGTAAACCGATACACGCACGCCTATCTTCGCGCGCGCAAGACGCGACGTCAATACACTCCGCGACGTGCACTGAAAGTGTGGCATCGATGCAACGAAGTGTTGTACACGGTACACGACCATGCACATGAGGCATCGAGTGTGTGCCAACGCTCTCGCGCGAGTGGAGAGCGGCGCGCACATGCACGATATTGAGAAGGCATGCGCCAGGCGCACGGCTGGGTCGCCACTGCTACTGTCCCGACACTGATGTGAGTCCGGCCATGTCGTCTGCAGTGACAATCAGGGTGGCATCCGTCGCCGACGAACCGACGCTTCGCGCGCTCATTCCGCGTTCAGCACACGCGTTGAGCACGGGTTTCTATTCTGACGCCGAGCGTGATGCGGCCATCCAGTATGTCTTTGGCGTCGACAGTCAGTTGATCGCGGACGGCACCTACCTTGTCGCCGAACGTTTCAACGAGATCGTGGGATGCGGTGGCTGGAGCAAGCGCCGCACACTGTTCGGCGGTGATCAGCACAAGGACATGGACGATGCATTGCTCGATCCGCGTGTCGACGCGGCACGTATTCGTGCATTCTTTGTCGCACCCGAGTTTGCGCGACAGGGAATTGGTGGACTGCTCATGCGCGCCTGTGCGCGCGCCGCATTCGAGGCGGGCTTTCGTGAACTCGAATTGATGGCCACGCTGCCCGGTGTGCCGCTGTACACCGCGTACGGTTTCGCTGTGTACGAAAACGTCATCGAGGTTGCGCCGAACGGTGTGCACATTCCGTTTGTGCGCATGCATCGGCGGCTTGAGACCACCAACTCAACCGACGTCATATTCCGCCGATGAGTATTCGCCTTACCCGTGTTTCGACTGGAGAACCGTTCGACCTCCCGCCGAACGTCGATCGCATCATCGGTCGCGACGCCAGCGCGGACATCGTCATTCCCGACGCGGGAGTCTCACGCCGCCACGCCTCTCTGCGCCAGGTAGCCGACTGTATCATCGTCACCGATCTCGGCTCGTCGCTTGGCACCGCCGTCAACGGTGAACGGTGCCGGCAAGGACGCCTCGTCGTCGGCGATACCCTGTCGCTCGCGTCGATCGACTTCCGGGTGGAGGCGAGCACGCTGTCGCCCGAACGCGGTGTTTCCACGCCCGCGATCGCCGCCGCAACGATCACCAGCGCGCGGCCGGTGAACACACCAGCGCTTTCCGCGTTGCCACCACGCCCGGTGGGTCACACAATACTCCGCCCCGTCATCCGTCGGCCCGACACCCGCTCCGCCGCGCCAGCCGCGGGCGGCGAGCTTCGCGCGGCGTTGGCCGGAAGTACCAACGAAGACACGCGGAATGCGCAGAAACTCGAAATCCTGCTCGGCGTTGCCAAGGGGCTGACCAAGGTCGCGGATGTCGATTCGCTGTTGCCTCGTGTCGCCGACTACGTCTTCCGCATCCTCAATGCGGAGCGCTGTACCATTCTGCTCCGCGACGACGCAGGCGAGCTCGCCACCCGCATTACACGCGACGCTCGCGGCGGCGATGCGCCGCACTCCGTGCCGCGTTCCATCGTACAGTCGGTGTTCAACGATCGCGTTGCCATCCTCACCGAGGACGCTGGGCTTGACGAGCGCTTCACCGGCCAATCGGTGGTGATGCAGCAGGTGCGCTCTGCGGTGTGCGCCCCGCTCGTCACATCGGACGACGACGTGGTCGGGGTGATCTATGCCGACAGTTCGTTCCGCGCGCACATCTTCACGGAGTCCGATCTCGATTTCCTGGTGGCATTCGCAAGCATCGCCGCGGTCGCGATCGAGCACGAACGCTTCTCGGCGCGTCTGCGCGAACAGATGCTGGTGCGCAGCAACTTCGAACGCTTCTTCACGCCCGATCTCGCGTCGCGCATTGCCAATAGCGCCGACGGCGTCAAGCTCGGCGGCGACAAGCGTCGCGTGGCCGTCATGTTCACCGACATCCGCGGTTTCACCGCACTCTCGGAGACGATGAAGCCCGACGTCATCGCGAAGCTCCTGACCGAGTACTTCTCCGAGATGGTCGATTGCGTGTTTCGCCACAACGGCACGCTCGACAAGTTCATGGGAGACGCCGTCATGGCGCAGTGGGGGGCGCCGATCGGCACCGACACCGACGCAGATAGCGCGATGGCGACGGCGATCGACATGATGAACGCGCTGGACGTGCTCAACGCGCGTTGGACGCGCGAGGGGCGTCCCACCTTGGGCATTGGCATCGGGCTGACATTTGGCGAGGCGTTCGCCGGCAACATCGGCAGTGAACGCCGCCTCGAGTACACCGTCATTGGTGATACCGTGAACACGGCCAGCCGGCTTTGCTCGGCGGCGACCGCAGGCGAGATCCTGCTGAGCGAGGAACTATTGTCGGCGTTACAACGCCCGCCGGAGATCGTCGCCGTACCGCCGATGATGCTTGCTGGAAAGCGCGCCCCGGTGCCGGTGTTCAAGGTGGTTCGCCATCACGGCGAGAACGCACCGAGTTCGTCGGGACTCATCTGAGCGAGAATCTCGCGGCCATGTTCGTAGCCCTTTTCGGCAATCTTGTCGAACGATCGCCAGTCCAACAAACCGTATCGGCTCACATCGGGATTGAAGTACAAGTCCATGAACTGTTTGGTTTCGGTTCGACGGGCCGCGCTGTACAGCAGCATCGAATTGATCATGATCGATATCAGCGACGGTACCCGGTACTTTTTCAGTCGCTTGGGGCGAAACCGGTCGCGGAGTAGCGCGATGGGGCGCGGCATCTCGGTAAAATTCAGTTTGCGGGGCTTGTCGATCACGAGGTCGATGCCGATCACCTTGCCCACTCCCAACCGGCTCATCACGTCGGCCGGGAAATTGTTGAACGTGCCACCGTCGACCAGCAGGTCATCGCCGTCGACGACCGGTGGAAACACCCCGGGAATCGCCGTTGACGCTCGCAAATATTTGACGAGTGGGCCACGCGTGTGGATGACCTCGCGGGCCTGCGAGTAATTGCTGGACACCATGAACAGCGTCCGCCAGCTGTCTTCGATGTCGGGTTCGTCGCGCCCCAGAAACTCCCGAATGGAGTTGTTGATCATCCGTTCCATCCGCACACCGCGAATGAGCGAGACAAACGGCAGCCAGTTGTAGTCTTTGGTGGGGTTGTACAGCGCGCCCTTCTTCATGGTCTCTGCGACGCTGTCGGCGGGCTTGTCGTACGAAATGGCAGCCGCTACCACCGCACCGATGCTCGTTCCGCCCACAAAATCGATGGGGACGTTGGCTTCTTCCAAAGCCTTCAGCACGCCAATGTGTGCAAACCCCTTGGCGCCGCCGCCAGCCAGCACCAGCCCAATGGCCGTGCCGCTGAGAATCCGGGCAAGCCTGCCCATGTCGCGGTCAAGCCCCTGCCGGATGTGATAATGGGCCTTCACTCCCGGCCGATTTTGCAACCACGCGGCGGTGCCGTGCGGGGTCAGCGTGTCGGCGGGGTGAATGAGCACCAGCACCTCGGCCGCACCCATGTGCTGTTTCCACGACTGATACTGCGATTCGAGTCGGCTGATCTCGGCTGATTGGCGGGTGTCTGCCAACAACAGAATCTCATCGGCCTGTCGTAAACAACGGCGGGTCCATTCAGTCATCGTGCGGTCAGCCACGTACACGAGAAACTCGTGTTGCGATTCCACGTCATCCAACCAACGCGTCAGTTCGCGGTAGGCAGCGCTGTCGCTTTTGTCGGCCTGCGCCAGCCCGGGATGCCCCCGTGCACTGTCCACCGACTCGCTGGACGCGACGTAAATTCCGCCGCGTTTAGCCAGCAACGGCTGCAGTTGCTGCACGAAGTCAGTCAGCTGAATCGTGTCGTGCACAGCCAGCAGACAGATATTGACCGGCTTCTTGATCGGCTTGCGGGGATTCTGCGCCGTCTGCAAGCGGTTGATGATCAGCCGAGTGACATTCATTGCCACCCCGGGATACGCCGCAATGACTTCTTCAAACGTCTCTTTGGACAACTGAACCAGCAGACTATCGCGAATTGCCACGATGGTCGCGCTGCGAGGCGATGCCGTAAACACGGCCATTTCGCCAACCGTTTCTCCCCGCACGATCTCACCGATCACTTTCGATTGGCCATCGGCATCGGTGATGAGCGCCTTCAACCGGCCACTGATCACAAAGTAGAGCGTGTTGCCGATGTCATTCTGACGAAAGAGCGTTTCTCCTCCGCCAAGTTCAATCCACTCCAGTTTGGGCTCGATCAACGACAGCATGGTGTCGTCGAACTCACCAAAGATTCTGGTCAGATTGGTGATCAACAACTCATGCTGAAAATGCTGTGAATGCGATTCCAACATGCGCGATACTCGGGTGTTTATGACAGGCCAAGCGGTTGGCATCGGGCAACCGCGGGGTAGAGACGGCTGATGGATTCAACCACGCGTCATGATACTCCCCGCGGGGACTCTACTCGTCAAGCGCAGTTCCTGCGAGCTAGGGCGTCACACTCCGACGCTGTTTCATCAATGCTTCAATCTCCGCGATCTCTCTCGGCGCGTTGCTGATGCGCTCGAGCCCTTTGTCGGTGATGATGTAGTCGTCTTCGATGCGCACGCCGATGTTCTGATACTTGAGCACCGTTGCGCGAACCCTGGCGATGAACGCGCGGTTTTTCGGCGTGTCCGGGAGCACGTCGAGCGCGCGCGTGCTCACATAGATACCCGGCTCGATCGTGAAAGCATCGCCAATCTGATACGTCCCATTGCCGAACGACGCCTGGACCGGATCGTGTACCGCGAGGCCGAGTCCGTGCGAGATGCCGTGAATCATCCAGAGGTTGGACTGCTTGCACGCCGCTGGTTGCGCGTTGCAGTTCACCTGCCAAGGCGGATCGAACGATGCGTCGACGCTTTCGATAAGGCCCAATGCCGCGAGTCCTTTCGCGCGCACAATCACCGATGAATCCTGCGCGACACTGGCCTTCATCCCCGCCTTCGAATTGCGCTCGGCGACATCCTGTGCGTCGCGCACCAGCTGATACAGCTGCTTCTGCTCCTGGGTGAATGTGCCGCTCACTGGAATCGTACGCGTGATGTCGGCCGCATAGCCGTGGTATTCGCCGGCCGCGTCCATCACGACCACATCGCCGGGCTTCACCGGATCCGTATCCTTCATGTAGTGCAACTGCGTACCATTGATTCCGGCCCCGACGATTGAACCGTAGGCCAGACGCTCGGCGCCCATGCGCGTGAAGGTGTATTCGAGGGACGCGCGCAGCTCGTACTCATGCGACGGATTGGGCGTCAGCATCGCGGCGCGATGGCCTTCCGAGCTCAGTTCTGCGGCTTGTTTGATGAGCGCCATCTCGGTCGCGCTCTTCTTGGCGCGCAGCTGCAGCACCATCGGCAGCGCATCCTTGAATTGGAGCTTCGGATGCTTCACTGCGAGCGACTTCAGGTACGCCTGACCGCGGGTGAGCGTATCCGCGCGAGCGAAGTCGAGATCTTCTACGTCGCTGATCGTGTAGAACGGCAACCCTGCACTGGCAAGCGAATCGAGCGTCGCGTCGAGCGCGGTAAACGACCGTCCGCGAAGTCCGTACAACTTTTCGCTGGACGCCGAATCGACACGCTGGCCGTAATAGAACGCGGTCCGCGCATTGAGCGGCGTGAGAAAGAGCGAACTCGTCGCGCGCTTGTTGCGCACCACCATCACGAACACACCATCCGGCTCGTCGTAGTTGGTGAGATAGTGAAAGGTCGGCAACTGAAAGAAGGTGCCGAAGTCGTGCACGAGTGTGCGTCCGCCGAACGCAACGACAACACCGTTTTCGATCTTGGCGGCGAGCGCGTCACGTCGTGCCGTGAACTCCTGCGGCGTGATCTGCAGTGCCGCCGGCGCGCCTTGCGCGTGGGCGGACGATGGGACGGCGACGGCCGCAGCACAGGATACGACGGCGAGTGCTCGCAAACGAATGACGGCGCGAGCAAGGCGAAAGGCGATCGACATGACGGCTAGGGCAGAAGGAGTTAGGACTGATCGTCGGAATATGAATCGCCGCGCCTGATTCGTCGCCAACCCCCACGGGAGCAGATCGGGTCGGAGTCTCGGGCAGCGTTGCGGCGACAGTGCGAACGGAACCTTTGACATTTCGTCCCACCAAACGGATCGTGATGACGTACAATGCTGCAATTCGTGCGTCAGCCGGTCCCACGTGCACAAGCTGGCACGACGACTGGAGGGCTTCTGTCGTGTCGTCAACGTCTTGAGTAGGAGTCCAGGTGGGGCGAATTCGAAACGATCGGACGTGGCGATCCGCGGCGACGGCCCTGGTCGTGTCGCTGCTTCTGATCGGGGGGTGGCGTTGCTTTCCAGTTGTCGCGGCGCCGAGTGGGTTGTCCGCCGTGCTGCGCCATGAGACTGTGCCTAAGGCCGCCGACGGCGTTGTCTATCCCAACGACATGCGCACCCGGGCCGGGACATTGGCCCACGGTTCGCTGTCGGTGGCGCTCGAGACACGCATCGGTGCCTGGCGTCCTGACGGTGCTGGAGGCTTCCCGGTCGATTCGGTGCTCGCGCTTGCGGAACCGGGAAAGCCTGCTGTGACGCCGGCGCCGCTGCTTCGCGTGCCGATAGGGACGCGCGTACAGGGCACGCTGCACAACACGCTCACTCGGCCGCTCCGCGTCCACGGACTCGGCCTCACACGCAAGTCGTCCGATACGCTGATCGTCGCGCCCGGTGCGACCGGCAAGTTTTCATTCATCGCCAGCGCGGGGGGCACGTATCCCTACTGGATCGAAAGCGACGACTCGGCGAATGCCGATCCGCGTCCCGGTGAGTCGCCTGCGAGGGGCGTGCTGGTCGTGGACGAGGCAGGAGCCCCGCCCGACCGAATTCTTGCACTCACCGAGTACGCCACGGTCGATTCGACCAGCCCTTCCGGACTTGTCCGCGCGACGATGGCGATCAACGGGTTGTCGTGGCCACACACCGAGCACCTCGACTACATGGTCGGCGACTCCGTGCGGTGGCGCGTCATCAACCTGACCGGCCTCGATCACCCGATGCACCTGCACGGTTTCTTCTTCAGGGTCGATGGTGTGACCGATGGTGGCGTAGACAGCAGCTTCACCAAAACGCAGCAGCGCATGGCGGTGACGCAGGTGTTGTCGCCGCTGAAGGCCATGCGAATCGCATTCGTCACTGAGCGTGCGGGGAACTGGGTCTTTCATTGCCACTATGCGGCACATCTCGCACCACGGATATCGTCCATCAGCACGGAACGCGACGTCGTCCATCCTGAGTTGGAGTCGCAGCACGCGTCCGACATGCCGCACCACATGTCGGGACTGGTCATGGGCATGACGGTGCGATCGCGCGGCCCTCTTCCCGCGCCGCCGCCCGCCGCGAGGCACTTTCGTCTGGAGCAGCGGGAGCGCACCACCGGTGGCTCGCCGAGTGGCAGCCTGGCGTACAGCGTGAGCGAGGGGGGCACGGCGCTCTCGGACCAGCCGATGCCGGTGCCTGGGCCAACGCTGATTCTGCAGCGTGGGCAACGAGTGGAAGTGCAGGTGGTTAACCACTCGTCTCAGCACGGCAGTGTGCACTGGCACGGCATCGAGCTCGAGAGCGCGGCCGACGGCGTGCCGGGAGTGAGTGGTGTGCGCGGACAGCTCATGCCGATGATTCACGCCGGCGATTCGCTCGCGGTGCGCTGGACGCCGCCGCGCGCCGGTTCGTTCATGTACCACGCGCACGCCAACGAGGCAGTGCAGATGGGTGCAGGGCTGTATGGACCGATCATCGTACTGGAACCAGGTGAACACTTCGACGCAGAGCACGACCGGATCTGGTTCTTTGGTACCGACGGCGATACGCACAACGTGGTCTTCGGCGACCCGGCACCCGTCCTGCTCAACGGCGCGGCGGCTCCGGCGCCCATGGAATTCCGCGCGAATCAGAAGTACCGACTCCGACTCTTCAATCTGGCCGGCGACGCCCCAACGTCAGTGACTCTGGAGCGTGACAGCACCCCGGTCGAGTGGCGCGCAGTCGCCAAGGACGGCTATCCGCTCCAGCCATCGCAGGCCACATCCCGGCCCGCAGTGCTCGTCTTCGAGCCCGGCGAGATCTACGACTTCGAGTTCACGCCGGCGACCGTCGGCCGATATACGTTGCGATTCGGGCTGCCTCCAGCGCCCCCCGGATTTCCACCGGGCCCGCCGCAGGCGCGAGTGGTTATCAACGTGCGCTAGCGGTCACACCAACTTCGGCAGGGCCCAAGCCCGTCAGCGACTCTGATCGCTGGCGGGCTTGCACGTGAACGGTGCGGCAAAGTCTCGGGTCAAGACTTTGGTGAAATCGCCGCTCTTGACGGATGGTGCCCGCGGCACAATAGTAAACCACATGGTTTACTCAGACGCTGGCCCCCACGAGCTTACACTCGACGCCACCTTCGGCGCGCTCTCCGATCCGACACGACGCGCGATCCTCGTGAATCTCTCGCGCGGCGATCGCTCCATCGGCGAGCTGGCGGCCCAGTTCGACATGACGCTGCCCGGTGTCACCAAGCATTTGCGTGTGTTGGAGCGCGCAGGACTCACCGATATCCGACGCGACGGACGCGTACGTCGATGTCGACTTATCGGAGCGCCGCTGCAGGATGCGGAGGCGTGGATCGTGAAGCACCGCGTGTTCTGGGAACAGCAACTCGACCAATTCGCGGCATTTCTTGCCGTCAATCCTGCAGTCACCAATGAGGAGAAATCCGCATGGCCCACATCGACTCCCCCGCAATCAGCGACCTCGTCATCATCCGACGCACCGTCCCCGCATCCGCCGAAAGAGCCTTCCAAGCGTGGACGGACCCGGCCGCGATAGCGCAGTGGGGGGCACCGGGTACGTCGGTCATCACGCGCGCCGAAGTCGATCTGCGCGTCGGTGGACGGTTCGTGCAAGAGATGCGCGCCGTCAATGGTTTTGAGCGACGCGTCGTCGGCACATATCTCGAAATCGACGCACCGCACAAGCTCGTTTATAGCTGGCGATGGGAAATCCCGCCCGCTGAAAATGAATCACAGGTCACGGTTGAATTTCGAGCGCTCGGCCAAAGCACCGAAGTCATCGTAACGCACGCGTTACTTACCGATGACACGTCCCGACTCAATCACGGCAATGGTTGGAACGGTTGCCTCGACAAGTACGTCGCGCTGTTTGCATCGACGTGATCTACGAACCATCGCAACTCGAAACACCGTACTCAAAACCCACCACTCACCACTCTGAGGTTCACCATGGACACCAAGACCATCGCCACCGAACTCGTCTCCCTGTGCAACGCCAGCCAGAACATGACGGTCGTCGAGAAGTACTACTCGCCCGACATCGTCAGCCACGAAGTGAATGAGCCGATGAAACTCACGCGCGGCATCGAGGCGGTGAAGGGAAAAGGGAATTGGTGGTTCGAAAACCACGAAATCCATTCACGCGTAACGCGCGGACCGTGGATCAATGGCGACACGTTCGTTGTCGAACACACTTACGACATCACCTTCAAGCCGACGGGTGCCCGCAACATGATGAACGAGACGGCGATCTATCGGGTCCTTGATGGCAAGATCGTCGAGGAACACTTCCTCAACCCGGTTTGAGCAACGAAGTGTCGAGTTTGCAGTTCGAGTTTCGGGTTACCGGTCACTACACTCGGTACTCACAACTCGAACTGCAAACTCGACACTGAGTCGCTAAGTCACCCGCGACACTACCTCTTCAGCTTATCCCGCGTCGGACTCTCATCCTCATTCCACGGGAACGGCGCCCCCTTCTTCACTCTCGGGTACACCTCATCAAGATTCGTCGCGTCGTACAAGCGCCCGTTCTTCATGACGTACTTGATGCCGTTCGTGTTCTGCAAATTGTCCAGCGGGTTTTTGTCGAACACCACCATGTCGGCAAGCTTCCCCACTTCGAGTGAGCCGAGGTCTTGGCCGAGTCCAAGTGCTTTCGCACCGTGAATGGTGGCGATCCTGAGTGCGTCCATCGGCGTCATGCCATCGCCCATGCCGATGTTCCACAGCTCCCAATGAAAGCCAATGCCCTGCTGCTGGCCGTGCGAACCGATACCCGCGGAGCCACCGGCATCGATGAGATGTTTGATATCACCGCCCGCAACTTTCATGTTGTACTGACTGTCGTGAAACCAGCCGGCCTGACCCATCGTCGTCACGGCACCCGGTGAACCACCGCGACGGAGAATCTTTCCCTCAAGATCACTCCACGGCGTGAACAGCTGCAGCTTGTAGTCATTGAGCAAGTCCATCTTCTCATACCAATAATTCTCGGCCCACGGCGCGCCATACGACACGATCAGTGTCGGTGTGTACGTGATCCCTGATTCGGCGAGCAGACGAATCACATCCGACTGCAATGGATACGTCGGAATCGTGTGCTCATGACCGCTGTAGCCGTCGATGGCTTCGGTCATGTTCATCTTGATGTCGAGACCACCTTCGGTCGTAGGCATGAGCTTCAGTTCGTTTGCCGCCTGAATCACCCACTGCCGCACTTCACGATTACCCGTCTGATATTCCTTGATGGTCTTCGTGTCGTAGTACTCGGCGTATCGCTTGAGTACCGTGCGCGCGTTGTCGAGACTGCGAATGTTTTCCGCAGCGAATACACCGGGTCCAGTCGAGTAGATGCGCGGCGCGAGTACTTTGCCCGCCTTCTCCTGATCTTCGTAGCTCAATACGTCAGTCGAACCGGTCTGCGGATCGCGAGCTGTCGTCACGCCATACGCGAGGTTTGCGGCGTAGCTCCACACCGGATCGCGATGAATGGCGTTTGCCACGCGCAAGTGCGCATGCGTGTCCACAAAGCCGGGGATGATCGTCTTGCCACTCACGTCGATCGTCTTCGTGCCTGACGGAACGGTCAGTGTTCCACTGGGCCCGATTGCGGTGATGCGATTGTCAGTGACAAGAATGTCGCCGTTCACGATGATCTCATCGCTCTTCATCGTGATGATGCGCGCGCCCTTGAGCAGCGCTGTCGCCTTCGGAATATCGCGCGTGGCGTTGATGCGAATACGCGTCTCCACCGGCTTGTACGTCGCGAGTACGCGGCCGCCGCGTCCTCCTCGACCGGGGGCACCGCCACCTGCGGAGTCAGCCGGCGGCCCAGCACTTGCCGGCGGCGCTGGATTCGCCTTTTTCACAGAGTCGTCAAACGCGTACGACCGATCGATATCGTATACAACGTGCGCGTTACCAATCGACCAATGAATGGTCTTGCCGTCGTTGCTCCAAGTCGGGAACTGCGCGCCGATATCCGTCAGCTTCTTTGACGGAAAATCCTGCGTCGCTGCAGCGCCTGTTCCGCCAACGGTGATCGTCGGCTCAGCACCACCCGGCCAAGGCACATCGGGGATGTAGTAAAGATCGAGATTCACTTGCGCGAGGACACGCTGACCATCTGGCGAGAAACGCGCCCAACTCGCTCCGCCGCGTCCACCACCGCCGCCGCCTGCAGCACCCGCACCACCAGCCGCGATGCGCAAAATCTGCTTGATGTCGGTGCCATCCCAGCGCATCGAGTACAGGCCGCGACCACTGTTGTACGCAAAGATGCGTGACGTATCACGCTGCGAAAAATGCGCATCGCCTGCACCCGTCGCGATGAACGTTGCTTCGCCACCTGATGCCGGAATCCAGACGAGATCACCCCCGCCGCCGCCACGTCCACCACCACCGCCGCCACTCGTACGGAATGCGCGGGACGGACTGCGCGTTGCGAGAATGCGTGAACCGTTCGGTGTGTAGACCGGATTGGCCCACAGCCCTTGCTGCGGCGTGAGACGTTGCGGTTGACCGGTGCCATCGCTCTTCACGCGATTGAGATAGCCGATGCTGTCCGCCCACGTGGTGTAGGCGATGTATTGACCATCAGGGCTCCACGTCGGCTCGAATTCACCAAAGTTCGAA
>JBKJTE010000055.1:0-6654 GCA_046590495.1 Gemmatimonas sp. | reverse complement strand
GGACTCGATCCGCGCTGGCTCGGCAAGGACACCCTCTTTCGTGCACCACTCGGTTGGTTCATGCGCGCCAACGGTGGCGTGCCCGTGAAGCGCACCAGTCGCGAAAACATCGTCGAGCAGACCGCGCACGAATTCGCGACGCGCGAAAAGTTCGTGCTCGTGCTGGCACCTGAAGGCACGCGCAAACGCGTCGATGCGTGGAGAAGCGGTTTCTGGCACGTCGCCAAGCGCGCAGGTGTGCCGATCTGTTGCGTCGCGCTCGATTGGGGACGGAAGGTCGTGCGAATGGGCCCCACGGTTACCGCGGACGAAGACGATGCCAACGTCGGCATTGCTCGTATTCGCAACTACTACGCCGACGTGCGGGGCTACAATCCCGAGTGGGAGACATGATCGGCAGTACAAAGTTCGCGTCGTTGGTATCGCTCGGATTCGCGTTGGGTGCATTCGCAGGTCCGGCGTTTGTCGCTCGCGCCGACGCGCAAGTGCCGACGCAGAGGGGCGGACCACCGCCGCCCACGTCGGATACCAGCGGACGGGCGGTGCGCGCGTTGATTGCACCGGTGATTGACGGCCGGACGAACGATGCAGTGTGGATCAGCGCTCCACCGATGACGCAATTCCGGCAGTTCGATCCCGGCGAAGATCAACCGACCACGTTCCGCACCGAGGTTCGCGCGGCGTACGACGATCGCTACCTGTATGTGATGGTCCGCGCATTCGATCCGCATCCTGACAGTATCAGTCCACTGCTCAGTCGACGCGATGTGAAGACGGCGAGCGATCAGATCAAGATCATCATTGACGCGTATCACGACCGACGCACGGGCGTTGAGATGGCGATCAATCCGGCCGGCGTCAAGCGCGACCACTCCATCTACTCGGACAACATCGAAGACCCGACGTGGGATGGTGTGTGGGATGCACAGGCCCGCATCGACAGCGCGGGATGGGTCGCCGAATTCCGTATACCGTTCAGTCAACTGCGCTTCACGGCGCGCGACGTCCACGAATTCGGGTTTGGTGTCTGGCGTGATATCGCGCGGCGCAGTCAGCGCGATGCGTGGCCGAGTTTTCGTCAGTCGAAACGGACATTGATGTCGCAGCTTGGGACGCTGACCGGTATCGAGGGAATCGGTGCACCGCGCCGACTCGAACTGCTGCCATACTCTGTGGCCAAGAGCATCCCCGATGGGTCAAGGGTCGGTGGTAACGTTGGCAAGTTCACCGGTGGTCTCGACATCAAGGCGGGAGTCGGTTCGAACGTGACCGTCGATGCGACAGTGAATCCCGACTTCGGTCAGGTCGAGGCGGATCCGGCCGTGCTGAATCTGTCGGCATTCGAAATTCGCTTTGACGAGCGTCGCCCGTTCTTTCAGGAAGGGGCCGGACTCTATCGCTGCAACGGGCCCTGCGAAGGCCTGTTCTACACGCGACGCATCGGCCGCACGCCACAGCTCCGCAGCAACGATGCCGATCCGGTGTTCACCAATATCACCGGCGCGGCGAAGGTAACGGGGCGCTTGGCGAATGGCGTGGCGTTCGGCCTGCTCGATGCGAATACGGAACGCGTGCGCGGGGTGAGCGGTTCGACCATCGAACCGCAGACCAACTACCTCGTCGCGCGCGCTTTCCGCGAGCTGCGCGGGGGTCGCTCGCAATTCGGCATGCAATACATGGACGTGCGTCGGCAGCTCGATGCCGTGACCGCGCCGCTCCTCCGGCGGTCGGCGAGCACACTGCTGCTGCAAGGTTATTCGCGTTTCGCGCGAGCGCGGTGGGAAGTGAATGGTTTCACCGCATTCAATCAGGTGACCGGCGATGCGGCAGCAATTGCAGCGACGCAGCGCAACAGCGTGCACTACTTCCAACGTCCCGACCACGACGCGAAATACGATCCAACGCGGACTTCGATGGGCGGCACGGCGGTGGGCCTGGGGCTCAAGCAGGTGGGAGGACGCGTGCGTTATGAAAACTTCTTTCGATACGCAAGCGCAGGACTCGAACAGAACGACCTCGGTTTCGTCACGCTCATCAACGACGCCTCGTTCCGGCAACAGCTCGACCTGACGCAGCTTCGCCCCAATCGCCTCTTTCGCTCGGCGTTCTCGACGACCTCGTTTGAGTCCCACTTCACAACCGGCGGCCTGCTGTCGGCGCAGCAACTTTCACTGCACACCAGTGCAAGCCTGCGCAACAATTGGGGTGGCGCGATTACCACGTTTCTGAGCGACGTCGGCGGTACGCACTGTGTCAGCTGCGCCCGCGGTGGACGCGCGTTGCGTCAGTCGCCAAAGACGGGGATCCGCTTCGATGTCGTCGGCGACCCGCGCCCGATGGTGATCCCGAAATTTGCGTTTCGCGTCGGGTCAAGCGACGAAGGACGTTCGTGGTATCGCGGTGGCGACGCGGGGGTCGAAGTCCGCATCGCCAGTCGGTTCTCAACGTCGGTTGCGGCAACGTATGATCGGGTCATCAACGACCAGCAGTGGGTGGGCAACTACGGCGCGGCACTCAGCGACACTACGCACTTCACCTTTGCACGACTCGACCAGAACATCCTCGCAATCACGACACGCGCCAACTGGACGGCCACACGCACACTCTCGCTCCAGGTTTACGCACAACCGTTCGTTTCGACCGGCGCCTACGGCAACTGGCGTCAACTCGCATCGCCGCGCGCCGAAGCGTATGACGCGCGCTTCCGCTCGTTTGGCAACGGTGCCGTCCCCGGCGGCTTCAATGTGAAGCAGTTCAACTCCAACGCCGTCGTGCGTTGGGAATACCGCCCCGCGAGCACACTCTTTCTGGTCTGGCAGCAGGGGCGGACCCAGAACACCCTCAACCCCGGATCGTTCGACGCGAGTCGCGATGTCGGCGACCTCTTCGGCGCACGTCCGCTGAACACACTACTCGTCAAGTTCTCGTTCTGGTTCAACCCGTAAGCCGGGCGTCCCGGTTCGTGACTGACGTGGCGACCGGCGCGCCAGAACGTGACGAAAGCGTCGCATTTTGACCGCTCGACCCCTTCCCTCGCGGCGGTCCTCGCGGAATCTTTTCGCGGTCCCTTCAGGAGAACCGAAATGCGTGTGACGACCGTCGGCGTAGTCGGCGCTGGAGCGATGGGGAGCGGGATTGCCGCCCTTGCCGCCTCGGCTGGCTGTCGCGTCGTGTTGCTCGATATCCCGGGCGACCAGGACCCCAAGTCGCCCAACCGCAGTGCCCCGGCCAAAAACGGCTTGCAGAAAGCCGCCAAGTCCAAGCCTGCGTCGTTCATGGAAGCGGCCGCGGTTGCCCGCGTCCGGACCGGTAATACCGAAGACCATCTCGCGTGGCTCGGCGAGTGTGATTGGATCTGCGAAGCGATCATCGAACTCGCGGAGCCCAAGCAGCAACTGTTCGCGCGCATCGAAGCGCTCATGAAGCCGACGGCGATCATCTCGTCGAACACGTCCGGCATTCCGATGACGACGCTGCTCGAAGGACGCAGCGAGAAGTTCCGTCGCCGGTTCCTCGGTACGCACTTCTTCAATCCGCCGCGCTACATGCATCTGCTGGAAATCATTCCGACAGACGATACTGATCCGGCCGTGATCGGGGCGATGCGCGAATTCGCCGAACGCACGCTCGGCAAGGGCATCGTCATCGCCAAGGACGTGCCGGGCTTCATTGCGAATCGACTCGGCGTGTACGGCATGGTCGGCACCATGCGTCGCATGATGGAGCACGGTCTCACCATCGACGAAGTGGATGGGCTTACCGGGGCGTACATCGGACGTGCACGTAGTGCGACGATGCGCACCGCCGATCTGTCCGGGCTCGATGTGCTCGCGCACGTGACGAAAGGCATCGGCGCCGCCACCGGCGAAGACATGTCGCTCCCCGATTGGGTGCTGGCGATGGTCGGCGAAGGCAAACTTGGCGACAAGAGCGGTGGTGGCTTCTACACCAAGACCAAGACCGGCACGCTGACGTACGACTGGAAGACGAAATCGTATGTGCCGCAGGTGCGACTTGAAGGTGGCGATATCGGCGCGGCGATCCGGTCGCCGATCGCGCAACGACTTCTGACTGCCGCGCAGACGCCTGGCGCACAGGGCGCGTTCCTGCGCGACCATTTGGTTGACGCTGCGCACTACACGTTGACGCTCGCATCATCGCTGGCGTTCGACATCGTGGCGATTGATCGCGCGATGGAGTGGGGCTACGGATGGGAAGCCGGTCCGTTCCAGGTCATGGACGCACTCGGCGTCGATTGGTTGAAGCAGGCATTCAAGACACGCGGGCTTGTAACGCCGCCGTTACTCGAGCTGGCACAAGGCGGCTTCTACCGCGACGGCGAGTATCTCACGTTTGATGGTCAGTACGAGCCGCTGCCGACGATTCCCGGACGTCTCTCGCTCGTCGGTTTGTCAAAGAGCGGGCGCGTGCTGGAAGACAACGGATTGTCGCGGCTCATCGATCTTGGCGACGGCGTGGCCTGCTTCGAGTTCCGTTCCAAGATGAACAGCTTGGGCGAAGGCGTACTCACCGGATTGGCCAGTGCATTGCGCAAGGTCGAGAAAAGCGGCTATGCAGGCTTGGTCATCGGCAACGACGACGCGCGTGCATTCAGCGTTGGCGCTGACTTGTCGCAGGTGTCATTCGCGATTGCGGCCGGAGCGTGGGATGACATCGCGACGTCATGCAAGGCGTTCCAGGACAGCGTGATGTCCATTCGACGTGCGCCGTTTCCTGTTGTCGTTGCACCGGCCGGCATGACGCTTGGCGGCGGCGCAGAGTTCACATTGCACGCCGACGGTGTGCAGGCGCACGCGGAGACGTACATGGGTCTTGTTGAAGCGGGTGTCGGTCTGTTGCCCGGTGGCGGCGGCACGAAGGAGTTGATGATTCGCTTCACGGGCGAATTGCAGAATTACGAAGAAGTCGATCTCTTCGCGGCAATCAAGCGCGCCTTCAAGATCATCGCATTTGCAACGACCAGCACCAGCGCACACGAGGCGCGCGCACTGGGCTATCTGCGCAGTACCGATCGTATCAGCATGAATCGCGATCATCAGATTTCCGATGCGAAGGCGCGGGTGCTCGACCTCGCGCCGGGCTACCTCCCGCCGCTCGAGCGCACCGTTCGCGCGATCGGTCGCGAAGGACTCGGCAACATCGAGTACGCACTCTGGGCCGCAAAGGAAGCGGGACAGGCGTCAGCACACGACGTGCGCGTAGGACGCGCGATTGGCTACGTGCTGTGCGGTGGCGACGGTACGCCGCGCGATGTGACCGAACAGGATCTGTTGGACCTCGAGCGCGAGCAGTTCTTGAGCCTCCTTGGCACCAAGGAGACGCAGGAACGCATCGCCTACACTCTCAAGACCGGCAAGCCGCTGCGCAATTGAGCATGCACACCAACGTGGCTCACTTCGCATTGAGGAGCATTCGCAGATGACCGAAGTCGTGATCGTCAGCGCCGTGCGCAGCGCCGTCGCCCGTGGCAAGGCAGACGGTTCGCTGGCCGGCGTTCACCCGGTGGACGTGTCGTCCACCGTTATGAAAGCTGCAATCGATCGCGCGGGTATCGACGCCGCGATCATCGAAGATGTACAGTGGGGGTGCGCGATGCCGGAAGCATCGCAGGGACTCAACCACGCGCGTCTTGCATGGCTGCGCGGCGGTTTCCCCGTCGAAACATCTGCGGCCACCATCAATCGCTTCTGCTCGTCCGGTCTGCAGGCCGTCGCGTATTCTGCCCAGGCAATCATCGCCGGCATGGGAGACACCGTGCTCGCCGGTGGCACGGAGATGATGAGTCAAGTGCCGATGTCCGGCTACAACGCGCGACTCTCGCCAGATATGACCGAGAGCTACATCGGCATGGGCTTCACGGCGGAGAATGTCGCCAAGCGGTGGGAGATTTCACGCACAGCGCAGGACCAGTTCTCGCTCGAGAGCCAACAGAAGGCAGCAGCGGCGTTGGCGTCGGGTGTGTTCAAGTCCGAGATCGTTCCGATCGCTGTGAAGCGTTACGCGTGGAAGGGTGCGACAAAGACGGTGACGGAATCGATGTTCGACACCGATGAATGCCCGCGTCTCGACACGACGATCGAGGGACTGACGAAACTGCGTCCCGCATTCGTGCCAACCGGTTCGATCACGGCGGGCAACGCGAGTCCGTACTCCGACGGGTCGGCGGCAGTGCTCGTAATGAGCGCCGATCGGGCGAAGGAGCTCGGTCTCAAACCGCTCGCGCGCTTTGTCAGCTTCGCCACCGCAGGTGTCGCTCCCGACATCATGGGCGTTGGCCCGATCAAGGCGGTCCCAAAAGCACTCAAGCGTGCAGGGCTCTCACTCAACGACATCAAGCTCATTGAATTCAACGAAGCGTTTGCAGCGCAGGCGCTCGCGGTCATCAAGGAGCTCAACTTCGATCCGGCCATCACCAACGTGAACGGTGGTGCGATCGCCCTCGGTCACCCCCTCGGCGCAACCGGAGCCAAGCTCACCACACAGCTCGTGCACGAACTGCAGCGGCGTGGTGGTGGCTATGGGCTCGTGACCATGTGCATCGGCGGTGGAATGGGCGCGGCGGGGATTTTCGAGGTGTACGCGTAATCACTGCGCGCACTGTCGCACAAAACGGCCGCTGCGCACCTGCGCAGC
>JBKJTE010000050.1:0-17505 GCA_046590495.1 Gemmatimonas sp. | reverse complement strand
GTCCATTGATGGCGATCTGTTTCGATCTGTACTTGGGCGCTTCGCATCCGGCATCACTGTCGTCACCACGCATGACGACGCTGGTCGCGATCATGGGATGACCGCGAGTGCGTTTTCGTCGCTCAGTCTTGAGCCGCCATTGATCCTCGTCTGCATTGCGAACGACGCGACGATGGCGCCGGTGCTCGCCAAGGCAGAGACGTTTGCCGTGAACATTCTGTCTGATGCCCAGGAACCGCTCTCGCGCCGTTTTGCCGGGAAGCTGGACGATCGCTTTGTCGGCATTGGCTACGCACGCGGCCAGTTGGGCGACGTACTGCTCGAGGATGTACTGGCCTGGATGCAATGCCGGGTGGCGGCGCGCTACCCCGCAGGCGATCACGTGATTCTGGTTGGGCAAGTTGAATTCGCCGATGCGCGCGATGCGAGGCCTTTGTTGTACTATCGCGGTGGCTACGCGCAGCTTGAACGCTGACCCGTATGCTTACACCAGCGCGTCGACGTGGAATCGAAATTCTCGACGATCCGGCACAGGATCCAACATTGGCGCTTCGTTCGCTGCGCGATGTTGCACTCGCCAATCGTTTCTTCGGTGGTCGGCGCGCGGTCGTGCGTGAGCTGCAGGGACTCATCCGACGGGGGCTCGCAGATCGTGCGCACGCCGATCGCGCCACACGACAGTACACGCCCACGAGTCAGATGATGATTACGCTGCTCGACGTCGGTACAGGACTCGGCGACATTCCCAAAGCGGCGGCGGAGGAAGGTGAGTCGTTCGGTCTGCAGATCGTGACGATCGGGCTTGAAGTATCGCCGGCCATCGCCAAAGCTGCGTCCGCGACATGTACGCATGCGATTGTGGGCGATGCGATGCGGCTGCCGTTCGCCGATGCGAGCATTGATATCGTCACCTGTTCGCAGGTGCTGCACCACTTCGACGGGACCGCAGCCGATGCATTGCTGCGTGAGTGCAATCGGGTGGCGCGGATGGGTGTGGTGGTCGGGGATCTCCGCCGCAGTTGGCTCGCCGTGGCCGGACTCTGGTCGGTGTCGTTTCTTCTGGGATTTCATTCCGTGAGCCGGCACGATGGCGTGGTCTCGATTCTGCGTGGTTACACTACAGAGGAACTACGACGCCTCGTGCGGCGTATCTCGGGGACACGAGTCATCGTGCGTCGCCGATTCGCGTGGCGCGTGACCGCGACTTGGATCCCCGGCAATATCATCGAATGACAGCTGCCACACCGATCGAAGCACCGCAACGCAACTACAAGCTCGGTCCACCGCCTGAAGGGCGGTTGATGACGACTGTGGATGAAGCGGTCGTTCGCGCACCGGTCTCACGGATCTTCGATATCGCGCGCGAGGTCGAGAACTGGCCTGCGTTTTTGCCGCACTATCGCTTCGTGCGCTTTCGTCATCGCACACAAGACGGTGGTGGTCTTGTGGAAATGGCGGCCAATCGTCCGTTCGGCCTCTTCAGTTGGCCGACGTGGTGGCTCTCAGAGATGGCAGTGAGCACGGACGCACCGTGGGTGCGCTTTCGCCACGTCGGTGGGGTCACGACACACATGGACGTGGAGTGGAATTTCACCCCGACGGACGAGGGCACGTTGGTGCGCATCATACACGTCTGGAACGGGCCGCCGTGGCCCGTGATCGGACCGTTCGCCGCAACGCAGGTGATCGGGCCCGTGTTTGTTCACGGCATCGCATCCCGGACACTTGCCGGCTTGGCGCGTGTCGCCGAACAGGCGACGATGGCGGAGCAGTCGTTGGCTGCTCGATGAGCCCGTCGCGTCCATCGATGCGTGCACCGCGCCGCGTTGCGATCACCGGAATCGGCTGCGTTACCCCACTTGGCACCGGCGCTGATGCGCTCTGGCAAGGGCTACGCGACGAACGCTCGGTTGTTGGTCCGGCCACACGCTTCGACGCGTCGATATTTCGAAGTCGGTGCGCCGCGCAAATCAACGATTTCGATCCGTTGGACCACCTCGATATCAAGCGTGTTCGTCGACTCGATCGCTTCGGCCAATTCAGCGTGGTGAGTTCAAAGCTGGCGGTCGAAGATGCCGGGCTCGATCTCGCAAAGGAAAATCGTGAACGTGTCGGGGCAATGATGGGCACCGCATTGGGCGGTGTCGCTTACGCCGAGGCGCAGGCAGCGAATTTCATCGCCGGTGGATTGCGCGCCGTCGATGCAACGCTCGCACTCGCCGTGTTCGGAGGCTCCTCGAGCTGCAACATTGCCATCGAGT
This sequence comes from Gemmatimonas sp., assembly GCA_046590495.1. Lineage (GTDB taxonomy): Bacteria > Gemmatimonadota > Gemmatimonadetes > Gemmatimonadales > Gemmatimonadaceae > Gemmatimonas. The sequence goes on along the minus strand of JBKJTE010000050.1, from coordinate 15,244 downwards.
TTGGTGTGCAAGGCCCCAACTCGACCAACGCAATGAGCTGTGCGTCCGGGACGATGGCAATCGGCGAAGCGTTCAGACAAGTGCGCGATGGTTACGCGGACGTTATGATCGCGGGCGGTGCCGAAGCACCACTCGCGACGCTGTGCTTCGGCGCGTTTGCACTCATCCGCTCCATGTCCAATCGCAACGACGACCCAACGCGGGCATCACGTCCGTTCGATCGTGACCGCGACGGCTTCGTCATGGGTGAAGGCGGTGCAGTACTGATTCTCGAAGAGTGGTCCCGCGCCGTCGCACGCGGCGCGCGCATTTACGGCGAACTCGCAGGCTACGGTACCAGCAACGACGCGCATCACATGACGGCGCCACTCCCGGGTGGCACTCAGGCGGCGCGTTGCATGCGACAGGCGCTGGACGATGCCGACGTGGCACCGCACGAGGTCGAGTACATCAATGCGCATGGCAGCAGCACACCGTTGAACGATCCGACAGAGACGGAAGCCATTCGCACCGTCTTTGGCGATCACGCATACCGTATTCCGGTCTCCAGCACCAAAGGCTACTACGGTCACGCTCTTGGCGCTTCGGGTGCATTCGAGGCCGCGATCTCCGCGCTGATCCTGCAGCGCGCCTGGGTGCCGCCAACACTCAACCTCGACAATCCCGACGTCGGGTGTGATCTCGATTACGTGCCCAATGTGGGACGCGATCTCGCTCCCAAAATCATCCTCTCCAACAGCTTCGGCTTCGGTGGAATCAACGCGTCACTGGTATTCCGCTCGGAGTAAGTAAAGAAAGCAAACGACAGCCACGAATTACACGAATGGCGCGAATCGGTACGACTCAGATTCGCGCCATTCGTGAAATTCGTGGCTAAGCAGTTTGTTGCTCTATACCTGACGCGACCCGTACTTGGCCTTGTAGCGATCGATGCTTCCTTGGATGATCGCGAACGCCCGCTCGCTCTTCTCCCATCCCTGAATCTCGACGCGCTTCCCTTCGAGGTCCTTGTAGATGTGAAAGAAGTGTTCGATTTCTTTCAGGTAGTGTGGCGGCATGTCCGCGATGTCGTACACATCGTGGTGATACGGGTCGTCGCACGGGACCGCGAGAATTTTTTCGTCGGGCTCACCGCGATCGAGCATGCGCAGCACACCGATCGGACGACACGCGATCTGACACCCGGTGAACGTCGGCTCGTTGATGCGAACGAGGATGTCCAGCGGATCGTTGTCTTCGTGCAGCGTCTGCGGAATGAAGCCATAGTCGCCCGGATAGTGTACGGCCGAATAGAGTACGCGATCGAGCTTGAACTGCCCGCTCACCTTGTCGAGTTCGTACTTGTTGCGCGAGCCAGCCGGGATCTCGATGATCGCGGTGACTTGCTCAGGAGGATGATCGCCAGCGGCGACGTCGTGCCAGGGATTGTGCATCGATCGGTCGTGTGTGTGTCGTGTGTCGGTATCGTGTCGTTCGTGTTATGTCGACAACGCAGTGCTCAACGCGAACGCAACGCAATGGCCGCGTCGATTGCAAAGTACGTGATGACCAGGTCGGCACCCGCCCGCACGATTGCCACGAGCGACTCCAGCATCGCGCGCTCGCCGTCAATCCAGCCGCGTTCAGCTGCAGCTTTGATCATCGAATATTCGCCGCTCACCTGATACGCCGCGAGCGGCAGTCCAGTGTCCTGCTTCACCGCGGCGATGATATCCAGATACGCGCCCGCCGGCTTGACCATCAGAATGTCCGCGCCCTCAGCGACGTCCAAACGAACTTCGCGTAACGCTTCACGCGCGTTGGCCGGGTCCATCTGGTAGCTGCGGCGGTCGCCAAACGCCGGCGTCGACTCGGCGGCTTCCCGAAACGGACCATAAAACGCCGACGCGTACTTGGCCGCATAGCTCATGATCGGCACCTGCTCGAATCCCGCCGCATCAAGGGCAATGCGAATCATCGCCACGCGGCCATCCATCATATCACTGGGCGCAATGATATCCGCCCCAGCTTCAGCGTGTGACACCGCTTCGCGTGCCAGAAGCGCGAGGGTCGCATCGTTGTCGACTTCTCCGGCCGGCGTGAGCAAGCCGCAGTGGCCATGATCGGTGTACTCGCACATGCACACGTCAGTCACCACGAGTAGCTGTGGGAACGCACGCTTCACGGCGCGCACGGCCTCTTGCACCGGACCGTGCGGGTCCCACGCCGATGAACCTTCGGCGTCTTTCTGATCGGGAATGCCGAAGAGCAGGATGCCGCCGATCTTCTCAGCGACGGCCTTCTCCGCATCCTTGAGCAACTCGTCCACACTCGTCTGAAATACACCGGGCATCGAACCGATCGGGGTACGAATCCCCGACCCGCTTCGCACGAACAGCGGCCAAATGAATTGCGCCGGATCAAGACGTGTTTCCCGCACCACTCGACGAATCGCTTCCGTGCGGCGCAGCCGGCGCAACCGACGCGTCATACCACTCACGAAGTACTCGCCGTCGACAGGCGACGACATCTGCCGATGTTTGATGTCCGGCATCGTCATCTCAGTGCGCTCCCGGCATCGGCGCGTCTTCTTCACGCGGACGCAGCGCGGCCAGAATCTCGGCGCCACCATCACGATGCATCTGGTGCGCGAGTGCGCGCCCGGCGGCCGCCGGATCGGCCAGATCAACGGCAATCGAGCCACGCACCACATGCGTACCATCGACGGCGGCGATTACACCATGCAACGTCGCGCCCTGCGCGTCGTGCAACATCGACGCACCGATCGGCACCTGACAGCCGCCTTCGAGTGCGCCCAGCAGCGCACGCTCTGCCGTGATCGCGGTGCGCGTGTCTGCATGATCGAGCGTGGCCAGCAGTGCCGTCATGCGCGCGTCGTTCGTGCGCGCCTGTACCGCGATTGCGCCCTGCCCAGGTGCCGCAAGCCAAGTCGGCGCATCGAGCAGCGACACGATACGATCACCCAATCCAAGGCGACGAAGTCCTGCTGCCGCAAGCAGCGCGGCGTCCACTTCACCTTCGTCGATTTTGCGCAGACGGGTGCCGACGTTACCACGCAGCTCACACACTTCGAGATCGGGACGCAGTGCACGCAACTGCGCGCGACGGCGCAACGACGACGTGCCGATGCGCGCGCCAGGCGGCAACTCCTCGAGTGTCCGCGCCGTGACGCCCGGTCGCACCACAAGCGCATCGCGCGGATCTTCACGCTCCAGCAGCGCGACGATCGTCAGCCCGATCGGATCCGCCGTCGGCAAGTCTTTCAATGAATGCACGGCGCAATCGGTGCGACCCGTGATCAGATCCGCTTCAAGCTCGGCGGTGAACAATCCCTTTTCACCAATCGCGGAAAGTGGCCGATCGAGGACACGATCGCCGATAGTTGTGTACGTCACGAGTTCACTTGCCACACCGCGTTCCGCGAGCGCTGCAGCGACCTCGCGCGCCTGGCGCAGCGCGAGCTCCGAGGAGCGCGTTCCAATGCGAACGACGAGTTCACTCGCGTGTTCTTTTGCCGATGCTACGGCTGATTTTGTTGCGTGATCAGTCATGACCAATTCTACCGTGATGGCGGAAACGCCGCGATGATGCTCTTCACCAACCCCTCGGCCGTCGCCGCCGTCGATTCCACCTTCACCGGAAACCCTGCGAGACGCGCCGCCCGCGCAGTCACTGGCCCGATGCACGCCACCGGCAACCGTCGCGCATACTCTGCCGGCAGGGCGTCCAGCAGCGCGTCGACCGCACTCGGCGCCGCGACCGTGACAAGATCCAAACCGTTGGACGTCGCCAGACTTTTCATTCTGGACTGACCTTCCGCGTCGACCGTGCTACGGTACGCCGGAATCACATCCACGATCGCGCCCAACGCGCGCAGTCCGTTCGGTAGCACATCACGCGCACCCTGTGCGGCCGGGTAGAGCATGCGCGCACCGTCGACGTCGGTGCGAGACGACATCGCGTCAACCAACGCCTCCGCGTGAAATCGCTCGGGCATCAGCGTCGCCGTCCACCCACGTTGCGACACCGCATCGGCCGTCGCGGCGCCGACTACGGCAATCTTGCGGGAACGCAGATGTGCCATCGCGATCGCATTCGTGACTGCTGCAGCGAGATGATCAACCGCGTTGACACTCGTCAGCAACACCCACTGATACCGGGCCAGCGAATCGACGGCCTCAGCGAGCGGCGCCGGGTCAAGCGATTCGATGCGCGTGAGCGGCACCTCGTACACGGTCGCGCCGGCGTTCCGCAGCGCCTGCGCCAGCGGTCCGCCGCGTTCACCCGCCCGCGTCACCGCGATGCGAACGCCGGCCAGTGGCGACACCTGGATGCTCTGCACAAGACAGATCGGTCGCGTCGGTATCGCGTCGGGGCCGCGAAATTACGCGCGACGTGTCTGCGCCATGCGACGCAACAACAGCACGATATATCCGGCATAGATCGCAAACGCGACGACATAGCCAGCGACCAGATAGCTACTCGTGTCCGGCGGTCCGCCTGCTCTCGGCACAAACGCTGCGCCCTGTTCCGGCGGCGAAGTTTGTGGCGTGGTCAGCGCTGCACTTTGCATGCGGATGAGCATCATCCGTGCTCCAGCGCGGCGCGCACATCACGCGCCGTCGCATAGCGGAAACGCAAACGCAAAATCGCGAAGAACAACAGACCGAATGCCACACTACTCAGCGCAAACGTCGACAACATGTCCGATGGCATCGACGGCGCGCTCGGCTTGATCACGATCGGCGACGGATGCTGCGAGCGAAAGAGATACACGGTGAGATGGATGAACGGTACCAGCGCTGCAGCGAGCGAACCCATCACCGCAGAAAGTCGCGCGCGCGCTTCCTGCTGTTCGACCGCACCGCGCAGTACGAGGTACGACAGCACCATGAACCACAGAAACAGCGTGCTTGTCAGACGCGGCTCCCACACCCACCACGTTCCCCAACTCGAGCGCGCCCAGATCGGTCCGGTCGTCAACACCACCGACATGAACACCAACGCCACTTCGGCCGACGATTCTGCAAGACGATCGAGCCGCACGTCCTTCACCCACAGATACATCAAGCTGCAGACGGCAAGCAGCGGACAGCCGACATACAACCCCATGATCGCCGCCGGCACATGCACGTAAAAGATCTTTTGGACGGCGCCAAGCATGGCGTCGGCCGGTGTGAAGTACAGCGCGCGGACAACAGTGCCGATGCACGCTGCGATGGCAATCGCCATCAGCCAATCGAAACCCGATGCGGCGGGCGGCGAGTCTGATCGTTCCTGACGTATGTCCACCGACGATACGGACGTCATGACCTATTCCTCGAGGGTATACGGAAATGCAACGGTGCATGCCGCGGTGAAGACGATGTCGAAGGCCAGCAGGATCTTCAACCAGTTGGCCGCGTCAGCCATCGGGCGTCCTTCGAGCAACACCACCGACGCCTGCGCCGCGGGAATCACCAGCGGGACGAAAAAGGGGAGAGCCAGCATCGGCAACAGCATCTCAGCCAACCGGGTATTCGACGCCACCGCGGCGAAGAGTGTTCCAACCGCAGAGAGTCCAACCGCGGCCAGCACCACAATCAACGCGACCCCCAACCAACCGCTGCCGCTCGGCAGGTCAAAAAAGAGGGCGATCGCCGGCAACGCAAACGCCTGCACCGAGAGCACGAACACAAAGTTCGCGATCACCTTCCCGGCGAACACCGACTCTCGGGACATTGGCGACGCAAGCAGTGCGTCGAGCGCGCGGTCTGCCTGCTCGATCTGAAATGATCGATTGAGTCCAAGCAGTCCCGAGAACGTGAAAATCACCCAGAGCACCGGCGGCGCGAGATCCATCGCCGGGATGGCCGTCCCGTCCCAGGTGAAGCGAAAAATCGCCACCGACAACAGGGCAAACACGCACGCCGCGAGAAAGGCGCTGCGGGTACGGAATTCGATCAGCAGATCCTTCCGCGCCACGCGCCACGCGTCGGCGAAGAATCCCGGCGATGCGTAGCGCAGCGCACCGGCGACCTGCCCCCGCTCGCCGCTCAATCGATCCCCGCCGTCACGAGGTCACGATATCGCTCGCCGTACGCCGCCGCGTCAAAGCCGGCGCTCGGCGCGCGATCCGTCGCAACAAACCTTCCACCAATCATGATCGCTGCGTCAGTGGCGAGTGCGAGCCCTTCACCGAGATGGTGTGTGACGAGAATCAGCGCCGCACCATCGGCTTTGAGCTCGAGCAGCGCAGACGTGAGCGCCCGTGCACCGACTTCGTCGAGACCGGTGTACGGTTCGTCAAGCAGCAGCAGTCGCGGGCGATGCACCAGCGCGCGTGCAATCGACACACGCTGCTGCAGGCCACGACTCAGCAGACGCACCTGCGTGTCGGCGCGATCCGCAACGCGGAGCCGAGTCAGCGCGTCCATCGTCGCGCGATCGGCATCGACGATCCCCTGACACTCGGCCGCAAACCGCACGTTCTCTCGCACCGTCAGCGCTGCGTAAAGCATTGCATGATGTGAGATCAGACCGATCAGGTGACGAACGGGAGCGTCGCCCGGGAGCAAGTGTCCCTGTAGCGAGGCCGACCCTTCCGTTGCCTTGAGCAAACCACCAAGGAGGCGCAGAAGCGTCGACTTGCCCGCGCCGTTCGGTCCAAACAGTGCGAGACAGTCCCCCTCGCCAAGTGTGAGCGACACGCCGTCGACTGCACGTCGATTGCCGAAACGTCGCACCAGCCCCGACGCCAACAGGACGGGGGGCGACTTGAGGTGTGCGGTAGGCGGGGTCGGCAGAGCCGGATCGTGCGCGAGCATCGCACAACGTTAGTGGACCGGGCCGTTGCCCGCGATGCACCGCTGCGACAGTTTCGCCGTTGGCACCCCACTAGCTTCCGACCTTGGCGGCACGGTCGTTCAACTCGCGCGATGCTGCCATCCGGACGACTTTCAACGCCCCCGCCCCAGCGATATCTGACGATGAGTGACATCGACGTACTGCTGCAGGAAAACCGCTCCTTCCCGCCCCCGCCCGCGTTCCGCGCGACGGCGCGCATTCACGACAGCCGGATCGTCGACGACGCGGCGATGGACCCGCAGAACTTCTGGGCGCGCGAAGCCGGTGAACTGACCTGGAGCAAGAAGTGGGATCAGGTGCTCGACTGGAAGCCACCGCACGCGCAGTGGTTTGTCGGCGGTGAACTCAATGCGAGCGTCAACTGCGTCGACCGACACATCAACGGGCCGCGTCGCAACAAGGCCGCGCTGATTTGGGAAGGTGAACCTGGCGATCGTCGCACCTTCACGTACTGGGACTTGTATCGCGAGGTGAATCTTGCCGCGAACATGCTCAAGCAGTTGGGTGTAAAAAAGGGCGATCGTGTCGCGATCTACCTACCGATGATTCCGGAAGCCGTGTTCGCGATGCTCGCCTGCGCACGTATCGGTGCGGTGCACACGGTGGTCTTTGGCGGTTTCTCTCCTGAATCCCTGCGCGATCGCATCAACGACTGCGGTTGCAAAGTGCTCATCACCGCTGACGGTGGCTACCGACGCGGACAGGTGGTGCCGCTCAAGCGCAACGCGGACAAGGCGCTCGAAGAGTGTCCGACGATCGAGAAGGTGTTGGTCGTGATGCGGCGACGGTCCGGTGTTGGCGATGAGATGTTTGCCGAAATGAAGGACGGTCGCGATCACTGGTGGCACCGTCTCAAGCGCGAAGTGCCCAAGTTCTGTGAACCGGAAGTGATGAATGCAGAAGATCTGCTTTTCATTCTCTACACGTCGGGCACGACCGGAAAGCCCAAGGGCATTGTGCACACAACCGGTGGGTACATGACCGGTGTCGCCGCAACCACGAAGTACGTCTTCGATCTCAAGGAAGAAGACGTCTTCTGGTGCACCGCCGACATCGGCTGGATCACCGGACATTCGTATCTCGTCTACGGTCCACTCGCCAACGGCGCAACTTGCATCGTGTACGAAGGCGCTCCCGACTGGCCTGAAAAGGATCGCTTCTGGCAGATCTGCGAGCGGTATGGCGTCACGATTTTCTACACCGCGCCGACGGCGATTCGTTCGTTCATGAAGTGGGGCGCGCCGTGGGTCGAGAAACACGACTTGTCACAGCTCCGCCTCCTGGGTTCCGTCGGCGAACCGATCAATCCTGAAGCCTGGATCTGGTACAACGAAACGATAGGAAAAGGACGCTGCCCCATCGTCGATACATGGTGGCAAACGGAAACGGGCGCGATCATGATCACCCCGCTCCCGGGACTGACCGCGACCAAGCCCGGTTCGGCGACGCATCCGTTCCCGGGTGTGAGAGCCACGATCCTCGATAACGACGCCAATGAAATCGCGGTTGGTGGCGGACTTCTTGCACTGACACGTCCGTGGCCGTCGATGCTGCGTACCATCTGGGGCGACGACCAGCGGTTCGTCGACACGTATTTCTCCAAATGGCCAGGTCGTCCGGATCTCTACTTCGCCGGTGACGGGGCTAAGCGAGACGCCGACGGATTTCTGTGGATCCTGGGGCGGGTCGACGACGTATTGAACGTTGCAGGACATCGCATCGGTACGATGGAAGTCGAAAGTGCGCTCGTCGACCATCCGTCCGTTGCTGAAGCAGCTGTTGTTGGCAAAGCACACGAACTCAAAGGTCAGGCAATTGCAGCATTCGTGACGTTACGCACGGGCTTCACGCCGAGTCCTGCTTTACGTGATGAACTTCGGGAACACGTTGCGTTGAAAATCGGTGCGTTGGCGCGACCGGATGACATTCTGTTCAGCGCTGACCTACCGAAAACGCGTTCCGGGAAAATCATGCGGCGATTGTTGCGCGATATCGCCGAAGGACGGGCGCTTGGTGACACCACCACGCTCGCCGATCCATCGGTCGTCGCAAGTCTGAAAGATCAGTATGAGGCTCAGGAGTCCTGAACATGTCCATTCTCGGCAAGCTTTTTCCAGAAACGCTCTTTCCGCGGAAACTCTCGGCGGAAGCTGAGCAGCGCATGCGCCTGATGCAGGCGCGCGCGGAAGAGGCGTTGATCAAAACGCACGTCGAGAACGCACTCGTGTTCGTCGACATGCTCGCGCCCGATGTCGGGTATGAGCGCGCCATCGATATTTATGTGCGCGAACTCGGCGTCCCCGATCCACTTGCCAGCGTGGTCGCCACACGCGCACTCGTGGTGCTGGGAGATGCGCTCGTGCCGTCTGCCGAAAACGGAGAGTCGCAGGTTGAGGAGCCACCGCTCCCTGCCTTGCGACTCGATGACGCCGCCGCGCGCAGAAAGCGCGCGTAGGCTGTCACTCGGCCACGCGCGATTACTTCTTCGCGCTATCGCCGCCGGTCGGCGCTGCGGCGGCCGGCGCTGCGGTGCGAAGGCTGTCGACGATCTTTTTGAGCTGATCGTACGTCATGCCGTTGGTGTACATCTTCCCACCGATCACAAACGTCGGCGTTGAAGGGACACCGATCTTTTCGCCTTCGGCTTTGTGCGCGCCGATGCGCGGCAGATTCTTCTGCGAATCGAAGCACTGCTTATAGGCCGCGACGTCGAGCCCGACCTTCTGCGCGTACTCGTCGAAGAACTTGCGCGGACTGCCAGTGGCCTGCGTGTTCCAGTCGAACTGGCCAGCAAAGATCGCGTCGTGCATTTCCCAGAACTTGCCCTGGTCGGCCGCGCATGATGCGGCGAGCGACGCTGCGACCGTGTTCTGGTGCATCGGCAGCGGATAGTCGTAGAAGCGGAAGTTCGCCAATCCTGCGTCGATGATCCGCGTGCGCATGTCCGGCTCCGTCACGGATGCGAACTGTCCGCAGGCCGGGCACTCAAAGTCACCGAATTCGATGATGGTGACGGCAGCCTTCGGGTCGCCACGCAGGTAGCCCTCGGCCTTCGGGAGCGCGGTGCCGGGCGCGAGTGTGATCGGCGCCGTCTGCGCCGTCTTCATCGAATACCAAATCCCAACGCCACCCGCGGCGAGAAGGACCAAGAGCAGCACATAGAACGGTGTGCGCGATTTTGTTGGCGTTGCTTTTACCACTCGATCTCCTCGTCGTCGTCCTGCAGCGGACTTCAGCCATCCATCTCCCCTTGTCCAGACCAGCTGCTGCGACAAGCGACGTAAGCTACGCGAGCCGCCGTGCCCGGCGCTATCCTTGCCAAGCGTCCGATCCGCCCCCGAATGCAGGCCTTCCCGAGCCGAATCAACGTCGCCTCACGTGTACACGGAACATCTGCGAATTCCTGTCGGCAACGGCTCGCTTCATGTGGAGCGGACCGGTCGTGGTGGCCGGCCGATTGTGTTGGTGCACGGATTTGGCAGCTGCGCGTTTCTGTGGCGTGCAATCGCACCGCCGCTGGCGAATCACGGCTACACCGTGCTGGCCGTTGACCTGATGGGGCACGGCGAGTCGGATCGCCCGAGTGACGCCCCGTACGATCTCGGCGCGCAAGCCGAGTATCTCGAACGCCTCCTCACGGCGCTTCGATTGCCCGCCGCGTCGGTTGTTGGGCAAGATATCGGCGCATTGGTGGCGATCGCGCTCGCCGCGCGACGTCCGGCCAGCGTTGCGCGGCTGGCGCTGTTGAGCGCTCCAGATCCGAACGATCTTCCGGGACCTGAGATCCGTGCGCTGCAACGCATGTCACCACGAGCCGCACTTGGCGCGAACGCACTCTTTGGCGCACTCCGATTGCTCCAGCCGCTGTTGCTGGCCTCAGTCGCCCGACCCGCACATATGCCGCCGCTGCTGATGGCGCGCTACCTGGCACCGTTCGTAGGTAACGACGGCGTCTCGCGCTTGTTGCACTTGGCGAGCGCTGTCGAGCTTTCAGGTGACGATCTGGCCCGCCTGCGAAACGTTTCGTGTCCAACTATGCTCGCATTCGGCGCGGCCGACGAGTCGCCCGCTCGCGTCGCGATCCGTGAAAGGGCGACAGCGGTGGCGCCCCCCGATGCACGCGTGGTCATGGTGGCTGGCGCCGGTCGGCTGATCGCCGAAGACGCACCGCGCGAGCTGACTCAGCTACTCATGACGTGGATGAGCGACCAACCGGCGGACGCTGCTGTTGACGCGACCAAATAGAGGGACGACGAACCGCGGACGGATCGGCCACCTCGCCGGCTTGCCCCCGCGATCGGATTTTCAACGAAAACCGTGAGTGGTGCGTCGTATTTGGCAAGGAGCGCCACTGGAAAAGTCGTGGTCGCTTCGGTAAAATTCGATCAAGTCAGCGGACAGTCCGTTGGCGTAGTCGAGTTTCGACGTATCACCCAGAGGAAATGGTTAAACCAAAGCTTCGTCCGCGACGTGATTCCGCGGTGCCTTCGCCGTACCAAGAGGCCCGCGACGAGCTGTTCCAGCAGATCATGCAGTGCGGTGTCATCGGTTGTCATCCTGACGACCAGAAAGAGTGGTTCGATGCCACGTTGCAGTACCTCGCTGGCCGCTACCCCGAGATCAAGGCTCCTGAAATCACGGAGCTGCGGACCCTCGGTGAGCGCTTTGCCCAGCCGACGAAAAAGCAGGCGCAAGAAGCCGCTGCCGTCTAGTGCTGGTGACCGCATCACATCGCACGACAGACAAGCGCTGACGTCAGTCCGCTGGCTTCCGTGCAGTTTCCCGAACGCCCTCGCTCCTGCGGGGGCGTTCGTCGTTGGGAGAGTTCCGAGCAGTCGGGTGCTCCGATACGAGCCACTCAGTCGGCAGTGGTGAGTTTGAGTTTCGGGTTGTGAGGCTGGGCGGCTCCCCGCCGTGCACTCAGAACTCGAAACTCAACCTCACCACTGCCCACTAGCTGTTGAACCACGATGCCCAGCACCGCTCACTCAAGCGTCGGCGGTTCTCTCGCGCTCTCGCCACAGCATCAACGTGTAATCGATCGTCGCCGTCAGGCCGAGCGCTGCCACCAGCAGCACAAGCGCATTCACCCAGCTCGGCTGCAGCAGCACCGCGATAAACGTCAGCAGCTGAGCGCCGGTCACAAGTTTGCCGACTGGACGCGCTTTGAATGTGATCGGCCGCAGCCAGCTGACGTTGCGTGCCACGAACCACCCAATGATCGACATGACGTCGCGAAAGAGAATCGCGGTCGCCTGCCAAAGCGCGAGTTGGCCGCCCGCGACAAAACTCACAACGACCGCAAGCACGAAGAAGCGATCCGCGACCGGATCGATCAGCGCGCCGACGCGTGTCATGCTCTGCGTCCGTCGCGCGAGCCAGCCGTCGAGAAAATCGGTGAGCGACGCAATGCCGATCAGCGCAAGCCTGGTCGGTGCGGTATCGGACGCGACAAACCCGAACGCCAGCGCAACGCGCGACGTGGACACAAGATTCGGCAGCGTGAACAACGTCGTTCGAGCCATGACGGAAACTACGTATGCGCGCAGCCGGGGTGCCAGCGAGGGAGCGCCCGCGTTATCGTGCGCTGATGAGCGTGCCGAAGGGGGGTGGCGTTGTGCATCTGATCGCCGAGCTGACGGGTATCTCTTCGGCACAGCTGCACGACGCGGCGTTGCTCGGCGGATTGCTGATTGCGGCTGCCGGTGCCGCGGGATTGCACGCCACAGCCCCGCCACTGCTCCGTTCAGACGCACTGCGCGGCGTCGACGCGCTTTTGTTGCTCGAAGGAGGGCACGCCACGCTCCACGCCGAAGCCCATCGCCGCACGTTGCTGTTCGACCTCCTCGTCCCAGAGCCCGCAGAGCTGGGGCGCGCGCTCGAAGTGCTCACGCGACGTCTCGCCCCGACGGCGGTTGCCGCCGAACGACTGATCCGACTCGCGGCGGCGACGTGACAGATCACTGCCCGAAGCAATGTGCGATTCGTCACGCGATCCTCCGCACCCGCCGCTCGTATGAGTGATTCGCTCGCGCCGATCACTTTACTGATCGCGGTAGGCGTCCTGCTGTGGGACATCGTCCTCGCCGGATGGATTGCGTCGCGCAAAGAAGCGCCGATCCTCTTCACGCAGCTCACGAGTGTCTGCGGGCTGCTGGTCGCGCCGGCACTCGTGGTAGCACTCGCATCGGGCACGGAGGTCGGCGCACGCACGATCTCCGGCGTGTCGTGGCTACTACCGGTGATCGCGGTCGCGTTTGTGTTGCAGGTGTTATACGCGATTTTCGCGCGACTCGTGTCGACGGTTGTCGGGGTGCCGATTCTGCTCTACGACGTCGCGATCGCCATTGTCGCCATTGGCGATTACATGGTCGCGCAACACGGTGCAGCGCCGATCGCGTTGCAGGCGGCTGTCGCGTCACGCGATGCGCTGATCGGCATGACGATCGGACGCGCCGCACTGGTGTCGCCCTTTGCGTTACTGGTGCCGATGGTTGCACCTGCGTATCCGGCGCGCTGGCGACTGTCGGCAGTGGTGCGCGCGGCGCTCGTACTCGCCGCGACTGCGGTCACCACCCTGCTTGTGCTCGAGTGGCCGCGCGGCATCGGCGCAATTCGCGGCTACGAGCCGGCGCTTGTAGTACCGATGCAATCCCGTCCTGCCGGTGACTTCATCATCGGCCTGCGACTCTTCCCGGTTCTCTCGGGTGCGCCCACTGCTCGCGTGGTGACCGCCGATCTCGCACTGGCGCACGTCTTCGAGCCGGAAGTCGTGCTGGTGGTGCTCGATGAGGATGGAACACGTCCATCGGCACTCGATTCACTCGCCCGCGTTCTCGAACCACTGCGAAGCGACAAACTGCGCATCGCCATCGCACTCGATGTCGGCGCACAACCATCTGCGCTCGAAGACCTCGACCGACTCAGCGCGATTGAGCGCGTACTCCGGCGCGTGCGCCCCGACGTGCTTTTCCCTGCACTTGGCAGTCCTGTTCCATCGCTGATGCGCCGCCGGCCGCCGTCCATTGCGTGGTGGCGCAACACTGAATCACGCACGGCGCAGCTCATCGCCCGCGTGCGCCCTCGCACGTCACTCGGTTGGGCTGCCTCACGACTCGATGCAATTGACAGCGCGGTCTATCGATGGGCCGCAGCACCGTCGTCGCGCGTGCAACTCATCGGCGCGGTATCGTATCCATCGTTCTCAGGGCTTCCAGCAGTAGACGCACGACTTCGCGCCTTCGAGCGTTGGCATACACTCGCGGTCGCCGACAGCGCGGGCGCTCAACCGCATTGGCTCGTGAACGTGGGAGGACTGCCGCACGCACACGGAGACGCCGCACAACTGGCGTCGATCCGTCATGCACTTGCCTGGGGGTCGCGCCGGGGATGGATCAACGCCGCGATCATCGGCGAGCCGGCGGACTACGATGGAGGGTTAGGGTTGCGCGCGGCGAATGGGAGAACGCGCACAGCGCTGGCGAGCATCGCGCTCGCGGCGAAGGCGATGCGAGATGTGAGGTGATGAGGGGGCTGGGGGTTGGGAGTTGGGGGCTGGGGGCTGGGGGTTGGGGGCTGGGGGTTGGGGGTCTGGAGTCGGAGCTGGGGAACCCGGTGCGATAACTAGTCCAGGAACAGGTCGGCGAGATCAGCGACATCGAGTGAGCGGAGCGTTGGCTGAAGACCAACCAGATGCGCCGCCTCACCAAGAAGTGTTTGCGGCGTCGCGCCATTGCGACGCCGTTCACCTAGAGCGGTATCGTTGTTTGCCTTGCTGAGTTTTGTGCCGTCGGGATGGCGCAGCAGTGCGTGATGCAAAGTGAGCGGCATCGTGGTGCGCCCAAGCAGCCGTGCGAGCTGGAATTGGCGTCCGGTGCTCGAGAGTAAATCCTCGCCGCGAATGATGACGTCGATGTTATGCGTGCGATCGTCCACGGCGACCGAAAACTGATACGTCCAGTTGGCATGTCGATCGCGCACCAGGACATCGCCGCACTGCGTCGACGGATTCTGCGTGATTCGCCCCACTCGCAGATCGTCAAAGTGTACGTCAAAGTCATCCATGCGCACGCGGCGGGCAAACGTTTCGTGCGGTGAGACGTTCGCGTTGCGACAGGTGCCGGGATAGCGGAGCTCTTCGCCCACGACACGCGAGGTCAGCACCGCGATCTCCCGCCGTGTACAGGCGCATACAAACGCGAGTGCCTCCGACTCGAGTGTCGCCAGCGCGCTGGTGTAACGTGACGGCTGATCCGACTGTCGATACTCGTGCGGACGCACCGACACATCCGTGTGCGCGCGGGCGCCAAACGACGCACTCGGCGCGATATCGGCTTCAAAGCCGAGCCACTCCAGATCGTCGTGTAGTGCGGTTTCGTACACCGGTTTACACCGGGTG
>JBKJTE010000247.1:0-4796 GCA_046590495.1 Gemmatimonas sp. | reverse complement strand
ACGAAAGACCGCCGTGCGTCATCGTCATCATCCCCACGGCGTGCCCTTGCTCCGAGACGAGATACGCGAGAGCCGCAGCAATGATTGCGCCGTAGCGCGCCTTCGATAGCCCCTGTGGCGGAAACGCCATCGATGCACTCGTATCCAGCACGAGCATCACTGAAAGATTGGTCGTCTCGCGGAATTGTCGTGTGTACAACCGGTCGCTGCGCGCGAACAGTTTCCAGTCGAGATACTTGAGATCATCACCGGCGCGATACGGCCGATGCTGTCTGAATTCCGTGCTGTAGCCGTGAAATGGACTGCGATGTCCACCGGTGCGCAGCCCTTCCACAATGAGGCGTGCCGCAAGTTCGAGATCGTCGATTGCGGCGACGACAGCCGACGAGAGCGCCGACATCTAGACCAGCAACTGGTGCTCGTTGACGCGCGTCACCTCAGGGCCTCACGACCTCGAGCAGCTTGCCGATCACGTCGTCTGGTGACACACCGTCGGCTTCGGCCTGGAAGTTCACCAGTACGCGATGCCGCAACACCGGAAGCGCAACACTCGTGACGTCTTCGGGCGCCGGCACCGTGCGACCGTCAAGCAACGCTGCAGCTTTTGCACCAAGCAAAAGCGCCTGTCCCGCGCGCGGACCAACGCCCCACCGCACCCACTCCTTCACCGGCGCAGGCGCACTCGGATCTGCCGGACGCGTGGCGCGAATCAATCGCAGCGCGTAATCGACAACATTTGATGCAGCCGGAAGGTCGCGCACCAGCCTGCGCGCGTCCTCGAGCTCAGCCCCGGTTGCAACGGGCGATGCGCTGCGCTCGATCCCGGTTGTCGTCTCAGCAAGAATCCGACGCTCGTCGGTCGCGTCGGGATAATTGATGACGACATTGAACATGAAACGATCGAGCTGCGCTTCAGGGAGCGGATACGTCCCTTCCTGTTCGATCGGATTCTCGGTGGCCAAAACAAACAATGGTCGATCGAGTCCATAGCGCACGCCACCAACCGTGACCTGATACTCCTGCATCGCTTCGAGCAGCGCGGCCTGTGTGCGGGGCGGCGTACGATTGATTTCGTCGGCCAGAATGATGTTCGCGAAAATCGGTCCCGGAATGAAGCGGACGTGCCGCTTGCCACCTGTCGCATCGTCTTCGATGACTTCCGTGCCGAGGATATCCGACGGCATCAGGTCGGGTGTGAACTGAATGCGGCTGAATTTGAGACTGATGGCGTCGGCCAGTGTCTTGATCAGCAGCGTCTTTGCGAGCCCCGGCACGCCACGGAGTAGACAGTGTCCGCCAGCAAAGAGACAGGTGAGAATCTCTCTGCGCACCTGCAGTTGGCCGATGATCACGCGTCCGACTTCGTTGTCGAGCTTCGCCACGAGCGCACCCGCAGTTTCAAAGGGCGACATGGCACTGCGGGCGGAGGCTGACACGGGCGAAGTAGTCACGATCGCGGAGAATAGTGGGGCGCTGTTGGATTTCCGTCGGGCCAGCATGCACTGGTACGCTCACCACTTCAATCCGTATCAGCAATACGTCGAACGCAACTATTCCGTTGCCGCGACGCCCATCCGTCGGAGAATATCCTTGAGCGCGCCGAAGCGTTGAATCATGTACGGAATCGTTTCCAGTCCACTCGCAAATTTCAGGATGTAGTTGTAAATGCCCACCACGGCGCCAATTTGCAGCGCTGTGCCATGCATTTCGGTCGACACCATCAACGACGCGGCGATGGCGATGAGCACCAGCAGCTCGGTGATCCCGAAATTCCACGCCTCCTGATCGGACAGCCGCACCTGCCATTCACGCAGGCGCCGATAGTGTTCCGCGATCGCCATCGAATCTCGGCCACCAATCACGTCAACCTGACGTTCGAGCTCGTCATGCTGTTCGTAGTTCAACCGGATCGCACGGCGTCCGTATCGATGCCCAAGCAGGATGACCGGCACGAGCACCGCAAGACAGATGCTGACCACCGTACGGTTGTAGAGCGCCAGCAGGATCAGCGAGCCGAAGACGTTGTAGATCGCTTCCACGACGTAGTTGAAATCGTATTCCAGAAAATCAACGACCTGTCGCGAGAGCATCGAATGCGCACTTTGGCGTGAAACGTTCGTGTCGTCGGTGCTACGAGTAAGCAGGCCAGTCACGAACGAGGTGTATATCGCCGTGAACGTCCGCGTGTCGTACATGTGCCGCATCGTGCCGACGCCCAGGTACAACAAGTGCGCGACCGAAAGTTGGACCAGTCCCACATAGCTGCCGCCCAGCAGCCCATCGATCGCGCTCCCCAGAAAGTAGGGTCGCAGCAAGGTCGCGAGCATCTCGACCGCAAACAGCGCGTACGTCAGGAACAGGCGACCGCGAAACTCGCGGAGCACGTGCGTGAGCGGGGTCGAGCCAGACATGGAAGGCTACGCGCGGCGCGCGCTTTCGCGTGCGGCGTGTTCGCGTGCGGCGTGTTCGCGTGCGGTGACTGAGTTGCCCGGCGCGCCTGCGATCCGACCGCGGCAACTCGGCGTGCCACAACGACAGTCGAACGATTCGCTCAACTCGTTCATCGAACGTGCGTAGTCGATCGTCAACTCATCGCCCAACGCGATCTCGCGCAACGCGACGACGTTGAGTCCCACAAATTCCGTGTTGGGTTCGCACGAATGATTCTGCGGCGCCCAGATCGTTGGGTCCGCATCCCAGAGCGCATACACTTCGCTGCTCAACGGATAAGCATAGTGACGGAAGAGCGTCCGGTCGTCACTGCTCCATGTGTCGTCCACGTGGCGCTGTGTCACCACACGATGCGCGCGCTCTTCACCGGTGAAGACGATGTCGCCCGTCTCAAACGCCATCGCCGCGAAGATGCCGTAACCCGAAAGTGCGTTCCCTTGCATCGTGTACCGCGCGCGCGTGCGACGATGACGCGCGATTCCCTCTGCAATAATCAACTCCGCGAAGCCACACTGTCCCACGCCGTCGTGCATGAGGATGTAGTCAGCTGAGCCTTCGTACCCGCCGCCGTAGAATACCGAGCAGGTAAAGTTCACTTCAAGGAAGAACAGCTCGCCCGCCGCATTGCTGCGAAAGTCCATGCGTGCGTAGCCAACGCCATCGAACGCCTTGAACACCCGGCGCGCCGCGTCTTGTAGCGCGGCCGACAACGCGGTGTCGCGCACAGGAACGTTCGCACCCGGATGCAGATCGCTGGTCTTGAGCGCGTATGTTTTGAAACGCGGCCCTTCAGGGAAATCGAATTCGACCGGAGCAAACGCACAACTCACGCCATGCCCTTCTGCGTCCGCCACCACAAGCACCGTGAATTCGCGTCCGTCGACGTACTCTTCGACGAGCAGCTCGGGAAAGTCCGGCAACAGCGTCTCAACCTGCGCACGCAGCGCATCAACGTCGCGAACGAGCGCATGACTGTCGACACCAAGACTGTCGCCCGCGTGCGCCGGTTTTACAAAGAGCGGGAAGCGCAACGCACGCGCAGCAGCAGCGACATCGCGCATATCGCGCACGACCCGATGCGGAGGAGTGCGGACACCGGCCGTGTACGCCGCGTACTTCATCACCGTCTTTGGCGGATCGTACAGCAGTGCGTTCGGACCCGTGTACGGCAGCTGCAATCGATCGAGTGCGTGAATCACATCGATCGAAGGCACGTCCCAGTCGAGATAGCCTTCGCACAGGTTCACAAAGATGTCGTAACCTTTGCTTGCGCACGCCTTGAGCTGTTTGTATGTCGTCCGCTTGTCGAGAAAGACATGGTCGACCTCGTGCATCGGCAGAATATCCGCCAGGTTCCGACGCGGGTCGTAGTGACGATAGTCGACGGTCGAAAGCGCGTAGTCAGGTTGCAGCACACACACCTTCATGATGCGGCTGCCCGTACGTTGGTGTGTGTTTTTGAATCCGCGCTCACGCGTTGCTCGTGCAATCGCCGAGCGTCGTTGATGATGCACTGCACGGCATCGCTGAATGGCACCTTCGCATAGCGCAGGATTGCACCGATCGATGTGTAGTCTTCGTCTTCGGATAGTCCGCACTGCGCGTTCACCTCGAGCACGTACAGCTCTCCGGTCGCCGCATCCATCCGCAAGTCCACCCGACCATAGCCTCGTCCGCCGACCGCGGCGTACGCCTGTCGACTTACCTCTGCGATTTGCCCGGCGCTCGCGGCCGGTGCAGGGGCATACTCCCACAGATACTCATCGTTGCTGAGCGGTGTTTCGCGCTCGTAGATCTCCCACAGCCGATCGAAGGACAGAAACTGCTCAGTTGGCGGGAGTGATTTATTGAATACGCGCTCGATCGGTGGGTACACAATGCACGCATCAGGTGCGTCGAACGAACCGACAATGAACGTTGTGAATTCAGGACCGGTCACAAACCGTTCGACCAGTACTCCCCCACCAGCGAGATCCCAGCCCCGGTATCCGGTGCGTAGCAGGTCGAGCTGTACCCGCAATGCGTCTTCGGTCTGCACGACCGAGTCGACAGTAATGCCCATGCTGCCGGCCGAAATCGCAGGCTTGATGATCAGTGGTGTGCCACATATCGCAAACAGCGCCGACAGCGACGAGCTGTCGTCGACGGCCGACCACGGCGACGTCGGTACAGATGCGTCATCAAAGATCTGCTTCATGGTGATCTTTGACGTCGTGATATCGAAAAAATTTGCGTCCGCGCCTGTGTAGCAAAGTCCGCAGTCGTGCAGGTAGCGCACGACGGATAGACCTGGCACACCGTTGGCTTCGTCGCCATCGCACAGGTTGAAAACAATCGGCGCTGTC
>JBKJTE010000017.1:0-8504 GCA_046590495.1 Gemmatimonas sp. | reverse complement strand
CTCGCCTGCTTGATACCAGCCGAGTGACCGGCCGAGAAACGTGCCGAGCATCGCGCCGGCAATGCCGAGCAGCATCGTCACGATGAATCCCCCAGGATCGCGTCCGGGCATCAGCGCTTTGGCGATGGCCCCAGCCACCAGGCCAATCAAGGCGATCCACAACAGTCCCATACGTCGCTCCGGAAAAAGAGAGAAAGGAGAAGTGCTCTACGACCGGTATCGATGCATGTGCAATGCCAACGGCAACGGACTGGGCCGTGGGTGCTCAGGGCAACGTCTCACCCGCCGGTTGCCAGAGTTCGATGCGGTTGCCGTCGGCGTCTCGAATCCAAGCAAAGCGACCGTAGTCGGTGTCCTCGACTTTTTCGTCGATCCAGACGTCCTGCGCCCTGAGTTCCGTCAGCAGTGCGCCGAGGTCGCGCACGCGATAGTTGAGCATGAAGCTCTGTCCGGAGTCGCCAAAGTAGGTCGTGCCGGACGGCATTACACTCCACGCCTGGTAGCCTTCGACGGCGGGGTTGGCGTGTTCGCGGATCGGGAACATGCCGCCCCAGCTTTCGCTCGCTACGCCTAAGTGTCTCGCGTACCAGGAGCGCAGCCCTTCCGGGTCAGGCGACTTGAAAAAGACGCCGCCGAACCCGTTGATATGCTTGCCTGTCTCGGGGCGTTCGACCGGAGCGGCCGCTTCCTCCCAGGCGCGCCATCCGCCGGCGATCGAATGCACCGCGGTGTAGCCCATCTGTTGGAGCGAATGGGCTGACAGCGCCGAGCGAAAGCCTCCCCCGCAGTAGAGATACAGTGGCGTGTCGAGCGCCGGCACGAGCGTCTCGATGTCCCGCTCTATGACGCCGCGAGCCGTGTGCGTTGCACCGGCGGCGTGACCTGCCATCCATTCCCGGTCCTCGCGGACATCGATCAGTCTCGCGTTCGAGTCTGCCGCGAGTGCGGCGAGGGTTTCGGCGACGGTGACTTCGTGCACGTGTGGCCGACGGGCCTCGACGTGGGCGAGGAATCCGGGAGAGTGGTCCATGGCACGCGGGGCGAAGGAGGAGGGGTGATCGGTGGTCGACGGATTGGGAAAGTGTCTCCCCGCACGTCGGTGCGGAATCCGGCGCGCCTCGATGGTCGGCAAATGGGCCATTTCAATTCGGGCTGTTTGCGCCTTCCGTGCGGCCAGCACGCGCCGTAGCATACCCGCGCCCGCCTCCCTCCCGCTGGCCCCTTCCGGAGATTTGAATGTTCGTTCCGTCCCGCGGCGCTCACGTCTGGTATCGCAACGTTGGTCTCAAGGAGCTTCGGTAATGGGCACGAAGGGCAAGCTGTCAGTCATGATGTTTCTGCAGTACTTCGTATGGGGGTCGTGGTTTGTCACCATGGGTACCTACCTTGGGCAGACCCTCCATTTCACCGGAACACAGATCGGCAGTGCCTACGGCGCGACCGCGATTGCCGCGATCGTGTCGCCGTTTTTCATGGGGATTGTCGCGG
This sequence comes from Gemmatimonas sp., assembly GCA_046590495.1. GTDB lineage: Bacteria > Gemmatimonadota > Gemmatimonadetes > Gemmatimonadales > Gemmatimonadaceae > Gemmatimonas. Next base: position 7,016 of record JBKJTE010000017.1, on the reverse strand, counting down.
ACCGGTTCTTTTCGAGCGAAAAGCTGCTGGCCGGGCTGCATCTCATCGGTGCAGTGCTGATGTACTTCATGTCGCAGCAGACGGAATTCGGCACCTTCTATCCGTTGCTGCTGGCCTACGCGTTTTGCTACATGCCGACGCTGTCGCTGACGAATTCAATTTCGCTGCACAACGTGAAGGATTCGGCACGCGACTTCCCGGTCATCCGCGTTTTTGGCACGATCGGCTGGATCGTGGCCTCCGGGATTCTGGTGGGCTTCATGCTGCACGCCGACGCCCTTGCAGTGCCGATGCAGATTTCGGCGGCAGGCTCACTTGTGCTTGGCTTGTTCTCGCTGATGCTCCCCCACACCCCGCCTCGCGCCGCCGGTGCGCCGTTCAGCGCACGAGACGCGATGGGGCTCGATGCGCTATCGCTGCTCAAGCGCCCGGACTTCACGGTTTTCGTGCTGGGATCTTTTCTGCTGTGCATCCCGTTGCAATTTTACTATGCGTTCGCGAACAACTTCATGAACGAGATCGGCGTGAAGGACGCCGCCGGCATCATGTCGTTCGGGCAGGGGTCGGAGATCGGCTTTATGCTCCTGTTGCCGTTCGCGCTTCGTAAGCTGGGCATCAAGTGGATCATGCTGGTCGGCATGCTCGCCTGGGCGTTGCGCTACTTCGCTTTCAGTAAGGGCGATGCTGGTGCGGGGATGTGGCTGATCTACGCGGGGATTCTCTTGCACGGCGTCTGCTACGATTTCTTCTTCGTCGCGGGCCAGATTTACACCGACGAGATCGCAGGCCCGAAGGTGCGCGCCGCCGCGCAGGGGTTCCTCAACCTCGTAACCAATGGCGTCGGTTACTTCGTCGGCGCCGCGGTGTCGGGCAGTGTGGTGGACCGCTATATCACTTCCGCGCCTGGTGCCGCCGTGGTCGCGCACAACTGGCCCTCGGTGTGGATTGTGCCCTCGCTCGGTGCTCTCGCAGTGTTCGTCGTGTTCCTCCTTCTCTTCCGGCCCGCGCCCGTTTCCGGCGCGGTTGCCCCCGCCCACTGAGATAGCCGTATGCTTGCTGCCACTGCCACTGCGCCGCTGCTCGAGGCCTGCTGCGACTCGATTCTTTCGGCCCGCGACGCACAGGAATTGGGTGCTGGACGTATCGAGTTGTGTGGAGCGGGTATTGGTGGCACGACGCCTTCACTGGGCCTGATCGCGCGCTGCCGAGATGAGTTGTACGTGCCGTTGCACGTGATGATCAGACCGCACGTGCAGGGGTTCGTTTACAGCAGCGACGATCTCGAAGTGATGAAGAACGACATCGTTGCGGCACGGGCGCTTGGCGTTGACGGAATCGTGATCGGCATCCTGCGCAGCGACGACACGATCGATGTCGAACGCATGGCCGAATTGATCCGGCTCGCACGACCACTCAAGGTGACGTTTCATCGGGCGTTCGATCGCACCCCCGACGCGAGTGCAGCGCTCGAGACACTGCTCTCGCTCGGCGTCGACTACGTGCTCACCGCAGGACAGGCAGAGACGGCGCTCGACGGTGCGGCCCAGCTGCAGGCGCTGCAGTTGCAGGCAGGAAACCGCCTGACCATTCTCGCCGGTGGCGGTGTGCGGGCGCACAACGTGCGCGATGTCGTTGCGCTTTCAGGTGTGCGCGAAGTTCACGCGAATGCTACCGATCCCAAGATCGTCCGCGAGGTGTTGCTCGCGTTGGCGGACGCATGAGGCACGCCATCCGCGTGTCTGCTTGGCTGGCGCCTATTCTCTGGTCGGCGGCGCTCCACGCGCAGTCGACCGCGCCACCGTTTCCTGCAGATCCGGCGCGTTACGCAGTCATTCCGCGCCCCGATGTACTGACCCCGCGCACCGGTGCGTTCACCGTGCGCCCGTCGACCGTGCTGCACGCAGACCCGATGTTTGTGGACGTCGCACATCGGTTTGCACGCGACATCGCCAACCCGACCGGACTCGATCTCACGGTGCGCGCCAGCAGCGCGGGCGCCGGCGGGATTCGTTTAGTGCGGGATCGCACGTTGGCAGCGGAAGGCGATGAGGCCTATCGACTCGATGTGACCGGTGCCGGGATTGTCGTGCGCGCGGCCGCACCAGCGGGCGTTTTCTATGCGCTGCAGACGGTGCGCCAATTACTGCCGCCGGCAATCTTGCGTGACGCGCGCGTACAGAACGTCGCGTGGACCGTTCCCGCAGTGCACATCGAAGACACGCCGCGATTCTCCTGGCGGGGCGCGCATCTCGATGCGAGTCGGCACTTCATGCCGAAGGAATTCGTCCGCAAGTACATCGACCTGCTGGCACTACACAAACTCAATCGCTTTCACTGGCATCTGACCGAAGACCAGGGATGGCGCATCGAGATCAAGAAGTATCCGCGGCTGACTGATGTCGGGTCTTGTCGGGATCAGACGCTCGTCGGGCCATACGTCGCGGATCCGGCCAAGCGCGTCTTCGATGGCAAGAAGCACTGCGGCTACTACACGCAGGACGATGTGCGTGAGATCGTGGCGTATGCCGCCGAGCGGTTCATCACGGTTGTGCCCGAGATTGAAATGCCGGGCCATGCACAGGCGGCGATCGCAGCATATCCGCAACTCGGCGTGCGCCCCGACACCACGGTCAGTGTGCTTGGCGTGTGGGGAATCAGCGAATTCATTCTGAACGCCGACGACAGCACGATCTCGTTCATGCAGGACGTGCTGAGCGAAGTGCTGACGCTCTTCCCCGGTCCGTTCATCCACATCGGTGGCGACGAAGCGATCAAGACGCAGTGGAAGGCGAGCCCGCAGATTCAGGCGCGCATCAAACAACTCGGACTGAAAGACGAACACGAATTGCAAAGTTGGTTCATCCGTCAGATGGACACCTTTCTCACGAAGCGCGGCCGTCGTCTGATCGGATGGGATGAGATTCTCGAAGGTGGACTCGCCGAGAATGCGACGGTGATGTCGTGGCGCGGTATGGATGGTGGGATTGCGGCGGCGAAGGCGGGGCACGATGTGGTGATGGCCCCTGGCAGTCACACGTACTTCGATCACTACCAATCGCTCGACAAGAAGAGCGAGCCGCTGGCGATCGGCGGATTCCTGCCGATGGACACGGTCTATTCCTTCGAGCCAGTGCCCGCGTCGCTGTCCCCCGCGGAAGCAAAGCACGTACTCGGCGCGCAGGCGCAGGTGTGGACGGAGTACATCCAGACGCCCAAGGATGTCGAGTACATGCTCTTTCCGAGACTCAGTGCGTTGGCCGAAGTGATGTGGAGTTCAAAAGCCAATCGCGACTACGGCAACTTCATGGCGCGGATGGCGACGCACGAGCAACGGCTAAAGGCGCTGGACGTGAACTATCGAAAGTCCGACGCGAAGACGATGAAGTAGAAGATGCAAAACGGGACTGACGTCAGCGGAGATATAGAAACCTCGGGTTCGGATGCAATGCGTGCAACGCTCGCATGCGGTCGAGCGGCGCACTCGTGTCGTGATCGCCATGCAGGCATAGCAGCGGAATGTCTGCGGGAATCCGCGTGAGGTCAGCTGCAAGATCATGGCGATAGATCACTTCCCACATGGTCGACGTAGATGATCGCCATGTCATTTGGTTGATGTCTTCGGCGACCACACGCGGGACGTCTCTCACCAACAAGGGCGCCGCCCAGCCGAGCAACTTGCGCCCCAGATGGCAGTATAGTGCAAACGGAATCATATGTGTCCATAACCATCCGCCGTTGTCGCGTTCCCGCATGAACTGCTTGGCCTGCGCTTCGCCCCCGTAGAATGGAATACTCACAAACACCCATCGTTCTACCTGATCTGGATAGCGCGCAGCGTACGTAACAGCGAGCCGGGCCCCAAGTGAGTGTCCCACCAGGGTGAGCGGGCGATGATCAGCGAGCACGCGATGTAATTCCTCGACATGTCGATCGACCGAATACGTCGTCCACGGTTTCGGCGAACGCCCGAACCCCAGCAGATCAACCAGCAACAGCTGCATGCGCTCCGACAGCGCGCCAACGACGAACTCCCAATAGCGTGTCGTTGCGCCGATCCCTGGCAGGAAGACGAGCAGCGGACCGTTCGTGCCAAGCTGCCGTGTGAAGAGTGGAGCACCCGTGTCTGGTCGATCCGCGTCTGCGATCGCGAGTACCACAACGCCCGTTGCGACCCCCGCCACTCTCCACGCGGCGGCTTTTAGCCATCTGCGACGTGGCCAGCGTGTTGATGGATTCACGTGTGCGATTGCAGGGTTGCGCATCGTAGCAACGCGACGTTGCACGCCTGCGGGCGACCGTAGACCGATACAACATTGCCTGCTTTGCCAGCGGCACCGATGCCCGCCACGATCGCGATGCCAAGCGCCGGTGCATCGTTTGCGCCGTCGCCAAGCATCGTGAGTCAAGGTCGGCACCGCATCAACCTGCGCTGGCCTGTCACTTCGCCGGCGGGCCCGGCATGCGGTCCATCATCATCGTCATCATGGACTGCATCATATCCATACGCTTTTCCATCATCTGCATACGAGTCGCAGCATCGCCCTTCATGTCACCCTTCATGTCACCCTTCATGCCGCCCATGCTGCCGCCAGACATGCCGTTCATCATACCCATCGCGTCGTGCATGGTCTTCATGTGCTCGGCCATCAGCGCGCTGCGCTCTTCAGGTGTCGCCGCCGCCATCATCTTCTCATGCATCGTTTTCATGGCCTTCATCTGGTCGTCCATGTGAGACATGTCATGCTTGGCCTGTTCGCGCATCGCTTTCGATGTGGATGCGGGCGCCGACGGGTGGTGTGGCGGTTGTTGAGCCTCGACGGAGACGGCCGATGCGACAACGGCGAGCGCGACAGACAACGTGCGTGCAAGTATCACAGAAAACTCCTGTAGTATGTGTGGTTGAGAGGGACAGCAAGACGCGTACCGATACTGTTGGAAGCAAGCGAGGCCGATAGCGCAAAGCCGATAGCGCAACGATGTGTGGCACGAGGTGCGGCAGCGTACAGACCGCACGATGGGCGCACCATACAGTTCTCACTGTGCGCCTGCGATGGAGAGTCGCGAACTTCCCTATGGAGAGCTCATGCAAACTCTCGTGTTTGATGTAGACGGCATGACATGCGGTAGCTGCACAGGAAGCGTCGAACGGGCGCTGACGTCGCTCGACGGAGTCAGCGACGTGCACGTCTCGTTACGCCCCGGTATGGCCACGATGCAGATCGATAGTTCACACGTCACCAGCGATCAGATCGCAGCGGCGATCGGTCGACTTGGTTATCGCGCGAAACCGCATGTTGCGGCGTAGGCGCGACGGAAAGCATGCCCAAGACCGAGCGGAAACGTCCGAGGCGTCCAGCGGAGCACGACGGCTCAATACGCGTGAACCCTGACGACGAGCCCGAGCGATCGGAGGCCATAGCACATGATGCGTACAAAACCGAGTTGCATCATCTGCAAATTGAACTGGTCAAGCTGCAACGACATCTCATAAAATCGAACGACAAGATTGTCGTGCTGCTGGAAGGTCGGGACGCGGCGGGCAAGGATGGCAGCATAAAACGCATCGTCGAGTATCTCAGCCCGCGCGAAACGCGTGTGGTCGCGCTCGGCAAGCCGTCCAGCAGTGAACGAACAGGTTGGTATTTTCAGCGCTATGTGGCGCAGCTCCCTGTCGCTGAAGAATTCGTGTTGTTCAACCGCAGTTGGTACAATCGTGCGGGTGTAGAACATGTGATGGGGTTCTGCACCAAAGATGAGCACGAAGAATTCATGGAGTCGGTGCCGAAGTTTGAAGAAATGCTGGTGCATTCCGGCATCACGCTCCTCAAGTATTACCTCGATATCGACAAAGAGGAGCAGCGCGATCGTCTCGCGTCGCGTCGGCGCGATCCGCTCAAACAGTGGAAATCGAGTCCAGTGGATGCGGTGGCGACTGAACATTGGAAAGCCTACTCGGCGGCGCGCGACGAGATGCTGCTGCGCACGAGCACCCCAGTGTCGCCGTGGCGCATCATCCGCACGAACGACAAACGCTCCGCGCGCCTGAACCTGATTCGCGAGATCCTGTCGCGAGTCGACTACGCCGACAAGAAACAGAAGCGTGTGCAGCCGGATACTGACATCGCATTTGCCTTCACGGCCGACTGCATTGCAGCGGGTCGTTTGGCTCGTTAACCCTGACGTGCGCGGAAATACCCATGAAAACCAGTACACTCCAAGTGCAGGACATGTTGTCCGTGTTCAGTGTGGACGAGGTCGAAAGACGAATCGGCGAAGTGCCGGGCGTAGAGAGCGTCACGGTGGACTTCGCCGCGGGTCGGGCGACGGTGCGCTACGACGAAACCCGCGTCGACAACGCCGATATCAAATCGACCGTGCGTCAGCGTAGGTTCGAATCGGCTCCGACGCAGGGGGCGCCAGAAGCAGTCGAGTCTGAGCAGCCAGCGATGCCGGCCGCTGCTGCCGCACCGCCGCCAGTCAACGCGCCGACGTCTGCCGCAGCGCCCGCGTCGCCCGACCAGACGCCACCCCTCAACGACAAACCCGATACCGTTGCAGTCGCCTCTCCTGCGGAGGCCCCGCCACCGGAACGCGACGCGAAAAACGAGACGGCAGAACCGCATGCGCACGACCCGTGATGCGTAACATCGGGACACGATGAAAACGAGCGTTATCGAAGTACATGCCGCGCTCACCGTTCTGAGCGTCGAGGACATCGAGCATCGTTTTCGCGAGGTGCATGGTGTGGAAAGCGCGACGGTGAACTTCGCGGCTGGTACCGCCACTGTGCGCTATGATGAAACCCGCCTCGACGTGGCCGATATTAAGTCCGCATTCCGCCAGCGCGGGTTCGAATTGGGAGCCCCCGCCGATCCTGCCCACATTGCCGATGCTGAGGCGTTGCACGCGGCGCCGGCGGCGCCAGTGACTCCCGCACCCTCCGCAGAACCCGCACCCGCACGCGCAGCCACAGCCGCAGCCGCACCGGTACCGGCACCGGCACCACGCGAGGTCGC
>JBKJTE010000125.1:0-25305 GCA_046590495.1 Gemmatimonas sp. | reverse complement strand
CCAGAAGACATCACTCTTGGAGCGACCGACCGGGAGAATCGCACCGCGATCTTTCATCGAGACCGACAACGTGCGTGAACGCGGCTGGGCATCGCGCACCCAGTCGACGAGCGTCGTGCCGGTAAAGCGACGTGGCGACGCGCCACTGCCGTAGCCGCCGGCCAGCAGCGGCATCGTTTCGTCATCCACACCGATCGAGTTCATCATGATTCCGGTCGATCGCGGAAACCGCCCGGACATCAACGTCGCGTGTCCGGGTGCCGTCTCCGTAATCGCGTGATCGTGATGCGCGTTGGTGTACCACGCACCGCCCTGCGACAGTCGCGCCAATCCGCCTTTCAGCTGTGGCGCGAACCGCTGGATATAATCGCCGCGCATCTGGTCGATCGTGATCAGCACCACGAGTGACGGCTTGTCCTCCGCGGGCAAGTGCCTCGCTCGCCCGTCGCCGCCCCCGCTCCCCGTCGCAACGGGCGCCGACCGGCCGCCAAGTAGCGGCGCGGCAGAGAGAAGCAGCAGTGCGGCGCGGACCGCAGGAAACCGTATTGCGTCGGCGAATCGTGGCATGCGGCGAATGTGGACGGGGTAGCAGGAACCGGCAAGCAGTTTGGTACCGCAGCCGCAGGCGATCAGCACATGGCGCCAAGCTGCGGACTGCACGATACTTGGCCGTTATTCACACCGGAGAAGAAGGGCGTGACAGGGTTCGGCATTCAGACAGCACCAGCGACACGCGTGATCGCGCGCGCGATCATCTATTACATCGTCCTGATCGGCGGCGCGACGTTGGGGTGGACGCATTTACCCCATGGCGGGGCGATGGCTCCGAGTTCGCTCGACGCGCTCTTTGGCGGTGGGCCGCCACCGGTGCTCAAGGGCGATGCGGCGTCGACGCTGGACGAAGTCACGCTCGCAATCACCGTGTTCGTGGCGATGCTCGCCGCCGTGTTGCTGTCCCTCCCGGTGGCGTGGGTCTACCTGCTGACGCGCGCGAAACGCGGCTATCAACAGTCGGTGGTGCAGTTGCTGATCATTCTTCCGGTGGTGGTCGCCGGCATCGTGCTGATGGTCAAGTACAGTGTTGCCTTGGCGTTCAGTCTTGCCGGGATTGTGGCAGCGGTCCGTTTTCGGAACACGCTCGAAGACAGCAAGGACGCCGTCTATGTCTTTCTTGCCACGGCGGTCGGTATCGCGTCGGCGGTGAATCTCCCCGTCGCAGCGGTGCTCTCAATCGGATTCAACATCGTGACGCTGGTGCTTTGGTACACCGACTTTGGCAGCGCGCCGGTTGAACTCGAAGGACGCATCGCCGAAAAGCGACTGAAGCGTGCACGCGAACTGGCCCGTACCGGCACCTTTGTCGCGCGCATCGACGATGAAGTGTTCCGCAATATGACGCGCGATCAGCTCGAAGGCGTGGCCGAACGCGCATGGAAGCGGGCGAGCACGTCCACCGAAGAAGATTCGCCGATCATGTCCAGCGACGCGCGACTCCGCATCACCACGGGTGATGTCGCGGCATTGCGTCGCAGCATCGAGCCACGTCTGCAGGACCTCGTGAAACAGTGGCGCTTCGGCTCGGTCACCCCGACCCCCGAAGGCGAGATGGTCGAATACGTCATGCAGCTGCGCAAGAAGACGACACCCGAAGATCTCATTGCACTCGTGCGCGCGGCCGGCTCAGTGCACGTTATCGATGTCGAACTGCGGTAGCCCACCGTCATTCGCAGTGCCTGGTTCGAAGAACTCCATCGGCACACGCACTCCATTCATCTTCGCCGACATCACCATGTCACGTCCTTCGCTTCGTGTTCCACTGCGATTGTTGCTCGGGGCATCGCTAAGCGCGTCGGCGCTGTTTACAACGCCTGCGCCGCTCGTCGCGCAACGCGCTGACAGTGCCCGCGCAAAGAAACAGGACGCCAGCAAGAACGACGACAAAGGCGCGAAGAAGAAAGCGAAAAGCGCCGACAGCACCGCCACCGCCGACGCGAAGGAAAAGAAACCGTACAAGTTGCCGCCGCTCTTTGCGAGTGAACAACCTCTCGCCGTCACGTTGACGATGAATATCAAAGCGGTGCGCAAGGATCGTGGGGCTGAGGCACCGTATCACGCCGCAACGATGAGCTACACCGACAGCGCCGGCACCGTCGTCTCCGTCCCCATGCGGGCGCGCACGCGCGGCATCTGGCGTCTCAAAAACTGTGACTTTCCGCCGCTCCGTCTCAAGGTCAGCGACAAAGCCACCAAGAATTCAATCTTCCACAACCTCGGTGAACCGAAGCTCGTCAACTTCTGCCGCAACAACGATGTGTACGAGCAGTACGTCCTGCAGGAGTTCATGCTCTATCGCATCTATCAGCTGCTGACACCGGTCAGTCATCACGTTCGGCTGCTCAAAGTCACGTACACCGACAGCGCGACCGGAAAAGTCGAAGCGACCCGCTACGGTTTCATTTCCGAAGACCCCGCGCAAGTTGCCGAACGCATGGACGGCACGATTCTCAAGGAGAAAGGCGCCGACGCCGACGATCTGGATCCGGCGCACTCGTCGGTCGCATTTCTCTTTCAGTACCTGATCGGCAACACCGACTTTTCGTTGGGCGGACTGCACAACGCCGAATTGGTTCGCACCAGTACCGGCAACATCATTCCGATCGCCTACGATTTTGACTACGCCGGTGCGGTCAACGCATCGTACGCTACGCCCGATCCCCGGCTGCGCATCAAGAGCGTGCGCGAGCGCCAGTTCCGCGGCTACTGCGCATTCAACGCGGAATACCCAAAGGCCCTCCCGCTCTTCACCGGAAAGAAGGGCGCCATCTACGCGCTCTACACCGACGCACTGGGCCAACTCCTCTCGCCGCGCACGGTGAAAGAAACGCTCGCCTACTTCGACGACTTCTACAAAGACTCCCAGACACCCAAGGACGCGCAGCGGAAAATCTTCGACGATTGCGTCAAGTCGAATTGAGCGTGGCTGGCCCCCGGCGTGCCGCGCGCTGACGGCGCGCGCGTCCCCGTACTATGTTGCGGCATGCCGAACGGCGGTCGTGCGGCTGATGCGTAGCGCGGTGGCGCGACGACGCATCCCCTTTTCTCAGCGACACGCACGCACCGGAGTTTCCGCGTTTGGCCCGTAAACCCAACTACGACTACGAGAAGCGCCGCAAGGAAATGGAGCGGCAGGCAAAGAAGGATGCCAAGAAGGAAGAGCGCGCGCGTCGCAAAGCCGCCGGGCTTCCAGACGAGTACGACGAATTCGGCAATCCGCGCGAGCCTGAAGCCGACGCCGACCCGGATGTCGCAGCGGAGTCGGTCGAGCCTTAAGTCGCCAGCTGTTCCGCCGTCGGTTCGTCCGCCGGCAGCAGCTGGTGTTGAGATGCCGACGGAAGCTCCAAACGAAATTCGGCACCCCCGCCCACGCGCGGCGTATAGATCACGTCGCCGTGCTGTGCCTGTGCGAACGTTCGCGCGATCGCGAGTCCCATACCGGTCCCCGTCGGCGACTGCTGCGCGGCCCCTCCTCGTGCGAGCGGCCGGAACACGCTATCGACTTCGCCCTCCTCGAGTCCCGGACCACGATCGGAGACACTGATCTGTACCACGCCATCGTCAAAGCGTGACGTCACGTCGATCCGCGACCCTGCCGGTGAATAGTGCGCAGCGTTGACCAGCAGGTTGCCAAGGATCTGAAGCGTCAGCGTAAAATCGCACCGCACCATCAGCAGCGGCTCGAGCACCGGTCGGTGCACGACCACCGTGTGGAGCCTCAGGGCGCTTTCCGACGACAGGATCGCGGTCCCGATCAGATCCTCGACGACGTGCGACTCGACCACGAGCAGGTTGTCGGCGTCGCCGTACGCGGTGAACCGGCCCAACGTCCGCAGAAAGTCATCGAGACGCTGGGCCTCGACGCGGATGCGCGAAAGTGCCACATCCGCAGAGACGGGTGAGTCCGGGCCGGCGAGCATGGTCAACGTCGTGATCGGCGAACGAAGATCGTGCGCCAACGAAGCAATCAGCGCGTTCTTCAGACGCTCCGCTTCACGAAGGACCTGCGCGCGCGATGCGTCGCGCTCGAGGGTGAGGCGTTCGACGCCCAGTCGTTCGATTTCGGCCGCGCGGGCCGTTGCAAGCGTCGCAGTCTGGCGGAGCGTCACGACCAGCTGCGAGATCACCGTCGCCGTGGCAAAAAACCCGATCAGTATGATGAAATCGAACTCGGTCGGGATGCCGAATTCCTCGCGCGGAGGCACGAAGAACCAGTCGACGGCGAGATAACTCAGCAGCACCATCACCGCTGCGAGGAGACGGCCACCTTGGCGACTCGCCCCGACGATCAGCAGCAGGTAGACCAGCACGCCGTGCGCGATTCGTAGCTCGGGAACCGCCGCGAACTGATTGAAAACGACCGTGACTGCCGCATACAGCAGCAGCCAGCGTCCCCAAAGGAGCACCGATTTTCCGGTCACGGCGCTATGAAACGATACCCGACTCCGGGCTCAGTGACGATCAGTCTCGGCACCGCCGGGTTCGGCTCAATCTTGCGCCGCAGATGCGTCATGTGGACGCGAACATGTACGGCGAAGTCGCCAAACTCCCGATCCCACACCAGATCCCACAGCTGCCGGGGCGTCAGCGGTCGGCCGACGTTCAGCACCAGTGCGCGCAGCAGCAGCCACTCCGTCGGGGTGAGCCGCTGCGGATTCCCGTCTCTGGTCACGCGTTGGTTGAGCAGGTCGATTTCGACCCCGTCAGACACGAACCGGACCGCTTTTTGTGCCGCGGCCGACGCGCCGGATCGGCGGAGCTGCCCGCGCACCCGCGCAATCAACTCGGCCGCGCTGCACGGTTTGGTCACAAAATCGTCTGCGCCCGCATCCAGGAGCTGGATCTTCTGCTCTTCGTCCTCGCGCCCGGAGAGCACGATGATTGGCACGGCGGTCGCCTCGCGCAGGCGGTGTAGCAACTGCGAACCGTCGCCGTCTGGGAGGCCCAGGTCGAGGAGGATGAGATCGGGCTCCTCTTCGGTGCAAATGCGACTCGCATCCGCCAGCGTCGACGCCTGCATCACCCGCGCGCAGATCGTGCTCAGCGCATCGGCAAGCGTCTGCCGCAAGGCATCGTCGTCTTCCACGACAAGCAGCGAGCGAGGCTCTGTCCAGTTGCCGAGTACGGGGATGGGCATTGCGGGCCAAGTGGTGTAGTAGCGGTGTCGGCACGTTAAGACTGGGATCGATGCCTTGACCCGACAAGCGGTCTTAACGAAGCTGAATCATACTCGTCTATGACTGTTTTTTCGCAAGGTTCCCGAGGTCGCAGCGTGCCGACTGACTCCCTCCAAGTCACCGTCGTCATCCCGACACTCAACGAGGCCGATCGGCTTCCTGCGTGTCTCGCTTCGGTCCAGTGGGCGGCTCAGATCATCGTTGCCGATGCTGGTTCGACGGATGGTACCATCGCGATTGCGCGCCGGTTTGGCGCGATCGTGCTGGAAAACACGGGCCCAACGATCGGCGCGCAACGCAATGCGGCGATCTCCGCCGCGTCGCAGCCATGGATTTTGGCAGTCGACGCGGACGAACGGGTGACCGCCGAGCTTCGCGACTCGATTGCAGCGGCTATCCAGACCCCCCAGGTCGATGCGTTTCGCGTGCACATGCGCAATCGCTACCTCGGCGCTCCGATGGAGCGGGGCGGGTGGGGAAGCGACCGTCACGTGCGACTCTTCCGCGCCTCGCTGCGCTACCGGCCGCAGCGCGTGCACGAAGGATTGGAATATGACGGCGCCATCGTCGATTTGCGGGGACGACTCGACCACGATTCCTACCGCGACCTCGCGCATCAGCTCAACAAAGTCACCACGTATTCCACGTGGGGTGCGGCCGACCTGAACGCAAAGGGCAAGCGCGTAGGCGTTTCGCATCTGGTAGTCCGTCCGGCGTGGCGCTTTGTAAAGTGCTACTTCCTGCAGGGCGCGTGGCGTGAAGGCCGCCGGGGGCTGGTGTTGAGCGCTGTGCACGCCTGGTCGGCGTTTGCGAAGTATGCCCTGCTCTGGGACCAGCAACGGATGGACGCCGAACGTAGGGCGGCCGTTGCGATAAAGCCCGAACCCCGCGATGCGCCTTCGCTCGTGTTCGACGTCATCCAGGCGGAGCGAAGCGCCGTCCGCGAAGCTGCCGTAAGCCAGCGATAAGCGAATGCGTGTGCCGCTGTTGTGTTACCACCGCGTGGAGCTCCCACCGGCTGGCGCAGCATCCGACTCGAACTTCGTCACACCGGCGTTATTCGCGGAACATATGCAGATGTTGGCTGCGCACGGTTTCGTCGGCGTCACTGTGCGCGATGTGACGCGCTGGCAACGTGGAGAGATCGAGTTGCCGGCACGGGCCGTCGCAATCACGTTCGACGACGCCTACGAGAGTGTACAGCAGCACGCGCTGCCGATACTCGCGAAACACGGCTGGCCGTGCACCGTGTATGTCGTGTCTTCGCAGGTGGGCGGGTCGAATGTGTGGGACCCGGCCGCGCCGCGGGCGCAACTGATGGACGCCGGCGCGCTGCGCGCCCTCGCCAGCGCCGGACACGACATCGGATCGCACTCGCGCCGACACCGTCGTATTCGTGGGCTCGACTTCGACAGTGCGCGCGACGAACTGGCCGGATCGCGCGACGAACTCGAAGCCCATATCGGCGCGCCTGTGGAGAGCTTTGCGTTTCCGTACGGCTCGCACGACAAGCGCACGCTCGCGATGGTCCGCGCCGCTGGATACCGCTCGGCGTGTACACTCAAGCGGTGGGCAAACGGGCGCGCCACCAACCCTCTCCGGTTGGGTCGGATGAGCGTGGGCGGTGCGCTCCCAGCGTGGCAACTACGGCTCAAGATCCTGAAGACACTTTTAACGCCCGCCCGGGCCTAGCACCGCGCCGCGAAGCCCTGCATTCCTCGTCCACCCCCGCCCCTACGACGAGCCCATCATGACACGCCCCTCACTCGTCGCAGACCGAAGTCCGTCCGCCGGACCCGGCACCCTCTTCGCTTCGAATTCCGCCGTGCCGCTTGGGTTCCGGCTGGCGCGTGCATTCCGTCGTGTCCTCAAGCTCGATCGCGAGACGCGTTGGAATAGCCAGTATGCCAATGGCGGTTGGGAGTGGTTGCGCAATCTCGACGAGTTGGCGCATCACTGTGTATTGGCCGGGTACTTCGCGCGGCTCAAACCGGGTGGATCTCTTCTGGACGTCGGCTGCGGCAACGGGGTCTTTCACGCCCAACTCCGCGGCTGCTACTCGCGCTATCACGGCATCGATTTCGCTGCGGCCGTCGAGCAGGCGCGACTGACCGGCAATGACCGTTCGACGTACGAAGTGGCCGACATGAACGACTTCTCCACGGACGACCGCTTCGACGCCATCGTGTTCAACGAAAGCATCTACTACCACCGGGATCCGCGGGTGGGGATGCGCCGGTACGAGGAATTCCTCAACCCGGGCGGCGTGTTTCTCGTGTCCATGCACGAGAAGGAACGCAATGCCCTGCTGTGGGCGGCGCTGGAGGAGAGGTACGCCGTGCTCGACGCGGTCACGATGCAGAATCTCAAGGGCACGCAGTGGACCACGAAAGTGCTTGTCCCCCTCGATTCTCCGCCCGCGCTGCCAGACGAAACGGTGTAGAACGAACGCCGGTTCGCGGGCCGCACGCCGATCGTGGATGACTTTCGATCGGCGTGCGGCTACCTCGGCTCAGCTGCCGAGTGTCGCAATGTCAATGACGAAGCGGTACTTCACGTCCGACTTGAGCATGCGCTCGTACGCGACGTTGATGTCCTTCGCGCTGATCACTTCGATGTCCGACGCAATGCCGTGCGCGGCGCAGAAGTCGAGCATTTCCTGCGTTTCCGGCAGGCCGCCGATGAGTGAGCCGGCCAGGCGTTTGCGGCTGACGATGAATGGCCACACCGACGGCGACGGGTGTGGCACCGGCGAACCGCCGAGCAACACGAGCGTGCCATCGCGACGCAGCGCATTCAGTTCTGCGTCCAGATCGTGCGGCGCGCTAACGGTATCGAGAATGAGGTCGAGCGTGTTGCGGATGCGCTTCATCTCGCTCTTGTCGGTCGAGATCACGACTTCGTCCGCACCAAGGCGACGACCGTCCTCGACCTTGCTTGCCGACGTGGTCAGCAGTGTCACGTGCGCGCCCATCGCATGCGCGAGTTTGACGCCCATGTGGCCCAGTCCACCAAGTCCGACGACACCAACGCGCTTGCCCGGTCCCGCTTTCCATTCGCGCAGCGGAGAGAAGGTCGTGATGCCGGCGCAGAGGAGCGGGGCCGCGGCAGCGAGGTCCATACCTTCGGGAATCCGCACAACGAAACGCTCGTCGACCACGATCGCGTCCGAATAGCCGCCCTGGGTTGGCTTGCCCGTCTGCTTCTCAATGCCACCGTAGGTGCCCGTGGACCCATTCTCGCAAAACTGCTCCAGTCCTTCGGCGCAGGACGCACAGCTCTGGCAGCTGTCAACGAGACAACCCACGCCGACACTGTCGCCGACTTTGTGCTTCGTGACATCCCCCCCGATCGCCACGACGCGGCCGACGATTTCGTGTCCCGGCACCTGCGGATACACGATTGGCCCCCACTCACCACGCACCGTGTGAAGATCGGAGTGGCACACGCCACAGAACAGAATCTGGATCTGCACATCGCGCGGCCCTGGCGCGCGTCGATCAAACGTCCACGGTGAGAGCGGCGTCGTGGCGCTGTGCGCGGCGATGGCGTGGGTCGTGGTCATGAATAGGTTATGAACGTGAAGGGGTTGTGTCGCAGACGCTCACATTTGGTCTCAACGTGCGAGGTACGAGTGACGTCTTGCTAAAGGTGGCGAACTGCGCAGAGTAGGCTGCGGGTTCCGCGTAACTTTCCCGTGCACAAATCATGCGACGTCCTCGAATACTCCCCGCGCTCACCGCGGCAGCTGTTGTACTGCTTGCCGGGAATGCGACTGCTCAATCGCTCGACTCCGCGACCGTGGCCGGTTTGCGTTGGCGCACCGTCGGACCCGCCAACTTCATGGGGCGGCTGAGCGATGTCGTCGGCATCCCCAGTCCATCCAAGACGCTTTTTGTCGCTGCCGCGGCTGGCGGCATCTGGAAAACCACCAACAACGGCATCACGTGGCGCCCGGTTTTTGACGACAAGCGTGTGATCTCGATGGGCATGCTCGCGATCGCGCCGACCGACACGCAGCAGGTGTGGGCGGGCACCGGCGAACCGAACTCGCGGAACTCCATCGAGCCGGGTGGCGGCATCTACAAGTCCACCGACGGTGGACTCACGTGGACGCTCAAGGGACTCGAGAAGACGGAACAGATCGGTCGCATCGTGGTGCATCCGACCAACCCGAACGTCGTCTACGTCGCGGCCCTTGGCGCCGCCTGGCGCAGCAACGCAGAGCGCGGTCTGTACAAGACGACCGACGGCGGCAACAGCTGGACGCTCGTGAAATCGGTCAGCGACAAGGCCGGGTTCATCGACGTCGCGATCAATCAGAAGGATCCGAACATCTTGTTCGCCGCGAGCTGGGAGCGTCTGCGCACGCCGTACTCGCTCAAAAGCGGTGGCCCCGGTTCAGCGCTGTGGAAGAGCGCCGATGGCGGCACGACATGGACCGAAGTGAAGGGCGGCGGATTCCCCGAAGGACCAAAAGGACGCATCGGGCTCGACATCAATCGCAGCAATCCCAACGTCATCTACGCGATGGTGGAAGCGGCGGCGCCTCAAGCGGGGGGTGGCTTCACACCCTCGCGCACGCCGCGCGACAACGGACTCTGGCGCTCGACGGATGGCGGGGCGACGTGGACCAAGATGAGCAGCATCAACGTGCGGCCGTTCTACTACTCGCAGGTGCGCTCCGACCCCAGGAACGCCGATCGCGTATACTTCTCAAGCACGGAATTGCAGGTATCGGACGACGGTGGCAAGACGTCAAAGAACGCAGCGCAGAACGTGCACGTCGACGATCACGGTCTCTGGATCGACCCCAATGATCCGGAGCGCTGGGTGCTGGCGAACGACGGCGGCATCGCGTTCACATATGACAAGGGTGGCAACTTTCAGCAAATGCAGAACCTGCCGCTCGGTCAGTTTTACGAAGTGGCCTACGACATGGCGGTGCCGTACAACATCTGCAGCGGCGCCCAGGACAATGGGACCTGGTGTGGACCCAGCAAGCGGCGCGCGGGCACGACGACGCTGGGTTACTGGTATACGATCGCTGGTGGTGACGGCTTCTACGCCGCAATGGATCCGACCGATCCGAACATCGTCTATGGTGAATCGCAGGGCGGCAACGCATCGCGCCTGAACCTCAAGACCGGCGAACGCCTGCAGTTTTCCAAGCCCAACTGGCAGCCGGCGTACAAGACGTGGGAAGATTCGATCGCCACGGTGCGTGGTGATCCACTCGTCGCTGCAACGAAAGCGCAGACGGCGTCCATCACGGCGCTCAAGGCACAGCAGAAGAAGGACTCACTCGATCTGTCGCTGCGTTTCAACTGGAACGCGCCGTTCTTCATCTCGCCGCACAATCCGGCCGTGGTCTACTTCGCCGGAAGCCGTGTCCTCAAGTCGAACAAGCGCGGCGAAGAGTTCAACCTGATCTCGCCTGACCTGTCGAAGAAGCTCGAAGCAAAGATCGACACGTCGATGCGTCTGACGGGTGGTATCACGGTCGATGCGACGGGCGCCGAAACGTACGGCACTGTCGTCGCGCTCGAAGAAAGCCCGGTCAAGCCAGGGTTGATCTTTGCCGGCACCGACGACGGCAACGTCTGGAAGTCGGTGAACGACGGCGCAACATGGGAAAATCTGTCGTCGCGTTTTCCGAATATGCCGAACGGCGGCGAAGTCTACGTCTCCCGCATTGAAGCCTCGAAGTTTGATACGGCGACGTTCTATGTCACCTTCGACAATCATCGTTGGGGCGACTTCAAGCCGTATCTCTTCGTCACCAACGATGGGGGAAGAACGTTCAAGTCACTGGTGAACAATCTGCCGACCGGTGGCGCGGGCGATTTCCTGCACGTCGTGCGTGAAGATCCGCACAATCGCGATCTGCTGTTTGTCGGGTCTTCGCTGAGCGTGTACGCGTCGATCGATCGTGGGGCAACGTGGACCAAGTTCGCGGCCAATTTCCCGAGCGTGCCGGTGTACGATCTGCAGATCCATCCGCGGGATCATGAACTGATCGCGGCGACGCACGGTCGCAGCTTGTGGATCGTCGATATCGCGCCGCTCGAACAGTTGACCACCAAGACGGTGGCGAAGAGTGTGCACCTCTTCGATCCGAAGCCTGCCTTCATGTGGGGCGAAGGTCCGACACTCGGCGCCGCCGGTAACGGCAACGGACAGGCGTTCTTTGCGACACAGAACCCGGCGTACGGCGCGTCAATTTCATATCGCGTGACTGGTACGGGTGGAACACCCGCCCGCATCAACATCGTCGACGCATCGGGCGATACGGTCCAGACGCTGACCGGTCCGGGAACGGCCGGACTGCACACGGTGACGTGGAGCTATGCCCTCACGCCTAGGCCGCAACCGCGTGCCGCGCTCAGCCCAAGCGAGAAGCGCGACAGCATTCTTCGCGCGGTGCGCGCACCGATGGTGCTCGATTCACTGGCCAAGGCAAAATACGACAGTACTGCGCTCGCGACGGCGAAGCGTTTGCTGACCCCACTTCCTGCGTTCAATACGGCCGGATTTCCGGCGGCTCGTGGCGGCGGTGGTGGTGGACGCGGCGCCGGCGGTGCATGCGAGCGTCCGTTGACGATGTGGGAGACGTTCTGCGCGCGCGCGGCGGAAGCGACGGCGCCGGCCGGTGGACGCGGTGGCGGGCCCCCTGCGGCTGCTGGCGAAGGCGCGCCTACGGGTGAAGCGGTTGCCG
Source organism: Gemmatimonas sp. (assembly GCA_046590495.1). GTDB lineage: Bacteria > Gemmatimonadota > Gemmatimonadetes > Gemmatimonadales > Gemmatimonadaceae > Gemmatimonas. The sequence goes on along the minus strand of JBKJTE010000125.1, from coordinate 13,356 downwards.
GTGCGTTCAATGCTGCGGCGGGTGCGGCGGGTGGACGGGGTGGTCGTGCTGGCGATGCGGCGGCACCTGCACCTGGTGGCGAGGCTGCGGTCGCCAAGATCTTCGCGCTGATTGGACTACCGGTGCCGGTACCGGCCGGTGGTCGTGGGGGCGGGGGCGGGGGCGGCTTTGGTGGTGGACGCCAGAGCGCCGCGACGACGGGCGACTACAGCGTCGTGCTGACCGTTGGCGGCACGACGATGAAGACGAAACTGCGCGTCGAGAACATGGGCGCGGGCGATACCGGCTCGCCTTTTGGTCCGGCCAGTGGGGATGAGGACCAGGATCGACAGGGTAAGAAGGCGAAGCACTAGCCGCCCAAGAACCCGAGTTTTGGGTTTCCGGGTTCAACAGCAAACGCGGGGCTCGCAGAGCGGTGCGGGCCCCGTGTTGTTTTCAGGCATGAACACCGACGGAGTGATCCAGCCAAAGCTGACGCGCGCGATACTCGGCGAGGCAGTCATCGAGCTCTCGGCGCGTGATGCTGGCTTGGCCGACATCGTCGCGCGCCTCGGTCACCCGCCGATGTGGGCAAGGCCGCACGGGTTCGCCACGCTGGTGCGCATCATCCTCGAGCAACAGGTGTCGCTGCAGTCCGCGGCGACGTTGTACAAACGCCTCGAGGTCGGCGTTGGCGGCATGACGCCAGCATCAGTCCTGCACGCGGGCGATGCCGGACTGCGCCAGCACGGCCTCACACGCCAGAAGGCGCGATTCGTTTTCGCGCTCGCCGAGCAGGTGGAATCGGGTGCGCTGCGTCTCGACACGCTTCCGCGTCGGCCGGACGCGGACGTCTCCGCGGCGCTCATGTGCGTGCCCGGGATCGGCCCATGGAGTGCGGGCATTTACCTGCTGATGGTGCTTCGCAGACCCGACGTGTGGCCGCCCGGTGACCTCGCATTGCACAAGGCGCTGCAGCACTTGCATCGCTTGCCGGTGCTGCCACGCAGCGATGAGGCGACACGCATCGCTGAGCAGTGGTCTCCGTGGCGCGCTGTGGCGGCGCGACTCCTGTGGCACGACTACCTCTCGTCGAGAGGGCGGTCGTGACAACGGAGGCGAACCATTGTCCGGCCGACCGCATGAATTCGACCGTTGTGCGGATCGCTCGGACGGTGTCGTGACGGTATGGTACTGGTCGCAGCGTGACCCGCTGCGGACGATCTTCCGCTGATTCTCGATCCAGGATAGGGGATGACGAAGGCGCTTTTCAGCGATGCGTGGGCGGTGGCTTTGGGCGAGGCGCTTCGAAGCAGTGAGCGCTATCGCAAAGCCGCAGCCGGGTGGGAAGGGGCGGTGGTATTGGAGTGGAGCGATGCGCCGGCCACTGCGGGCGCAACCGTGCCTGAGGGCGGCGGCAGCGGGACCAGCGTTGGTTGCGGCGTGTTTCTCGACCTGCAACACGGCGATTGCCGCGCGGCCCGCATGGCGTCGGCGGCCGACTACGATGCCGCCCGTTTTGTGCTGTCGGCCGACCTCACGGCATGGAGGACGATGCTCGACGGCGCGATGGCGCCGACGATGGCCATACTCCGCGGCAAGTTGAAAGTGCAGAAAGGATCGGTCGGCGCGCTGATGCCGCACGCCCACGCCGCGTCGGAGCTGGTGCGGGTCGCGCAGGGGATCGATGGGGCGGCGCCCGTGGAGACGACAGCGGTCGCTGAAACGCCCGCTGCGCCACGCGACCACGGTGCCCGCACACTACCGCTGCAGAGCACCAGTGCGACCGGTTTGCGCTTCGACTCGTTCCCGATGCGGCTCTGGGACAAAGGCAAACGGCTCGGCGTGTGGAACCCGGCCGACATCGACTTTGCACAGGACCGGCAACACTGGCTCGCGCTGGCCGACGACGAGCGCGACGTGCTGTTGCGTCTCACCTCGTTGTTTCAGGCGGGCGAAGAGTGCGTCACGCTCGACATCCTGCCACTGCTCGACGTGGTTGCGAGCGAGGGGCGGCTGGAGGAGCAACTCTATCTCACCAGCTTTCTTTTCGAGGAGGCGAAGCACGTCGAGGCGTTCCGTCGCTTCTTCGATCAGGTCGCACAAGTCCACGAGGATCTCACGCGCTACCACACGCCGAGCTATCGCACGATCTTCGCGGAGGCACTGCCAACGGCGATGGGGCGGCTGCGCACTGATCGGTCGCCGGTGGCTCAGGCACGCGCATCGGTCACGTACAACATGATCGTGGAAGGGGTGCTGGCCGAGACAGGGTATCATGTCTACCATCGCATCCTCGTTTCGCGCGGCATCATGCCCGGTATGCAACAGGTGGCCACGATGCTCAAGCTGGATGAGTCGCGTCATCTCGCCTACGGCATGTTTCTGCTGTCACGACTGGTGGTCGAGCATGGTGACGCTGTATGGGACGCGATCACGCAGCGCATGAACGAACTCGTCGCACCAGCGGTCGCGATCATCAACGAAGCCTTCGCCGCGTATCCCGCCGACCGGATGCCATTCGATCTGCAACCGGAGACCTTCGTGCAATTCGCCATGAGCCAGTTCGAGAAGCGGATGCAGCGTCTCGAACGTGCCCGGTATCAGTCGATCGAGCAGCTCCACCTCATCGACGTGGGAGCGGACGCGTGATGGCGCGCCAGAAACAGCGATGGTCACTTGCGGTGCGTTGGTGCGGCGTGCTGCTGCCGCTGCTGGTGGGCGACGTAGCGTTCGCGCAGCAACCACCTGATCCGTCAAAGCTTTCGCTGGCGCGCATTTTCAGCTCCGGTGAATTTCGCGGGCAACGTCCTGGCGAAACGACGTGGCTCGACGACTCGACGTATGCGACGCTTGAAGTGTCCACTGCCGGAGGCGTGGATCTCGTTGCCTACAATGCCGCGACCGGCGTGCGACGCGTTGTGGTTCCGGCGAGTGCGTTCGTGCCGTCAGGTGCGACTGCACCGCTCGACGTCGAAGGCTATCAATGGTCCACGGATGGATTGCGCCTGTTGATCTTCACGAATTCCGCGCGCGTGTGGCGCGCGAATACGCGCGGCGACTTCTGGGTGCTCGATGTCGCCGCAAAGACACTGCGCAAACTGGGCGGAACGCGTGCGGCACCTCAGACCTTGCAGTTCGCAAAATTTTCGCCCGATGGCAAGCGTGTCGCGTACGTTCGAGAGCATAACGTCTACGTCGAGTCGTTGAGCGACGGTGCAATCACGGCGCTCACCAACGACGGCTCGCGCACCGTCATCAACGGCACCTTCGACTGGGTGCACGAAGAAGAGTTGTATCTGCGTGACGGTTTTCGCTGGAGTCCGGACGGAACGTCGATCGCGTACTGGCAGCTCGATGCAAGTGGAGTGCGCGACTTTCTGCTGATCAACAACACCGACTCGCTCTACAGCTTCACCACGCCCGTGCAATATCCCAAGGCCGGCACTACCAACTCCTCGGCCCGCGTCGGTGTCGTGAAGGCGACCGGTGGCGCGACAACCTGGCTTGCCGTGCCTGGCGATCCGCGCAACAACTATCTCGCGCGTATGGACTGGGCGGCGAACAGCAGTGACGTGCTCGTGCAACAGCTCGATCGCCGACAGCAGATGCGCACGTTCTGGATGGGGAATGCTGCGAGTGGGCAGGTACGCAGCGTCTTCGTGGAGCGAGACAGCGCGTGGGTCGATATCTACGACGATCTTGTCGGCTACGGCGAAGGGCCGAGTGTGCACTGGGTTGGCGGCAACAAGGAGTTTCTGATTCTCGCCGAGATCGATGGTTGGCGTCACGTGTATGCGATCATGCGCGATGGCGCAAAGCGACTCGTGACCAGAGGATCGTACGATGTGATGCAGGTGGTGCACATCGACGACAAGCGAGGCTGGTTGTACTTCGACGCATCGCCGAACAATGCAACGCAGCTGCAACTGTGGCGCACACGTTTGGATGGCAGCGGCAAAGCCGAACGAATCACGCCCGCAGCAATGGGAGGGATGCACAGCTACGATATTTCGCCACGTGGCAGCTATGCGATGCACTCGTGGTCGTCGTTCGGTGTGCCGGCTGTCTACGACCTCGTTGCATTGCCAGGTCACGCAGTGCAGCGCACGCTGGTGACCAACGCGGCGCTCAAGGCGAAACTGGCGTCGATTGCGCAGACGCCGGTTGAGTTCATGCAGATCCCGATCGGCGATGGCGTGACCGTCGATGCGTACGTCATGAAGCCGCCGCGCTTCGATGCAACAAAGAAGTATCCCGTGTTGTTCACGGTGTATGGCGAGCCCGCGTCGCAGACGGTTGTAGATCGCTTTGGCGGCACCGACTGGCTGTGGCATTTGATGCTGACGCAGGAAGGGTACATTGTCGCAAGCGTCGATCAGCGCGGAACGCCGGCGCCGAAGGGGCGCGATTGGCGCAAAATTATACGTGGACAGTTTGGCGCGTTGCGCGTGAAGGAGCAGTCTGCCGCAGCGCGTGCCATCGGGCGCCTCGCGTACGTCGATTCGACGCGGATGGGTGTGTGGGGGTGGAGCGGCGGAGGTGCGTCGACGCTGCTCCTGATGTTCCGCGCGCCGGATGTGTACCGGATGGGGATGTCGGTCGCGCCAGTTGCCGACGTGCACAACTACGATACGATCTATCAGGAACGGTACGTCGGTTTGCCAACGACAGACTCGCTCGCCTACCGTGACGCATCGGCGGTGAACTTTGCGAGCGGCCTCAAAGGCGACTTGCTGGTGGTGCATGGCACCGGCGACGACAATGTGCACTTTCAGAGCACCGAGCAGTTGATCAACGCACTCGTCAAAGCGAACAAACCGTTTCAGATGATGGCGTATCCCAATCGCACACACGGCATCTACGAGGGCGCGGGCACGACGCGACATCTCTACGAACTGTTGACGCGCTATCTGCATGAACATCTCCCGCTCAACGCGGATATTCGCCCATGATCAAGGTGGCGCAGGGGATTGCAACAACGGGTTCGGGGGAACGATGAAGCGAGTGGGTGCGGGGGTGATCGCAGCACTTTTGGTCGTCGCGTGCAAAGGGAAAGGACCGCCGGCACCATCGCCGGTGGTTGTCGCATTCTATTCGGCGCGTATCGCGTCGCATTCAACTGGCGCGCCCACGGCGGATGAACTCCGACTGCTCGCGCCGTTCCTGTCCGATACGTTGACGGCACTGCTCAAGGCCGCAGCGGAACTGCGTGATCGGGAAGCGAAACGCGCGCCCGATGAAAAGCCGCCGTTTATCGAAGGCGACCTGTACTCGAGCACGTTTGAAGGGCCGACATCGTTTGTAGTGCTGAGCGATTCAGCAGCGACAGCGCAGAGCAAGTCTGTCGTGCGATTCACGTACATCAGCAACGGCGACAGCTACACCTGGACTGACACCGTCCGACTCGGCCGGAAGGGTCGCTTTGAAGTCATTGAAGACATTGCCTACGGTGGTGCGGGAGAGTTTGGGAATCACGGCACGTTGCGCGCCTCGCTTGAAGCAGCGCTGGCGCCTGCTGCACCGGTACCGGCAAAGCCGTAGCGCCCGCCCGACTCACGGCATCTGGTTCGGGCGATATCGGCGCGCGTTACTTGATCGGCGCGCGAGTGAAGAGCACGAAGTCGCCGCGCTCGCCGTATTCGGCGCCGTTGGCTTTCGCGGGATCGCTGACGGGAATTGCGCTGAGCACCAACGTTTTTGCTGATGGGGCACGACGACGCGCGCGTTCGACGGTGCCCATCCGCCCGTCGCTGTGAAATTGGCCGTCGACATGAAACACAACTGCGCGCTGGCCGCCCCTGGCGAGTGCCGCCGCGACTGACTCGCCCATCGTTTCGTCTTTTACGCACTGCGCCTGATAGATGCGATCCATGCTGGCCTCGCTCATCTGGGGCCCGGCGTTCGCGCCATGTCCGGTCATCTCGCCGACAAACTTTTTGTAATACGCGTCCTTGGGGCAGCTGTTGTCTTTCGCTGCATACGCGCGTTCAGTCGCGTTGGTGGTGTCGAGTACCGCGAGTCCGGCTTTGTTCACCGCGCTGGCGATTCGACGAGGCACGTTTGCCGCGACCACGGGCCAGCCGCGAATGCGCGCAAGTTCGACCATGCCGCGGTAGTCGGTCGCGTACCGATCCCACGGTCGTGAGCCGGCGAGAAAATCCTTCTCACTGACGCCGCCAGCGAGATAGCGATCGAGCAGCGGTTGCACGTCGCGCTCGAACATTTCCATCGACAGTACGACGTCGTCGCGCTCACCGAGTGTCGCGAGAACCGCAAGTTCCGCTGCGTGGGTGGCCGGATCGTCATGCTGTTCGCCGAAGAAGACAACGTCGACACCGCGTATCGCTTGAGCGAGTCTCGAGAACGGCACAAAGCGCGCGGCCTTCGTGTCGTAGATGCGCAGGTTGGTGGGCGCGGCGGACGGTGTCGGCGCGTTGCTCGTTTGCGCCGGATGCGCGCAGGCACCCAGCGCGACGGCGCTCACCAGCGCGAGGGCGACGGACGCCCGGAGTGTGTGAAATGCGATCATGGGCGAATATTACCTCTCGATCCTCACGGTGCGTGAGAATGCAGCATGTCTTCGTCGCCGTACCGCAGCAGGCATATGCCCGGAACGCGATTCCGTGGAGCGTACGGATGTCAGTCCCGCTCAAAGCGGTGCACCCGCCGGTTGGACGCGGCTGTCGGTCCGCACACTGCACCACTAGGACGAGATCGGTCTGTTGCGCCCGTCGCAGCGGACGTCGGGGCACCGGTTGTTTGCGCACGTCCCGGCGGCGGACCGGGGTGAGTTGCATGCGTGCGGCTTAACGCGCGTGTTAGGGGCATGAGGTGCGCCTGGCGGTAAACGCGACGCGGTCGGCACCGACGGATGTTCCCGTCGAGTCGGCCGCGATGCGCACCAGCATCGTGCGGCCATCCGGGAGCGCGAGACTGAGAACACCGGGCGAGACTGTGCTCCACTTAACGAGGGCGCTGTTCGACGAACCGGACAAATGTGCGACATACGCTTCCTGCGATTCAGTGAGCCGCAGCGTCGGTGATGCCGCCGAGGTGGATTGAGCAGCCAGCGCCATCGCTGCGCCGGCCGCGGCGCGAGCCGACGCCGCCTTTGCCGGCGCGAACGCCCCGCCGAGCGCTGGAGTCGGTGCGAGTTCATAGCATCCGACGAGTGAGGGCGGCGCGCTGGCGTTCACCGACGCCGCTGCCGGCGCTGCTTCAGCACGCGCGTCGGCTGATGCGGCCGTAACGGCTTGCAGGGGTGCGGTTGGCCGTGGTGCCGCATTCGATCGCGCGATCGTCGCTTCTGCGTTCGACGCTTTCGCGGCCGGCGGCGGAGCATCCATTCGCGGTTCTGTTTGTGCGAGCGGCATCGGCGCCGTCGGCTGCGCTGTAGCTGTACCGGTACCGGTACCGGTACCGGAACCGGTAGCGGTACCAGTCGCGGTACCAGTAGCGGTACCAGTAGCTGGAGCGGTCACAGGCAGCTCGCGAACCGTTGGTGGCGTGCGCACCGCCACCCACGTGGCGGTCGTCACGCAAAACAACGCCGCCGCCGCGAGTCCGGGCGACTTCCACCACGCACGTCGGGCGCGCGTTGCCGCGGCCTGTGATTCTGCGGGTCTCGCTGCACCCGACGGTACTACACGTGCCGGCACACCGTCCAGCTGACTCACGATCCGCGACGAAGCCGCAATCAACCCGCGTGCTTCGGCCACCGTCGCGGCGCACTCCGCGCAATCGGTGACGTGCGCTTCGATCTCGCGCGCTTCCGCATCGTCGAGCGCACCGTCGAGCCACGCATGCACCGTCCCTTCGTCAGGATGCTTCATCACGTTCTCCCATGCGCGGTGCTGATTCTGCCTGCATTGCCTCGTAGGTCTCCGTCAATCGACGACGCGCGCGCGACAGTGTCGTTCCCACCGACCCAACCGACAGCTCGAGCGCAGCGGCGATCTCCCGGTAATCCAATCCTTCCTCACGCATCAACAGTGCGAGTCGATCCTTTTCGGCCAATGCATCGACCGCACGTCGTGCCATCGCACGCTCACGCGCGCGTTCAGCGGTCTGTTCTTCGTCCACTTCGAACGACTCGTTCACGTCGTCACGAAACTCCGACGCGAGTTGCTGTAGTCGCGCGCGACGTCGCGTATCTTTTCGTGCTTCATCGCGCACCAGATTCGTCGCCACGGCAAAGAGCCACGAGCGCTCACTCTGCAACGCCTCCTGCCGGAGGGCGCGCAGGAATGTCTCCTGCGCGACCTCCTCGGCCCAGTCACGATCTCCCAGTCGGCGCGTGAGATAACGCACCAGCGGAAGATGGTAGAGCTTGAACAGGCGCTCGAGCGCTTCGTCGTTCATCAACGTCCTACCAGTCGCGTTGGAGCGATGCGAGCGCGGAAGCGTCCACTCGCTCGTCGCCGTTTGGTGCGAGTTCGATCGCGACGGCACGTCCGGCAGCGATCACACGATCGCCGAGTGCGAAGATATCCTGTAGCTCAGGCATGCGACGGAGCAGATCGAAGTAGAGTGTCGAGTACGGACGAACGCGCATCGTACGCAGCGCCGTGGTGTAACGGGCATCTGTCCATACCCCGTTCGCCATCGAAAAGCGCCGGTTCCCGATGGTGCGCAGTGCGGTGACGCCGGGCGCCGGACTGATGGCACCCATCTGATCCAGTGCTGCGACCGACTTCGCTTCGCGTTGGGTTGCGGCATCGCGCGCCGCCTCGAAGCGGAGGCTTGAATTTGGCCTACTGATGTTGGTCGCGACGGCCATGCCGGGTTCGACAACGAGGTACGACGAGAATTCGGTGGGGATGCCGTAGCGTTCGCCGAGTTTGCGGATTTCGCCATCGAGTTCGGTGGTGCCACCGCTGCGACGTTTTTCGGCGGTCAGCCAACCGATCCGTCGCGCGGCCCATAGGCGCGGGACAAAGGGATTGGTGCGATTGTTGTCAGCGAAGCGGGCGTGGGTGTCCCAGCTGACGGTGCCGTGTGGAGACTTGCCTTCGAGGCGGATAGTCGCATCGCCACTGCCGTCATAGCGCGCCAGAATGACCAGATCCTGCCCAGCGAAGATGTCGATCGGCCCGGCGGGAAGCATGCGTGACAGGCGGACGCCGTCTGCAGAAAGACGAATGTCGGTGAGCACAGGTTCCGAAAGTCGTCGGGCAAGCAGCGAAACTGGTGCTTCGATCGACTCATCGTCGCGCACGAAGTGAGCTGTGCCGCGCCCTTGCAGTGCGAGTTGTTCAACGAGTGTAGCGTTCACACCCGTGCCGACACCGACGGTGAACACCCGCGTGCTGCCGCGAAGTTTCGCTGCGAGTGCCGCGATTGCATCCGGGTTGCGTTCGCCGACCGTCGGTTCGCCGTCGGTCATGAACACCACCAGTGGCAATCGTTCACTGTTGCTCGCGCTGCTCGCCTCGAGTGCCGTACGCAACGCTTCACTGATGTTCGTCGATCCTTCGGCGTTGAGTGCGTCGAGGTAGCGACGAGCGTCGCGAATGTTGTCCGGTGTCGCCTTGGTCCACCCATCGCGGAAGTTGCGAACGTCGGTCGAGAAGTCGATGAGCCGGAAGCGATCGGTTGCGCGGAGCGATTCGAGCAGCGCACGTCCCGCCGCCTTGGCCTGCTCGAGCTTGCGCCCGCTCATCGAACCTGACACATCGAGTACGAAGATGAGATCACGCGGCGTCGTACGCACGCCGGCCGGCGGCGGCGTGATGGTGAACATCGCAAAGCCGGCTTCTCCACTTTCCGCGTGCGTCAACACCATCATTCCGGAAGCGTCGGTGCGGCGAAGCGGTAGGAGCACCGTTACGTCGTTCGTGGTGCCTCGCGCTTCCACCACACGCAGGCGCCCTTCGTTGTGTGTGTCCAGCAGATGCGTTGGCGAATAGGGTTCGCCGTACGTCTCCGTGCGAGGATACTCGAGTGTGAAGTCACCACCTCTGCGATAGTCGATGCGCAATGCGTCGCCTTCCCGCGTCGCAACGCTTTGGAAGCGCACGACGACTTTCTTATCCTCACCCGGTTGAATCGGAAAGATGCGGGCTCGCAGCAGACCGCTGCCGATCCACTCAACAAGTGCCGGATCACGTTGACGGCGCACGATGTCTTCGTAGATACCACGTGCCCGATCGGCGCTCATCGTTTCACCGGAAACGAGTTCACCGTTGATTGACAGCTTGAGATCTTCGAATGCAGCGCCCGGGGGCAACGGAAAGACGTAGTCGGCCTCGCCCACACTGTTGCCGCTGTTATGAAAGACTTCCGTCACCTCGTAGCGAAGCACACGGTCGTTGAGCTGTACACGCGCCACGCTTGATCGACGTTCCACACGCGCACCGCAAGGCAGCGGGGCCATGATTTCGCACCGACCGTCCCGCGAGCATGGCGGGGGCGGGGGCGAAGTGCAGGGACGGACGAGCATGCGTCCCTGGGCAGGGGCGAGGGCAGGGACTGAGAGAAGAAAGAGCAGCGAAAGCATTCGGCGCATGAGGCACTCCAGTGCGGGTTCACAGAGGAGACGCCACCCGATGGATTTCTTGCACACGGGGTTGTCGGAGGGGCACATTGCGACGATGCCTCTCTCAGTCCCGCCGCTCCGCGAAATGACCCCACATGACTGGACGGAGGTCGCGCGCATCTACGCCGAGGGGATCGCGACTGGGCAAGCGACATTCACGACTGAGCTTCCGTCGTGGGTGGAGTGGGATGCAGCGCACGCCGAGGTGCCGCGACTCGTCGCGATGGACGATGTACGCGTGATCGCGTGGGGTGCGCTCACGCCGGTTTCCAAGCGCGTCCACTATCGGGGTGTGGCCGAAGTGAGCGTTTATGTTGGTGAAGGCTCACGAGGGCGCGGCGTGGGGTACACCGTGCTGCACGAGCTCGTCGCGCGATCGGAGGCGGCGGGGTTCTGGACGCTGATGTCATCGATCTTTCCCGAAAATGAAGCCAGCATCGCCATTCATCTTCGTTGCGGCTTTCGCCACCTGGGTCGCCGCGAGCGCGTGGCGCAACATGCAGGAGTCTGGCGCGATACTGTGCTGCTCGAACGCCGAAGTCTCGTGGTCGGATGATAAGTTGCGTTGACCTGCAGCATGCACCGCTTCACACAGGGAAGGTTCGCGATGGGGATCGGTTGAAGCACGGATGAACTCACATACGTCACTGCTCTTCACGCTGGCCGCCGCATTTGCGACGGCGTTTGTTCTGGGTGTCATCGCCTCCCGTGTCGGTCTGCCCCCGTTGGTCGGCTATCTCCTCGCCGGTATCGCCATCGGTCCGTACTCGCCCGCATTCGTCGGCGATGTTGCGCTCGCGGGACAGCTCGCCGAGATCGGCGTCATTCTGTTGATGTTTGGCGTCGGGTTGCACTTTTCGCCGGGCGATCTTGCGCGCGTCAGACGCATCGCGCTCCCGGGTGCACTGCTGCAGATGCTTCTCGCGACGGCACTCGGCGCTGCGCTGGCCGTGTCGTGGGGATGGTCGATGCCGGCGGGATTCGTCTTCGGTCTGGCGCTGTCGGTTTCGAGCACAGTCGTTGTGCTTCGTGTGCTCGAAGCGCGCGGTCTGCTCGATTCGATTGACGGCCGCATCGCGGTGGGTTGGCTCGTTGTCGAGGACTTGGGCGTCGTCATCGTGCTTGTGTTGTTGCCGACGGTGCTGAGCGCACTCGGCGCCTCGACATTGGCGACGACTGCGCCAACGGCCGGCGTCGCAGGGGTGATTGCACTCACGTTGCTCAAGGTCGCGGCATTCGTGGTGCTGATGGGTGTCGTCGGCAGACGCGCAGTGCCCTGGTTGCTCACACACGTCGCGCGCAGCGGTTCTCGCGAACTGTTCACGCTCGCTGTGCTCACCGTTGCACTCGGTGTTGCGGTGGGCGCTGCGTCAATTTTTGGCGTGTCGTTCGCGCTCGGCGCATTCGTCGCCGGCGTCGTGATCAGCGAGTCGGATCTGAGCTACCGCGCCGGTGCAGACGCATTGCCGCTGCAGGATGCGTTCGCGGTGCTCTTCTTCGTATCCGTTGGCATGCTCATCGATCCGATGGTACTGATCAACGAGCCGATCAAAGTGCTCGGCACGGTTGGTGTGGTGCTGCTTGCAAATTCGGTGGCGTCGGCCGCGTTGATGGTCGGCTTGCGGCATCCGCTCGGCGCGTCGCTTCGGCTTGGTGCATGTCTCGGTCAGATCGGCGAGTTCTCTTTCATTCTCGCCGCACTGGGCGTTTCGCTCGGTGTGCTGTCAGAAACGGCGCGCAGTCTGATCCTCGCCTCGGCGCTGGTGACGATTGTGCTCAACCCCGTGCTCTTCAAGCTCGCTGACGTAATTGCGACGTGGATCGCTAAGCGCCCTGGATTGCTCGAGAAGCTCGAGCGGCAGAAGGAGCCGCGCATGGTGGCGACCGACCTACACGTGGCGATGGTCCCCAATCACGCGATCGTCATCGGTTACGGTCGGGTGGGGCGCACGATCGGCGACGCGTTGCAGCGCTATGGCGTTTCGTTTGTCGCGATTGAACAGGACCGTCGCGTTGTGGAGGCCATGCGCGCGACCGGTGTCGCCACGATCTATGGCGACGCGACGCGTCCGGGCATTCTCGAGTATGCACACCCTGAAAACGCGAAGCTGCTTGTCATCGCGGCGCCCGATCCCTATCACGCGCGTCATATCATCACACTCGTTCGCGCCAAGAATGCTGACATCGATATCGTGGTTCGAACACACAGCGACACCGAACAGCGGCTGTTCGAATCACTCGGCGTGAGCAAGGCGCTCATGGGCGAACGTGAACTCGCCTTCGGCATGGCATATCACAGCCTGCGCGCACTCGGCGTCGAGGACGATCGTGCTGACGATATCGTCGAACAGCTTCGTGGTGGCGCGCGCATGCAGACCCGCGAGTTCAGTTCGTTGATGCCCGAGTTGGTCAAGAGCGGTCGCGCGTAGTTTGCGTCAACCTGTCAGACCGCCTCAATACCGGGTTTGCCGTGCGTGACGCGCCACTTGCTTGCCGTTTCGATTGGCGCGTCTGGTTTGGTCACAAAGGGGACTGTGCGGAATTCAGTGTTCCAGACATTCGCATCGATGGAGCAGGAGACGTAGCCGCGTTGACGATTGTGCCATTTGATATGCGGATTTGCCGCGATCGCCGCTTTTACGTTCGCCGGGAGTGTCGCTGAGCCATCGCCGCCGGACGAGATGCTGGTGGCAACGAATTCGGCGCCGATCGTGGGACGATCCGAACGGACGAATCCATCGTGCAATTCATTCACCCAGTTCGAGTGAATGTCACCGGTGATGACGACGGTGCGATTGCGTGCACGCTCGCTGATGGCTTTGAGCAGTCGATCGCGC
>JBKJTE010000037.1:0-15072 GCA_046590495.1 Gemmatimonas sp. | reverse complement strand
ATCGAGTCGACCCGGCGCGGGAAGCGAGCTCGATGTCGCGGCAGCAAAGTTGGCTGCGGCCACATCGCCCGCATACACGTAGTCACGCGTCTGGGTCCCATCGCCGAAGACAGTGAGCGCACGTCCATCGATGATGCGATTACAGAAGATCGCAACGACACCTGCTTCACCGTGCGGGTCCTGGCGCGGTCCATACACGTTGCCATAGCGCAGTGCGACGGTATCGAGCTTGTGGACGCGGCCGTAGTAGGCGAGGTAATACTCGACCGACAACTTGGCGATGCCGTATGGCGACTCGGGGTCCTTCCCAAAGGTTTCCGCACTCGGCGGCGCATCAAAATCACCATACAGCGCACCGCCGGTCGAAGAAAATACGACGCGCGTGTTGTGCCCGCTGGCGTGCACGGCCTGCATGAGATTGAGCGTGCCGAGGATGTTGCGCGTGGCGTCGTAGACGGGATCGAGAACGCTGCGACGAACATCGATCTGTGCGGCCAGGTGGCACATCACATCGAACTTGCCGTCGCGCACCAGATCGGCGGCTTCCGGCGTGGTGATGTCGCCGCGCACGAAGCGGGCGTTCGGGGTGAGATTCTCTTCGCGGCCACTCGACAGGTTGTCGAGTACGGTTACCTGCCAACCCTCTGCGCTGAACCGATCCGCCACATGCGAGCCAATGAAGCCCGCGCCACCCGTCACCAAAACCGTCTTCGCCATGCCGTCGCATCCTCACGAAATGGAAATCAAGGTGCGTGCCGGCTCGTGCGCTCACACTCGGCACGCGTGATCCAATGTACACGCGCGCCCGCGACAATGTGGTCGCGGGCGCGCGTTTTTTGCGTTGAAAAGTGTGCCTAGCGTTCAGCGGGCATCATGGGACGCGAGCCACTCGACGCGCAGGAATGCCAACCGCGATTTCGGCGCGCTCCTGTTTCACAATGATGGCCGTGCTTTCACGCGCGCCCACACGAACGACGCGGGCCCGCGCGATCCGCTCTTCACCACCCGACGTGGGTCCTTTGACCGTGTGCAGCTCAAACTCGTCGCCGGCCTGGACGCCCTGTACAGTGCCGGCACCCAGAAGCACGTAGCTCTGCAGCGTCGGGAGTGATTCAGTTCCGTCGATCCAACGCACCCATGTTTCGAGATCGTTGCTGGCGCTGACCGCTGCTCGCGTAGAGAGCGGCGCGGCGGAACCCTGAATGACCAGCAGCGACTGCCCCTGTTGAATGCCACCGGTCTGCGACTGCACCGTGGCGAGCGTCGCCTTGCCTCTTTCGACTTTCACCACACGCACGATACCGGTGGGCACTGCGACGTTGACGCCCTTGGCGACTTCGTGTACGTACACGCTCACCAAGCGGTCGCCAACGGCGAGCGTGACACCGGAAGGTGCGCTGATTTCGACCTGATCGGCGAGTGTCAGGCGCTGCGGGTCGTTTGCGCTGCCGCCAGCCGGTGCACCAATGCGGCGCAGCAGGCGACCGCTCTGGAGCAACGCACTCGATTCGACGGAGAACGGGGCACCTTCGTATTCGCCACGCCGCGGGGCGGGTGCATCGGTACGGCTCAAGGCGCGCGCCTGCGCATCGACTTCGGCCTGATCGGGGATGCGGCGGAGGAAGACCGTCGCCACTTCTTTCGGGCTGCGCGACGCGCGGAGGTCTTCCGCGTCAACGAGTCCGATGTGCGTGGCAGTGCGCGGCGCCATCAGCGTGTCGCTGCGGACGCGACGGCCGGTACGTGCAGAATCGAGCGCTGCGGCAACGCTCGCACGGGAGAAAACCGTTGCCGATTCCGTCGTGTCAGCGCGTTGTTTCCTGGGTACCGTGTCCGCTGACGCAACACGCGCACGGGCCGCGGTCCGCGACCGAGCCTTCACCTGCGCCTGGGACCCTGTTGCGACGGCCTTCGAAGTTGCTCCGGCAGCCGGCTGTGCGCGACCTGTGCGCGGCGACGGAGCAGATGGTGCAGCGTCGTTCTTGTCCGCCGTCTGCGCGGCGAGCGACGAGCCCTTGGCGGCGCTCGTGGCCGGCGTTGCCGTCGGCGGTGCTGACGCGGTTCGGGAAGCTGCGACCGCAGGCTGGCGGACAACGTCGGGGACCTTGGCGTCCGCATTCATCGCGACATGTTTCGCCGCCGGTAACGGATGCGCCGGGACCCGGAGCTTCATGCCGACGTAAAGCACCTTGTCGTGATCCGTCGAGAGCGAGTTGCGACGCGCGAGCTCGGGCCACTGATGTCCGTCACCGTAATAGCGTTCCGCGATCAGCCAGAGCGACTCGCCGGCTTTCACGACATGGGTCGTGCTGGCGCTGTCTGCCGGCTGTTGCGCGGGCTTCGCAGGTGCAGCCGCCCTGGTTTGCGCGGATTGCGCGTGCACAACCGTCGGCGTCCACATCGCAACCAGGATGAGCGTTGCGGCAAGCGCGAGCAGGAGCCGGACGAGCGCCTGACGGGCGGTCGACACGGGCACTTCAGACGGGTGCGCTTGGGCAGCAGCGCGCATCGGCGAGCCTCACAGTGGGAGAGCGACACACCCCAGACAAAGGGGTGCAGACTGGGGAGCTCCCGCGAAGCGAAGGCTACCCCACGGGAGACGCCCGCCGCGCACGCACGTAACGTGCGCGGCATCACGTCTCTGGCCCGGATCATTTCACCGCGACGACCTCAGAACGGGAGGTCGTCGTCCTCGTCTTCAAGTGCGCCTGGGAAGTCACTGAAATCGTCCCCGCCGGCGGCCGGGGCCGCGGACGGTTTGCCACGCGTGGGTGGCGCAGAACGGCGGGGGGGCCCGCCCTCGTCGTCACCACTTCCCCCGCCGGGACGACCGCCCAAGAGCATCAACTCACGAACCTTGATCTCGGTTGTGTAGCGGGTCTGCCCCTCCTTGTCCTGCCACTGGCGATACTCGATCTCGCCCTCGACATAGACGCGCTCACCCTTCTTCACGTACTTCTCGACGACGTCGGCGAGCGTGGAGAACTTCGAGTTCCACACCACGCAGCGGTGCCACTCGGTCTTTTCCTGCTTGGCGCCGGACGCGTCGTTCCAGACCCGTCCGGTGGCGAGCGAAAACTGCGCGACACGTCCGCCGTTACCGACGGTGCGGATTTCGGGATCACTCCCGACGTTGCCGATCAAAATGGCCTTGTTCAAACTGCGACTCACGGTGCCTCCTGGCTGAGCGGTGGGTTGGTTGTGGACGGGAAGCTAGGAGTCGCGGGCTGCAGGTTCAAACCTAGATATTCTTCGCGCTCTCATTCCAACGCCTGCTTCGGAACGGTGCGCCTGAGCACCAGCGCGTCTTCGACCGGATCGTTGTAGTAGGCGATCCGCCGACCGACGGGAAGGAAGCCGCGCGACGCGTACAGCGCGCGTGCGGCCGTATTCGATGTACGCACTTCGAGAAAGAGCTGCATCACGCCGGTTCGCGCCGCCACCGCCAGCGCATCGTCGAGCAAGAGTGCGCCAATTCCGCGTCGGCGCTCAGTCGGCCGCACCGCAATGTTGGCGATCTCCCCTTCGTCGGCCGCGCTGATCAGAACGCAGTAGCCCACCAGCTTTTCGTCGGCGTCAACGGCGACAACCATGCGCGCATGGGTCATCGGGAGCATGTCCGCAAACGACGACGCCGGCCACGGATCGCTGAAAGCCGCGAGTTCGATCGCTGCCATCGCCTTCACATCGGACATCCTCGCCGGTCTGAGCGAGATCGCGCCGTCGGTTGTCATCCGCCGTTCGCGATCAGCCGTCGGCGAGCGCGCGTCCCTGCGCCGCTTCCCACTTCACCTGCGCTTCGGCGAGACGTCCGTAGTCCGGCTCCCACTGGTCGAGCGAAACGGGGCCATCGGCGAACCAGTCGACACAGCGAATAATCGAGGCGGCATCGGGCGTGACCACATACGCTTCAAGTTCCGGCTCGGGACTCGAACGCACCGCCAGTCGTTCGCGCCCTTCTCCGAGAGCAACCAGCTCCGCGAACGGCACGCGGCGCACCGCGCTCTGCGCACGCGCGAGCCCGTCCACACCAATCTCGACGTCAAGCACAAAACGTTCGCCGCGCAGTGCGTCGGCGTGCACGATGTACCGCCCCGCCCGTGGCAAGGTCGCGGCTGCAAGCATCAAGGACGACACACTGTACAGCGCGCATTCGCCGGCAAAGGTCAATCCCTTCGCAAGTGCACCCGCAATGCGCAGCGACGTGAAGCTGCCTGGCCCCGCGCCACACACAATCGCGCGCAACTTACGCGCGCCGAGCGACGCGTCGGCAAGGAGCGATTGCACCGCCGGAAAGAGCGTGTCATCGCGCGTTACACCCATGGCGACATCGCTGCGCCCGACAATGCGACCATCTATCACCAGCGCCGCCGATCCGGCCGACGTTGCCGCTTCAACGACAAGCAACGGCGATGGAAGCGTCGCCGAAAAGAGCCGCGACTCTGATTCGCTCAGGGCCGCGACGGGCTGAGTGTCAAATGGCATGCGCACAGGAGGAGAATTCGCTGTGCGCCCCACGTAATCAAGGGCTTGTCTTGTTACGCAGCGCTGGTACGCCGTTCGGCGATCAACTTCTGCTCCGCACGTAGCAGGTCAAAAGGCTCGTCGCCAGCCGATGCGAGTTGCGCGAACGTCCCCTGTTCCGCCATGACGGCGGTCGCGTCAAACACGACCGGATCGAACGCGGTGCCGCGATCGCCAGCCATGATCTCCAGCACCTTGGGGACGGCCATACCCGCGCGATACGGCCGATCGGCACTCAACGCTTCGTACACATCCGACGCTGCGAGCACGCGCGCGGTGAAGTCGAGATCACGGTCGGCGATCCCCCACGGATAGCCGCGACCGTCGATGCGCTCGTGATGCCGTGCCGAGGATTCAGCGAAGTGCTCGAACGCCGAAACGCGCTCAAGAATCTGTAGCGTCCAGAGGGGATGCTTCTTCACTTCATCGCGCTCTTCGTCGGTGAGCCGCCCGGGCTTGTCGAGAATGCGATTGGAAACACCAAGCTTGCCGATGTCGTGCAGCAACCCGGCGCGGAGAATGTCGCGTGACAGCTCGGCGCCCGCACCCATCGTCGTGGCAATGCCAACGGCGTAACGGGCGACGTTGGTTGAATGGCGATAGGTGAACGGTGTTTTCGCGTCGATCACCGCGGCAAACGCGTACGAAATCGCGTCGAGTCGTTCGTCGGTTGCGAGCATCGGTGAACTGCCTGGCTCCAGCTCCACCACCGCACCGTCCAGCGCTTCAAAATCGGCGAGCTTTTCCCACCACTGCGCATCCCGTCGCCACGAAACCACGACATCGACCAGCGCCGGATCAAACCAGCGCCCGCGACGCGTGCGCGCCATCTCGAGCGCCGCGGCGATGCCGTTCTCCATCCAGTACGCTTCGACGGTCTGCGCGAGTAACAACACGCGCGACAGGATCGGGATCTCGTGCCCGGCAAGCCCCACCGGATGCCCGAGTCCGCACCAGTGCTCGTCGACGTGCGCAATCGCTTCCGACGTGGGGCCGGGAAAGCCGAGTGCAACCGCGATCTGTGCGCCGCGTTCGCAACGCGCGGCGATGATTTCGCGCGTCATCTGCGGAGTGCCGGCGATACGCATGAAATGCTTGATGCGCGAAATCGGATTGCGACCGACGCCGCAGTTGCGGGCGGTGCGCATTGCGAGGCGCCACTTGTCGTGCCAATCGACCAGACGCATATCGCGCTTCACCGTCTGATCGTCCGATCCAAACAGCGCGGCCATGCGTGCGGCGTTGCTCGAACATCCCGCGTCTTTCAATAGCGTCGCGTAATACAGCGCACCCATTGTGTCGGCGTCGAGGCCAATCTCCCGGCCCAGACGCATCGCGATCAACGCCGTACGTAGCGTATGCCCCGGGCGCTGCCCCTCAGTCAGGTCGAGGGCATATGAGAGCGCCGAGATCACCTCGGCCAGTTTCACCGTGGCCGCGCGTGGTGCACGGCGATCGGACGTGATGGGAATGACTACAGACACAGGGCGAGGGCTGAGTGAGCAGAGACACCCGCGCCCCTGCCAGACACAGACGCTCTTCGGTGAGCCCCGTCACGGGCGGGGGACGTGCACGCGCATAAGACGCCGCTCGGAATCCGCCGGATCGTAGGTCAGCGAAATTGAGATCGTATCTCGAGGCAACGTCGCCGCGGCGCGTTCCGGCCATTCGATCAGCAACACGGGCGCGGTTGCGACCAGTTCATCCCAGCCAAGGGCCTCAAGTTCCGCATCACTACGCAGGCGATACAAATCCACATGCGTCACCGGACCGCGCGGAGCGTCGTAGTGCTGGACCAGTGAGAATGTCGGACTCGTAACTTCCTCGAGATTCGTCACGCCAAGTCCCGCGCACAACGCACGCGCAAGCGTGGTCTTTCCCGCGCCTAGATCGCCGGAGAGTGTGATGACCACAGGACGCGGGAGCACCGCACCCACGGCCCGTCCCCACGCGTCGAGTGTGTCCCGATCCGGTGATCTCGGCGCTCCGCGCTCCAGTAATTGTTGCAGCGACAGCGGCGGCTTTGCTGGCATTCAACGTCCTCGACGGCCGCCGGAGCCACGCCCACCGGGAGCGCCCGGACCTCCGGGACCGCGCAGCGGCGCGCTACCGGGAGGACGTTTGGCAACGCTATCGCCGCCGCGGGCCTGTGTCGGCTTGTCGCCCAATGCAGTCCGCACTTCAAACAGCTGATCGCGAAGTCGCGCTGCCGCCTCGAAGTCGAGCGCAATTGCGGCTTCCCGCATTGCCGTTTCGAGTTCGCCAACGAGCACCTGCAGTTCTTCGCGCGACCGTGTGTTGCTTTCTCCACCCACCTTGCGCGGCGCGGGAGCGACACCGCCGTCCTTCTCCATGCGCGCATCGGCAACCCGCGTGATGAAGCGAATGTCGTCGATGCTCTTTACCACACCGGTCGGCACGATGCCGTTGGCTTCGTTGTGTTCGCGTTGAATCATACGGCGACGCGTTGTCTCGTCCATCGCGCGCTGCATCGAACCGGTGATGCGATCGGCGTACAGAATTGCGCGCCCGTTGAGATGTCGCGCGGCGCGCCCGATCGTCTGGATCAATGATCGATCGCTGCGCAGAAAACCTTCCTGGTCCGCGTCGAGAATTGCAACGAGCGACACTTCGGGCATGTCGAGCCCTTCGCGCAGCAGATTGATGCCAACGAGCACGTCGAACTCGCCGAGTCGGAGACCACGGATAATCTCAACCCGTTCAATGGCGTCGATGTCGGAGTGCATGTAGCGCACGCGCACTCCCATCTGCTGCAGATAGTCGGTCAGGTCTTCGGACATGCGCTTGGTCAACGTCGTCACGAGTACGCGTTCCCCCTTGCGTTCCCGCAGACGAATCTCATGCAACAGGTCGTCCACCTGCCCTTTCACCGGACGCACTTCGAGCACCGGATCGAGCAAACCGGTCGGACGGATGACTTGCTCGACAACCACACCTTCGGACAGTTCCAACTCCAAGTCGCCGGGGGTCGCCGAGACATTGATCAGTCGTGGCGACAGCTGCATGAACTCTTCAAACACCAGCGGACGGTTGTCCAGCGCACTCGGCAAGCGAAATCCGTAGTCGACAAGCGTGAGTTTGCGCGCACGATCGCCGTTGTACATGCCGCGGATTTGGGGCAGCGTGACATGCGACTCGTCGACGACCACGAGATAGTCGTCCGGGAAATAGTCAAAGAGACAGGCCGGACGCTCGCCTGCAATGCGACCACTGATGTGGCGCGAGTAGTTCTCGATGCCAGCGCAGGTGCCGATCTCGAGCAACATCTCGATATCGAAATTGGTACGCTGTTCGAGCCGTTGTGCCTCAAGCAGCTTTCCTTGCGTCTTGAGTTCTTCGAGACGCGCTGTCAACTCGTCCTTGATCGCAACGACCGCACGTTCGACCGTCGGCCGGTTGGTGATGAAGTGTTTGGCCGGGTAGATCGCGGCTCGCTGCAACGCGGCGATCGTTTCACCGGTGAGTGGATCGATCTTGGAGATGCGCTCGATCTCGTCGCCCCACAGTTCCACACGGACCGCCTGCTCTTCGTAGGCTGGAAATATTTCCACCGTATCGCCGCGCACACGAAACGTTCCGCGATCGAAGTTGACGTCGTTGCGCTGATACTGGATCCCGACTAATGCGCGCAACACGTCATCACGTCCGACGCGCTGCCCGCGATCGAGCGACACCATTCGCTCACGGTACGACACCGGGTCGCCGAGTCCATAGATGGCCGACACCGTCGAGACGATCACCACATCGTCACGCTCCATCAACGACGACGTCGCGCGCAAGCGCAGTCGGTCGATGTCTTCGTTGATGCTCGCGTCCTTTTCGATGTACGTATCGCTCGACGGGACGTACGCTTCGGGCTGATAGTAGTCGTAGTACGAGATGAAGTATTCGACCGCGTTGGTCGGGAAGAAACTCTTCAACTCGCCGTACAGCTGCGCCGCTAACGTCTTGTTGTGCGAGAGCACCAGCGTCGGCTTGCCCCAGTACTCGATGACGTTTGCAATCGACATTGTCTTGCCGGAGCCAGTCACGCCCAGCAGCGTCTGATATCGGTCACCGCGGGCGAGGCCGGCCGAAAGCTCGGCGATGGCGCGCGGCTGATCGCCAGCTGGAGCAAACGGCGCCTGAAGTCTGAAATGAGCGGCCATGCCGATAATATAAACCGGGTGATCGGCATTTGTTCGGGTCAGCGCGTCCAGATTCTGGACAAATCGTGACAGTCGAGACTCAAGGTTCGGGACCAACCGTCCGATCCATATCTGGGGGTGAGTTTGATGCGCCCCCACAAGAACGCTGCGACGATGCTGCGCCAATCTGACCTTGCCCTAGTCAATATCCACGATGCAGTCGCATCCATTCTCAGCATGCGCAGGCCGGCATGAGCGGCAAAACCCCAGCTCCTCTCCCGCGCGGGGAATAGTCTGATGTCCATTCACTGGACTCTCGGCCGGAAGTTGCTTGGCCTCGCAGCGCTCGGAGCCGTCGGCACGATGATCGTTGCCGGAGTAGGCGACTTCGGGTTGCGCAGCGCACGCCGCGGGGTCGACGCGTTGATGGTGAGCACACGAGCACAGCGACTGCAGATGGATGCGGACATGATGCACGATGCGCTCCGCGCGGACGTGCTCGCCACCGTGCTCGGCACCGCGACGCGCGATACCGCGATGGTGCGCGAGAGCGAAGTCGGCTTCAAGGAGCATGGCGAGCGCTTTCTGAAGAGCATCGCGGAAGCGCGCGCGCTGTCCAAAGGCGTTACTCTTGCGCTGATCGACTCGCTCAAGGCCCCGGTCGAGACATATCTCGCCGACGGCAAGACCGTGATCGCAGCGGCGGTGGCGCACGACACGGCAGCGTTGTCGCAGAAACAGGCCGCGTTCCTCGTGCAATTCTCTTTGCTCGAAGGCGGCATGGAAAAGTTTGGCGATTCCATCGCGGCTGACGCCGAGTCGACCAACGCTTCGAACGATGCGCTCTTCACATGGCTCACACGCACGCTGCTGGCGGTCACGCTGATCACCGCGGCAATTGTGTTCCGCGTTGGGCAGCAGGCTGGTCGGCGCATTCAGAGCGCGACGGTTGCCATCGTTGCGTCGGTCGAGCATCTGCAGCAGAACGCGGTCAGCGCACTTGGTGATGCCATGACGCGGCTCGCAGCGGGCGATGTGCAGGAGCAAGTCGTTGCGACCGCGCAACCAGTGGTTGTCACCGGCACCGATGAACTGGCAACGCTCGCGACCACGGTGAATTCGATCGGCCGGCACACGATCGCGACGGTTGAAGCGCATCACCAGGCGATGCAGACGCTCCGCGCGATGCTCGAGGAGACTGAGCGCGCCGTCGCAGCAGCACAGAACGGCGACCTTGCAGCACGTGCTGACGATGCCTCGTTCCCTGGCGCGTTCGGTCAGCTGCTGCACGGTTTCAATGAGGCCCAGGCAGCGATGCGCTTGCCCGTCGAGGCGGCGCTCGTCGTCCTTGAAGAGGCCGCAGAGCGGAACCTCTCGCACCGCGTCGACGGCGACTACAAGGGCGACCACGCGCGTCTTGCGGGAGCCGTCAATCTCGCCATTGGAAATCTTGCCGGCGCGTTGCATGAAGTTGAGGTTGCCGCTGAACAGATCGCTGGCGCATCCCACGAAGTTGCAGACGGCAGTCAGGCACTTGCAGACAGTGCATCGGCGCAGGCTGCGTCGGTGGAGGAAATCACCGCCGCGGTGCAGGAACAGGCGTCCGTGACGACGCGGACCGCCGGCAACGCTGAAGAAGCTCGCACGCTCACTCTGCAAGTGCGTGAGCGCGTCCGCAGTGGTGCCGCGACCATGCGCGATCTCGATGGCTCCATGAGTCGCATGGCAGAGTCGGCAAAGAAGACCGCGCAGATCGTGAAACGCATTGACGAGATCGCGTTCCAGACGAACCTG
This sequence comes from Gemmatimonas sp., assembly GCA_046590495.1. Taxonomy (GTDB): domain Bacteria; phylum Gemmatimonadota; class Gemmatimonadetes; order Gemmatimonadales; family Gemmatimonadaceae; genus Gemmatimonas. Next base: position 4,606 of record JBKJTE010000037.1, on the reverse strand, counting down.
CTCGCACTGAACGCTGCAGTTGAAGCGGCGCGCGCCGGTGATGCAGGCCGTGGCTTCGCAGTCGTTGCCGACGAAGTGCGTCAGCTGGCTATCCGCGCTGCAGAAGCAGCGCAGGAAACGTCAGCGCTGATCGACCAGACCGTGCTGACCACTCGTCAGAGCACAGACCTCAGCCGCTTGGTCGGTGAACACCTGGGCACCGTTGAAGCAGATGTCGATCGCGTGACCGCTGTTGTCGGTGAGATTGCCAGCGACTGCACCCTGCAGCGCGATCAGATTGCAGAAGTGAGTCGCGCCGTCGAACAGGTCAGTCAGCTCACTCAGCGTGCCGCCGCCAGCGCAGAAGAATCGGCAAGTGCGTCGGAAGAGCTCAACGCGCAGGCAGCTACGATGCGGGATCTGGTGCAGCAGTTCCAGGTCGATGACGATAGTGGCGCGCCACGTCACATGGCTCGTCGCGACGCTGGCGCTCCGCCGGCAATGAAGCGGAGCAGCAAGCGTGGGCGAGCAAAAGTCAGCGTGTAGCGACGCGCAATGCATCAACTGAAACAACGAACCCGCTCATCGGAATGCCGTGAGCGGGTTTGTTGTATTTACGATTGGCTACTCCTCGGACGTTAGTCGCTCACGTCGACTGACGGCCGTAATTCCCTTCACGCGACGCGCGGCCTTGACGATGCGTTCAAGGTGCGCAAGGTTTTCCACTTCGACGAGTGCAGCGCCAGTGACGCGACCGTCAACCGTCTTGAGTTCCAGACTCTTGATATCGGTGCCGGTCGCGCTCACTGCGGCGGCGACATCGGCATAAAGTCCACGACGATCGTTGCCGTCCATCGCCAATCGCACCACAAAACGCTCGCCCGCCATCTCGTGCCAATCGATATCGAGGCGACGTTCGGGTTCATGCACCAACAGCAACAGGTTCGGACAATCGCCACGGTGAATGCTCACGCCGCGACCGCGCGTCACATATCCAACGACGTTGTCGCCAGGCACGGGCTGGCAGCATTGCGCGTAACGCACCAGCAGTCCGTCCGCACCTTGAATCCGCACGCCTTTGCCGGTGCCGCGCACCCGATCGACGATGCGCGCGAGTGTACTCGGCTTTTCCGGCTCGGCGGGCGCTGATTCCACCTGCGGATAGAGCGCCTTCACCACCTGCATGACGTGCACTTCGCCCTGCCCGATCGCCGCGACCAGTTGGTTGGCGTCCTTCAGCTTGAGCAGTTTGGCGACAGGGACAAGTGCATTGTCATCGACCTTGGCCAGCCGACGGCGACGTAATTCGCGCTCAAGGATCTCGCGACCGAGACGCATGGCCGAGGAGCGCTCTTCGAGACGCAGATACTGCCTGATCTTGTGACGCGCGCGTCCGGTTCGCACGTGCGCAAGCCAGTCGCGACTCGGCCGAGCGTTCGGGTTGGTCAGAATCTCGATCGTCTCCGAGTTCTTGAGCTCACGCGACAGAGGCGCAATGCGACCATTGATCTTGGCACCGGCGCAACGCGCACCGACCTGCGTATGCACGGCGAATGCGAAGTCGATTGGCGTTGCACCCTTTGGCAACTGGATGACATCGCCCGTTGGCGTAAAGACAAAGATCTCGTCTTGATACAAATCCAGTTTCAGGAATTCGAGAAACTCGCCCGGCGTCTCTGCATCCAACTGCAGTTCCAGCACCTGACGGAACCAGGCGAGCTGTCGATCGAGTTCGCCGGTCGGTTTGTTGGCCTCCTTGTACAACCAGTGGGCCGCGATGCCGTAATCGGCCGTGCGATGCATTTCACGCGTGCGAATCTGGATTTCGAAAAGCTGGCGACCCGGTCCAAACACCGTCGTGTGCAGCGACTGATACCCGTTCGACTTGGGTTGCGCGATGTAATCCTTGATCCGCTCCTGCACCGGCGTCCATCCGTCGTGAATGACGCCAAGCGCGTGGTAGCACTCGAGGACATTGGGGACGATGACGCGAATGGCAAGCAGATCGTAAATGTCCTCGTACGGACGATCGCGTTGCTGCATCTTCTTGTTGATCGACCAGAGATGCTTCGGTCGACCAGTCACTTCCACCTCGGCGATGCCGGCATCAGTGAGCCGCTTTTCAAGCGGCTCCTTCATCTGCGCGATGAGCTCTTCGCGTTGGCCGCGTTTGGCGGCGACGAGCTTTGCCAGTGATTTGTACGCTTCGGGCTCGAGGTGCTTGAACGCCAGGTCTTCGAGCTCCCACCGCACTTTCGCCATCCCAAAGCGGTGCGCGAGCGGCGCGTAGAGATCGCGCGTTTCCTGCGCGATGCGGCGCCGCTTTTCCGGTGCAAGCCAATCGAGCGTGCGCATGTTGTGCAGTCGATCGGCGAGCTTGATAAGAATGACGCGGGCGTCCTTCGCAATCGACAACAGCAGCTTGCGATAGTTCTCAACCTGACGCTCTTCGCGCGACGAGAGCGGAAGGCTGGCAATCTTGGTCAAGCCATCGACGATTTCAGCGATCTCATTGCCGAACTCGCGACTGACATCATCGATCGTGATATCGGTGTCTTCGACGATGTCGTGCAGCAGTCCGCTGACGACGGTCGTCGTGTCCAGCTGCAAATCGGCGAGAATACGGGCGACTTCGATGCAGTGTGACACGTATGGCTCGCCGGAGTGGCGCACCTGCCCTGCATGCGCCGCGTCGGAAAACTTGTAGGCACGCACGAGCATCTCATGATCGAGCCGATCGTAGGCGCCGTCGGCACCGGGTCCGAATCCAGGAATTGCATCGTGCAGCGCGATCGTTGTCACAGCAGCCCAGCCTCCGCAAAACTCATGTAACGTCCGCGTCCCACGATGATGTGATCGTGGACCGGTATATCGAGTAAACGTCCAGCCGCCACCAACTGTTCAGTCACCACACGATCCTCGGCCGAAGGCGTCGGATCTCCGCTGGGGTGGTTGTGCACAAGTATCACCGCGGCCGCACGTTCGGCGATTGCTTCCCGAAACACCTCCCGCGGATGCACCAACGAAGAATTGAGCAAACCGCGAGTGATCAACACGTCGCGCTCCAACCGGTGCTGTGCATCGAGAATTGCGACGTGAAACTCCTCCACTGGCAAGTCCTGCAGCCTCGGCGCGAACGCCGCCGCAACATCTGCGGGCCCACGCAGTGGTACCCCTGCTTCGCGTGCTTCGGCCGTCATCCGGCGCCCCAGTTCGAGTGCCGCTTGCACCGCTGCTGCCCGTGCCACCCCGACTCCCCGCACCCGCTGCAGGGCCGCCGGCGGCATGGCTGCCAGCCGCCCGAGCGATCCCGCCGCCTGGTCCAGCACATCCCCTGCACAAGCCAACGCAGATTGACCCGCGCCCCCCGAGCCAAGCACGGTGGCGATCAGCTCGATCGTGCTCAGTGCGTGAGCGCCGAGCGAACGCATGCGTTCCCGTGGCCGCTCAGTCCGGGGCAACTCTCGAATAGTTAGCGGCCGCCGTGCAGGCTGGCTAGTTGGTGAAGACATGATATGACTCCTGCGGTGCAACACCGCGCATTGGCATGACGAACGATCAAACCGGGCTCACCCGGTGACGCATCATTGCCCAATCCACCTCTCGAACCGTCACCCGGATGCCGCACATGCCGTCGAAAGTGCGGCCCCATGTCATCCGAAGGCGGGAACGCGAAAGGGCTGACATCGCTGTCAGCCCTCCACGTCGACTCGGCCAGTTTAGACCGGCGATCGTCAGCCCGTCGCGCCGTGGCACTTCTTGAACTTCTTCCCGGAGCCGCATGGGCACGGGTCGTTGCGGCCGACGCTGCTCCAATCCTGCGCACTGGAATTCGCGACCGGATCGAGCGAGCGAACAGCGCCCGCGCCGACGACTGACGGTGTGCCGTGGACGACCGGACGGATACTGCGCGTGCCATCGCCGTCTGCGTCGTCGGTGGCCGTACGTGTTGCCGCGGCAACGTCTGGTTCATCGGCCGGGACGTCTTCCAGAATCCCCATCGCGTTGAACCGCTTCGTCGGCCGCGTATCGATCCGCACAGGCTCGGGCGCTGCCGTCTCAAAACTTTCGGTCGGGGTCTGCTCGAACACCAACTGCGCCTTCAGGAACCGCTCGGTGAACGTGTTGGCGAGATCGTGCATGAGATCGACGAACATGGCATACGCGTCTTGCTTGTACTCGACCAGCGGATCCTTCTGCCCCCACGAGCGATAGTGAATCGACGCGCGCAGCTGATCGAGATCGTAGAGGTGATCCTTCCACTTCTCGTCGAGCGCGTTGAGCATCACCAGCGCAAGCAGGCGCCCCGCAAAACCTTCACCGCTTTCGTCAGTGACGGCGTTGAGACTTTCGAGCTTCCCGTCAAACGCAACGGCCGCTGCCGCGACGGCCGACTCCTGCGCTACCTCGAGCGATGCCGGACGCGTGTCGCCCGTGAATTCAGGCACCAGCAGCATGTAGTGCATCAGCAGATCCTGCTGCACGTAGTCGAAGTCCCATTCCTCGGGGCGATCAAACGTGGACAGTGCCTGCTCAACTCGCCGCTGCACGCCGCGATCAATCATCTTGAGCGACTCGGCCTTGAGTTCCTCGCCACCCTCGAGCGCGAACGCCCGCAGCGAGTAGA
>JBKJTE010000021.1:0-20541 GCA_046590495.1 Gemmatimonas sp. | reverse complement strand
CGCACCCAGCTCAAGCTCCGGCGGTGGCTACAGCGGCGGCTCATCCAGCAGTTCGTCCGGCGGTTCGTCGTCCAGCAGTGGCGCATCATCAGGCGGCGGTGACCGTACGGCCAAGCCGCGTCCTCCAGGTATCTAGTTCCACAGCAGCACCAACTCCCAAGCGACAAACGAGCGTCGGCGATCATTCGCCGGCGCTCGTTTCGTTTACTCTCCCCGCACTCGCATAATCCACGGCGCGCGAGCCATGGCGCAGGATCAATGCACGATCAAACGAAGCTCAGCCCGAAATCGACGACAGCGATTTTCTGAGCGATCCACGCTGTGCATCGCGTTGCCCTTCGTCAAACACCTCCAATCGATCGAGGAGCAGCAGTGCGTCGAGAATTGAACGGCGCGCTGCCGCATTGTCGCGCCGCAACAGCTGTACGTCGGCGAGAATCGTGTACCCCGTGATGCGCTCCGGATACCCTTCGATCAGTCGCGTTGCGGCGGCGGCCGCTCCGTCGAGATCGACCCGGGACAGCAACGTCTGTGCGGTGACTTCCATCCACTTCGCACTCGGCGCCGCGGGATAACCCACGCGCGCACTGAGCGCGCGAACGTGCGCATTCACCCGCTCGACAGGATTACCGAGATGGTTGATCATGCTGTCCGCCGACACGCTCGGCATTTCCCAGACACTGCGGTCGAAGATGAAGCGGATCGCAAGCGGAATGGTCGCGAACGGCGTTTCCGTATGGCTGAGTCCCTGCCCATCGACAAGCTTCAATCGCCACCACGCGGGTGCCGAGTCCCGAACGAACGCCTGTAATCGGAGTGTTGAACCGATCAGTCGCGTTTCGCGATCTCCCGCCGAGAGCACCACGTGTTGCACGCGTTCAGTTCCGGCCGCGAATGTACGGCGCATGCACCCCTGTACTTCCGTCAACACTGAATCGGGGAGCGACGCACTGATCGCAACGACTGCAGGAAAGACATCGGGCGCGCGACAAAACGTCTGCAACGCAAAGCGCCCGCCGAGCGAATGTCCGACCAATGTGCGAAACGGAACGGTGCGGTATTCGCGATCGATGTATGGAATGAGCTCTTCGACAACGAAGCGCGTGAAGAGCGCACCGTTACGCGCGAGATCAGTTCCGCGATCGATCTGTTCAATGCCAACGACAATCTGCGATGGGATCGCGTAGTCGTGCATGTCGCCGAGCAGATCGTAGTTGGTCGCGGCGACGGTGAGATCGAAGAACGCACGCACATGGCCGTCGAGCAGATAGACGACGGGATAGCGCTGTTTCGCTATCCGATAGTTGGCCGGCACACTGACGTGTAGCGTGCGCGACTCGCCGAGCAGCTTTGACTGAATGCGCACGGTGCGCGGTTCACCACGGGCGCCGGTGGTCGTCGATACGATCGCGATTGATACATTCCCGATCGATGGGATTCCCTTGGACGCAACGCAGACGTTTGGCAACGCGACTAGCGCCGCCACCACCAACGATCGCGGGTGACGCATCGCGAACGCCTCTGCGAACATCACTTGGCCGGCGTGATCACCAACTTGCGGAATTCGACCGACGAGTGATCGCCCTGCACCATGATCGGGCCGGGAGTGCCTTCGTCGCTGTTGAGTGCACCGCCGGTGATACCGGGCACCTCCTGACGCGAAATCACCGTCTTGCCGTTGAGCACTACAGTCACAAGCCGGCCAACGAGCGTGATGTCGTACGTCTGCCATTCACCCGGCGCCTTTGCCGCGTCCTCGTTTGGCGACAGGAAGCCGTACACGCCGCCCAAGTGAAGACTGCCCGGCTCCATGCCGCCGCTGTCTTCGATCTGCACTTCGTAGCGGCCACGCAGATAGAGCCCGCTATTGCCGCCCTTCGGCACCCGAAACTCCGCATGCAACTTGAAGTCGGTGAACGTCTGCTTGGAGATCAGATTCGACCCGGGCTTCGGATTGCCAAGAATGCCGCCGGACACTGTCCACTGATTTGTGCCAGTTAGTGTCCAGTTGCTGATGTCCCGACCGTTGAAGAGCTGGATCGGTGCTCCCCACTTCGGCTCAGTGGCGCGGCGCAAGGAAGGCGCACGGACTCCAGTCCAAGTGAACTTCTTTCCCTGCGCATCGCTCATCGAGCCGACCAGCTTGTCGCCGTCCAGCTTCCCCTCGATGTGAAAATCTTCGTTTCCCATGTCCCACTGTGTCGGGATCGAGAACTTCATGACGCCATCGGCCCACTCCACTTTGGAAATCGGGCGCGCGCTACCCGTGCGCCCAACAAACTGCCCCACCAATGTCCGACCTCCTGAGAGATGCACCTCAAGCCACGACGGGAACGGCACGTCGGCGCCCTGCATCGTGATGTCCCAGCGCCCGATGATCTTGGCTTGCGCGGCAGGCTGTGCGCGAGCTGAGTTCGCGGCACCGACGGTCAACGCCACGAGGCAGCCAGCTGCGGCGCGAAGCGCGACTTGCGCTCGGCCAACGAACGAGAAAATTGCGGTACTCATTGCAGGTCCTTTGTGTACAGAGGGGCAGTAGGCGGGAGCGCGGCGACAGCGCTACCGTTCAAGATGGAGGCGTGGAGTGGCTGTCGTCCATACACCAACAGTGAGCCCCGTAGCAACTTTTACACGCCCATCAACATGATGGTGTTGAACACGCGCACTCCGTCCACAGACAACCGCGGTCTCGCCGACAGGCCGCAGTTGACTGTTGCGTTACTGGCTGCGCTCACGCTCGCGCTCGGTGCCTGCGCGCGCAGCGGCGGCGTACCGGTGTCCGTGCAGCCTGAGCGCCCAACGGTTGCAACGCACGCAGGCACTGTCGCGCCGGGCCTGCTTGAGATCGAAACCGGCATCGAGCGCGATCGGAATCCGGACCGCCGCTACGCGACTCAGGCGCCCACGGTGCTCAAGTTTGGCGTGACGAAGGAGACCCAGCTTTCGATCTCCACGCCGTTTTTAAACGGGCCGGGAACCGCGTTTGGACCAGGCGATTTTGCCATCGGTGTGAAGTGGCGTGTTCTGCACGGTGCTCCGATCCTCAACGACTTCGCGCTGTTGCCGCAGATCAAATTCCCAACCGGCGGCGATCGCAGCACGAAGACGGCCGATGCGACTCTCCTACTCATCAGCAGCCGCCTGCTCGGCCCGGTCGCGGTCGACGTCAATGCTGGCGCGACGTGGCGCAGTGGCGATGGCTCGAATGCACCGCGTACGGCGACCGCGTGGACCGTATCTGCAGGCATGCCCGTGCATCGCGCGCTCGGCTGGGTCGTCGAAGTGTTTGGTTACCCGCGCACCAGCGGCCCCGCAGCGAATCCTGGCACAGCAGCGCTGCTCACCGGCCCGACATATCTCGTACGACCACAACTCGCACTGGACGCGGGTATTATAACGCCAATATCAGGTCCGCTGCCTCACGCGTTCTACGTCGGGATGGTTGCCAACGTCGGCCAACTGATTCCGCGTTAGCACCGCACGCGCTGTTGCCGCGCACATCAAGGCGGGGCCACCTCACACGCTGCAACCGTCTGGGGTTGACCGCGACGGCCGAACTCGTCGGAAACTTCGCGCGCAAGTGAGGCCGCGCGTTCCTTCGCGCCCGTGCGACAGTACCCTTGCACGAGTTGCAGCAGCAGCTCGGGTGCGTCGCGTAGCGGCTCTGCCTTCGGATTGACCGCGTTGATGCGACGCGTGGCGTTGCGCATGTTCTCGAGCTGAAACACGGCACCACGCGGCCCATTTCCCCATTCGCCGCGGGAGGCGAAGAAGGCGCCGAGTGCGGTGTGAAATCGTCGGATCTGATGGTCGTCCTGGCGCTGATAGGCGACCATCTTTCCGCCAAAAACACCGTCGAGAAACCGACTCAGTCGCCGCGGATCGGCGCGCGTCATCGACGGTTGGGAATACAGCATCGCAAGCGGAAAGATCAGATCGATATCCATCCACATCGGCGGTTCGTTCCCGCGCCACGGCATGCCCAGCGCCGCCTCGTAGTACGCGACTGCTGTGGAGTCGTCGTCGCGTGTGTCATACCAGCGGCCGATACTGCCAAGCAGCGTGCTCCATGTCGTTCGCCGCTTTTCGCTGCGCCCCCACCACTCCGCTCCGGCCAGATCGCCTGACGGAAGGCGGTTGCTGATATCGGGCTTGGTTGCGTAGACCGCCAACAGGCCATCGACTCCCTGCTTCGTACTCGGTTCCGCGCCGCCAATTCCCATCAGACGCGATGCGTGAAGGCGCGCAATATCGGGCGGACCGAGTTGCATCGTGGCGAAGTTGACCGCCAGCAGGATCAGGCAACTGTCGGCGACTGTCGCATTCGGCACGCCACCGCGGCGCCACAGCCCGGACGTGAGTGCACGGTACATGACATCCGTCACCTGCGGCGAATGCCGTGGTTCACTGCTCCACTTGGATGCCACCCGCAGCAACGAGTCAGACGCGCCACGCGCCGCGAATGCGCGCAACAGCCCTTCCCGTGCGCCCGCGAGCGTTGAATCGGCCAGCAGCGCGGCGCGGTACGTCGCGGCTGCGCTATCCGGAAGAGTGAGCGCCGCGTACTCGTCACCGGCGTACATCAGGAACACACCGCGCCCAGGGTGCGTCGTCGATCCGGCAGCGAGAAAACGTCGGACTGCCTCACCATGTGCACCCGCGTCGCGCAGTAGCAGCCCGGCGTTGTTATTGGCCGCGCCGAAGAAGCGCGCCGAGTCGAGCGCGATCGCGTCGTCGTAGTCCTTTATTGCCGTTGCAACATCACGGGTGACTGTGGTCGCCGAAGACCCGATCGCCCCGGAGCGACTGAGCTGGAGCAGTGAGCTTGCGCGTCCAAAGTGCGCATCTGCCAATACGGCCTTCTCCTGATACGCGGCAGGCACGGCGTTCATCGTCGCGATCACACGTCCGAATCCGCTGATCGCGGCGCGGTGGTCGCCTGCAGCAGCTCGCGACTGTGCGACCGCGCGCGCCGATCGTGCCGTATCCAGTCGTGCGGTGACGGCGCGCGTGGCACCGGTGGCCTGAGCAGCAACGCACGACGGCAACGTTACCGCGCAGAACGTGCCGCCGCCGAGCAGCAGCGCACTTACGCCGACCGCACTAAACGCGCGCGTCATGGATTCCTCGGCGCTGCAACTCCGCCGGCGCCTAACGATGCCGGCGCGGCGGTGTACTCCCGTAGATGCACGCTGGCTGTTTTCACCGTCGAATTCTTTGCCTTCTGACGGAACAGCGTGTCCGACCCTGACCGGTCGCGCCAACGGAACACGCCCATCTCGCAGCTGTAGAAACCGCGACTCGTACGCCGGCACGGCTCGAGCACGAGTTCGCCGGTATCGGGGACGATGTCACCGGTCGGCGTTGATGTCGGCATCGAGATGCGCACGAGAAACTTTGGCGCCGGCGTGTCGGCGGCACGCAGCGAATCGGCGGAAAGTTGCACGCTGGCCGAACGTCGTTCGGCGTCAAAGACCACATCACCGACCAGCGGCAACCGACCGATTACGTTCGACAGGATGCGCGAGCCAAACGTATCGAGTCGCCGACCAAGTGAATCGGCCCAGACTGTTCGGAGTCGCGCCGACGCCCAGTCAGCCGGCTGACGGAGTACGATGAACAGGAACTGCTCGAACTCCACTTCTTCAGCGGTGCTACCGTACTGCCGGGCACGTCCCTGCAACGAGACCACCATCTTCACCGCGCTCGCATTTGCACTCCTCTGGAGCAGACGGATCGATATGGTGTCGAGCGTTGGTGTGCCGCCACTGCTCCAGTCGGCAAAACGGAAGCGTGACGCAAACAGCGCGCGCACAGTGTCGGAGAGTGCAGCCTGCAGCGCCGCGCAATTCGTTCCGCACGCCGCGGCATCGCCGTCGAGTTTCTTGCGATAGAGATCCGATTCGATCTGCACCCGGACGGCGACATGCGGTCGTACGGCCGCCGCGACGGTGAATACGCTGCTGTCGTTGATGCGGTGCATCGAGTTGACGTTCGCACCCGCCTCGCGCTCGACGCGTGCGTGCGATGTTCCGGGAGCGACGTCTCCGGTGAGATAGAGCATCACCGATGCAAGCGCCGTCGTGACGCCTGCGCTACGGTGCGACCAGCGTCGTCGTGAGTCCGTCATGAAGTGTTACCTCCCGCATCCACACCGTGATTCCCTTCGCGTCGACTGCCAAGAGGCGCAGTCGCTCGTCGCTGCGCAACGGTCGTCGCGTCAAGCGAGTGCGCGCACTGGTTGCCCATGCGCTGAGCAACAATGAATCGAAGCCACCGGCGAGTTGATCGGCCGCACTACGCCACTGTACGTCCGCGTCCTTGGGCACGTCGGCTTTCAGAAATGCAAACAACACGGCGCCCGGCGTCGACACGGTATCGACGGCGAGCGTGTCTCCCGTCCCCGCTTCGAGCAACAGCATGCGAACGGGAAGCGCGCTGGTCATCTCGATCAACACTTGCTTGCCTGGCAACGCCGCGAGCACACCCGGCGCCTCGAAGTCGTCTGGATAGTCGAGCGCGGTCGGTCGCCATGGCAGCACCGTTCGCTCATCGGGCGTCAGCCGCGCGGACGAGCGCAACCACACATCGCGCCCCATCGGCGACGTCCACACCCAGAAATACAGTGGCCCCCCACCCCGCCGTAGTCGTTGCGAATCGGCCGAAACAAGGGGGCCGCCATCCTGGCGCGTCGCTTGCCCACTCTGTCGATAAATCCACGTCGGATCGTTGGGCGAGCCGGTCACCGCAACGGTGTTCACGAAGCAACTCACGCCCACTGATGCTGCAAAAATTCCCGCCGTCGACATCCACACACCCGGACGACGGAGCCGAGTTGCGAGCCAGATGCTGAACGCATCTTTCGGTTCCTTCGGAAGAAAGCCCCACACCATGCCGACGGCGCCGAAGGCCGGAATCTGACTGAGAAAAACCGACATTCCGGGCGGCCAATTGAGCGCAAACCATAGTCCGGCCGCGATCTCGAACGCGAGCAGCACGCCGATCGCGCGCACTTCGAGCGGGAGTGCAGCGGACGAGCCTGGCATCGGCTCCTGTGTACTCGTCACCAATCCGTGGAAGGCACGCGCTTACGATGAGACACACTCGGTAGCCGCGCAAGACAAAGTCATGCGCGACTTGCTCGAGTCGATCGCAACTATTTCATGCTTCGAACGAAGGAGAGATACGCTGCGCGCTGCGCGACGACTGCGGCAGCAGGGCCAAAGAGCTGAAAGAAGATCGTGCCGGTGGGAGTCTCTGCGACTACAGCGACCAGCAGGTGATTCGCTCGCGCCTGCTCGGGCGCCGAACCCATGCCGATGCCGCGAGCATAGGTGCCTGCATATTCGGCGACCGTGAGCGGGAATAGACCGGACTTGTCGGTCGTCACCTTTTCAGTTACCGCACCGCCATCGGGGTTCGAAAACTGACTCTTCCATCGTGCCAGATTCGCGTCCACCGGCCCACCCTGCCCTAGCCCAAAAAAGTAGATCACAACCTCTGCGCCGGCTTCTGCCGGACCCGCCACAAATTCAGCAAGCCGCATCTTCGACGAAGCCGTTCGTGCTGTCCAACCCTTGGGAATGGTCGCTTTGTAGTCCAGCAGCGGAACCGTGCTCTGGACCCAAACGCCAACTGCGCTTTGCGTCGCACTCGATACGGCGCGGGGAGTGACCTCAACTGCACGCAACTGGTTGCACTGGTGACGGGCATCGCGTTCGGTCACTGAAGACGAAACGTCGGTGCCTGACAGGACGACAAGAAACGGAAGAAGCAGCATGAGATGACGGTGCGAGCGAGCGTTCAGAACGAATGACGTGAATCCTGAAGCTGCCCCGCCGCGTCGTTGAAGCAAGGGCCCGGTGAGCGGGGGTGAGCGCGGATGTGCTTTGCGCCCATCGCCTCCGGCCCGTCGCTCCATCAGATTTCGACATGAGGTTTCCACCTCGGCCCGCGATGCCTACCCTCCCCTCCGCATCCGCATTCGTAGCTGACCGACGCGCACGTCCCACTCGACGCGGTCTCACGCTCATCGAGTCGAGTCGCCATTGGGTGGTGCACGAACTCCTTGTCGCCACGCTCGGCACTGCGGTGCAAGTCGCGATTGTCATGGGCGTTGTCGCACTCACGACGCGCATCGCGCCCGCGCCGTCAATCGATTTGGCCAAACTGCCGTTCTTCCTCGCGCCGAAAGACCAGCACGCAACGCAGGCGCGGCAAGAGACGCTGCAATATGTCGGGCTGATGGGCGCTCCCGTGCCGGCGACATCCAATCTGGCCAATCCAGGCGTCGCACCGCTCGCCCCCGCCGACGAATCGGAAACGAAAGCGGTCGTCAGCGAAGCGACACTCAATTCGCCGGAGCAGTTCGCGACCGAGCCGCAACGTCCGTTGTCCGAGATTGAGGTGGACTCACTCGCTGAGCGCGACCCCACAAGCGAAGGTCCGATCTACCCCGCGGCGCTGCTCGAGAAGCAGGTGGAAGGCGTCGTGCTGGCGACGTTTGTTGTCGACTCGACCGGACACGCTGATCTCGCCAGCTTCATCGTCATGGCCAGCACGGACACCGCGTTCACGAGAGCCGTTCGCACCGCTCTGCCGCGCATGAAGTATCGTCCTGCCGTATTGCACGGCCGAACGGTGCCGCAACTCGTGGAGCAGGCCTTTGCGTTCAAGATCGAAAAGGCGCAGACGGTCAGCAAAAAACCGTGACGTCGGCGTTATGCCGATGGCCCGCCGACACGTTACTGCGCGCTCGTCGCCTTGCGCAGGGCCGCGTACATGTTTGCGCTGTCTTCCAGAAAACTGCCGGTGAGTGACCAGAGTACGCGCCCGTCGCGGCCGATGAGATAGGTCGAAGGCAAGCCGCCCACTCCGTAGAGCGACGATATGCGCGCGTCATGATCGTGGACAACTGGAAACCGGCTTCCCTGTGCCGTGACAAAGTTCTGCACTTTGGTCGACGTCCCCTGATCAACGCTGACGGCAACGACAAACAACCCTTTCGGCTCGAATGCGAGTCGCATGCGCTCCAGCTCCGCAAACTCTTCTTTACAAGACCGGCACCACGTCGCCCAGACGTTGAGCAACGTGAGGGGACCGTTCTCGCCACCGAATGCGACCGCGGAATCGTTCAGCGCCGACGCGTTGTACGCCGGGGCGATCGCACCCGTCACCACGGGCGGCTTTCGCGGCGCGGACGGCGCGCTCTTCCCTTCTTTCTGACAGGCGCCCAGCACGACGGAAGTCGCCGCGAAGAGCGTCGCTCCCCAGTACCGCGCGAATCGTCGCAACTGACTCACGGGTTCGCCGCGCCCTTTGGTGGGGCGGTGCCGCGCACTTTGTCGGCCAACGTTTTCGCACGCCGATTGGCGGTGCCTTCGTTCACATACTTGACCGCACGCTCACCAGCCGGGATGCGCACGCCGATGCGATTGCCGTCGGGTGGAAGCGGACACGTCGTGAACGCTGAGAAGGCACAATCCGGGTTGTACGCGAAGTTGAAATCGAGTGCAACAACATTTGTCGCGGTATCGAGTGCCGCGTGCAGAAAGCGGAAGCCGTATGTGTCCTCACCGCTCGATTCGTCGCTGAAGGTGAAGAAGAGATCGTTGGTTGCACTTCCGGCCATGGCCACCAAGTGCAGATCCTGCGTTCCGATCCTCGTATCGACCGTCCCCAAAATGATATGCACTTCGGCGACACCCGAACTGGTAGCGACTGCCACCGTCTCGGGCTTCTCACGTCGCACAAGCTTCCCTGGAACGCGCCAGACGGGATCGAGCGCGAAGTATACGAGCGGCGCGATCTCTTTCGCGATCGCCTCTGGTGAGACACGATCTGCGTCGAAGGTGCGAACGCCGAGCGAGTCGACACGCTGCATGATTTTGAAGCCGGCGGTGCCGACGGAGACGACGGACGGTTTTGGTACAGCGTCGGTGGCCAGCACCTTCGCCGTCGCCGGCTGACTATCGATCGTGATTGGCAGCCCGGCGATCGGTTCGAAGCGCACTTCATGGCCGGTGCGGATCAACACACCGACTTTGGCTGGCACGTCGCGTCCGGGGAGGCGAACGCTGTTCGTCGAGTCACTGCCAATCGTGTTCTCACCAGCGCGCAACCAGGTCAGCCCCGAATAGGACATCGGGCGGCCGGGTGTGGAGAGAAACGCCGTGCGTTTTCCTTTCCACTCTTCCCAGCTGGCCTGATGCTTCAGGGCGTCGAGCGGCGGCAACTCAGGGGTGCGCGCGCAGGCCGCGAAAGCGATGGCCACGCCGCTTGCGGCAATGATGATACGAGACGTGCGAAACGACATGAAGACGGTTCCGGCGGAAGGGTTCCGCTACACACGAAAATGCCCAGCGGTGACACCGCCGGGCGTTCGCGTTTTAGCACCTTGTTTTGCGTGGCGGCAATAGGCGGCAAAAGACCATGTCCGACAACGACTTCGCTTGTGCAACATTGCAATGGTGCCATCGGTGCAGAAGGGTGTCAAGCCGTCGCGCGCACCGCATGAAGCACAACGGCCGCTGCGAAACTCCGCAGCGGCCGTCGACTTCAAGCACTTTCCAACTGGACCGGTTGATCGATCAGTTGAACGTGTAGCGCACACCAAGCTGCATACGCCACACGTCGGAAAGACCAGCGGTGGATTGGTACGTCGTGTTCAACAGGTTCGTGCCGAAGTTACGCAGGCGATAGAGCAATGCGCCATTGGCATCGGCGCCCTGAGGCAGCAGCGGCGCGTTCGATACGAGACGCCGGCCCGCGCCCCACTTGTTGTTCAGCAGATTGTCGATGTTCAGCACGTCGAGGCGGATGGACAGCGTGTTGCGCTTGCCGCCGACGTTCTGGAAGATCTCTTGGGTGAAACCAACGTCGGTGCGGAAGTTGATCGGCAAGAACACAGCACCGCGCTCCGCGTACGCACCGCGCTTGTCCTTCAGATACGGGTCCTGACTGATGTACGCATCCCACGCGGCCTGTTGGTCGGCCACAGTGAATGTGCGCGCCGCTGTAGCGCAGTTGGAGACCACAGAGCCGGTCGCGCTCACACAGTACTGCTGAAAGTTCATTTCCGACACGTTGCGCGGCACGTAGATCAGGTCGTTCTGCGCGGCGCCGTCGCCGTTGGCATCCGCGCTGAAGATGTAGCTGGTGTTGCCCAGCGTACGGCCTTCGGTGAAGATCGAGAGGCTCGTCGCGCCGAACTTGAAGTACTCCTTGCGATACGAAAGCGCGAGGAAGAATCGTTTGCCGGGCGAGTTGGCCGAATACTGCACGCCGGGGTTATTCGGATCGCCGGCTTGGGCGTTCGCCGTCCAGTTGGTGGACGCGGTGGAGCCGGGATCGTACGAGTTCCGCGTGACACCGTTGGCGTAAGCCGCCTTGGCGAAGAAGCCATTGCTGAACTGCTTCTGCAACGACGCCGAGTAATTGTACGAGAAGCCCGTGGTCACGTTGTTGATGACGTACGCCGCGTTGACGTTGCTGTTGATGCGGTTGCCGCTATTCGCTGTCAACCAACGTGGACGCTGATCGGCGCCGGAGAACTTGAGCGTCGACGCGGGGAGGTTCGCGTTGATGTAGTACGGCCCATTCAACTCGGTGCTGTAGAGCCCTTCCACCGTGCCCACGAGCCCCCAGGGAAGGCGACGATCGACAGCGAGATTGGAGCGCCATACTTGGGAGAACGTGTAGTCCGGTGCCGTGACGTTGAGTTCGTACGACGCGGCCGGCGCGCCGGTCACAGTCTTGGGCTTGTACGTCTGAGGGTCCGGGTTGAACGGGAAGTTGCGCGTGTTGTCGGACTGGATAAAGCCCGTAAGAACGCCCGTGTTACCCAGCTGGTTGGATATCCAGACGTACGGCGGCGTGCCGCTGAACACGCCCGTTCCGCCGCGCAGCGTGGTGCGACGATCGCCCGTCACGTCCCAGTTGAAGCCGAGCCGAGGGGAGAACTGAATGTTGGCGTCGGGCAGCTTGCCGGTGTTGAGCTGAATCGTTGCGCCGTTCTGGTTGCGGAAGTTGAGCTGATTGGCCAACGGATTGTTGAAGGCCGTGTTCTCGAACACAGGCAGGTCAAAACGCGCACCGATGGTCACTTTCAGGTTGCGCGTCGCACGCCACTCGTCCTGCAGGTACGCGCCGTAGGTCTTGACCCTCAACGGCTGAATCGGCGCGTCGAGCCCCGGAATATTGTTGTAGCGCACCTGGAAGCGGCTGAGGGCGACCGGCGATGTGGCTCGGCCCTTGTTCGCCAAATAGTCGTTCGCGTCGGTGTAGAAGTCAGCGAGAGAGTTGTACACGTACGCGCTCTGCAGGCCGGGCGAGAAGCCGTTGTCCGACTGGTAGCGCTGCGCCGTTACGCCAAGCGTGATGTCATGCTTGTCCAGATAGATCGAGAAATTATCCTGGAACTGCATGGTGCTGTACTTCAGAATGTTGTTCGGCGTGAATGGCTCGAAGCCGAACGACAGGTAGTTGGTGCCGTTGTTGTTGATGTCAACCAACGGGAACAGCGTCCCCTTGGAGACACGGCTTTCGTCGTTCTTGGTGAAGCCCGCGATGATCTGGTTCGACATGTTCGAACCGATCTGCGAATTGAGCTCGCCAATGTACGAGTTGATGTTTTCCTTGATGGCGTACCCGGAGTTCTGGAAGCTCATCGAGTTCAGATTGTCACGGCGATTGCCGAGCGTGCCGAGCGCATTCGAGTTCGAAACCGGATTGTCGGACTGCGATTTCAGCTGGCTGTAGCGGAAGCTGAACTTGTTCCGGTCATTCACATTCCAGTCGATCTTGCCGATGTACCGGCTGGACGGCGTCACCAAGTTGAAGCCGGACGACGGGCCGGTGACGTAGTTGAACTTGTCCTTCAGGAACGCGCTCAGCTGGTCGATGTCGGACTGCAGTACGCGCGTAGTGTTCCCCCCGATCGCCTCTCCACCCTTATTCGGCAGAAAGCTCGTGGCAGGTAACGCGTTCTCGTCTTCGTCGTAATTGAAGAAGAAGAACAGCTTGTTCCTGATGATCGGGCCGCTGATGTAACCGCCCGGCTGCGTGAACTTGAACTTGCCCTTGTTGTAAAACACGCCAGCCGAGCTGTCACCGACCAAGCCCTGATTACGCGTCGTGTAGTAGAGCGAGCCCTTGAACTCGTTGGTGCCCGACTTGGTCACCGCGTTCACACCGGCGCCGGTGAATCCACCCTGACGCACGTCGAACGGCGCGATGTTCACCTGCAACTGCTCGATGGCGTCGATCGGAATCGGCGACACGCCTGTGCGGCCGCCCGGCTGGCCGGAGAGACCGAACGAGTTGTTGAACGACGAGCCGTCGAGCGTGAAGTTGTTGAGGCGATTGTCCTGACCGGCAAACGACGAACCGGACGACTGCGGCACGAGACGCGTGAAGTCGGTGATCGTGCGGCCGATGGTCGGGAACGCGGCCAACGCTTCCCTCGGGATCGTCGTCGAGGCGCCCGTGATTCGCGAACTGAGTGCGCCACCGGTCGCGGTAACCTGCACACCGGTCAACGTCACGACGGCCGTCTTCAACTCGAACCCGATGTCGGTCGAGTTACCGAGCGTGACTTCAAGGCCAACCTGCGAATTGCGCTCGAAGCCGATCGCGACGGCAGTGACAGTGTACGGACCGCCCACGCGCATGGCCGGAATCAGGAAGCGTCCATCAGTGCGCGACACCGCCTGATACGTAGTGCCCGAGGGTTGGTGCACGGCGACAACACGCGCGCCAAGCACGGGGCCGTTTGGCCCGCGTACCGTGCCGGACATCGAGCCAGTGGTAACCTGCGCCGAAAGAGCTGAACCGGGTGCTAGAAAACCCAAAACCCCGACCATTACGGCCAAGGCGATTGTCGCAAAGCGTTGTAACCAGCGCTTCATCACGCATCTCCAGAAAAGTGGTAGCCTCTCGGGAGCGAACCGTCCCGATCAACGGCGCAAATCTAGCGCGAAACCGATCCCGATGGCGGGCCAGTTTGGTCGCAGCTCGGCAACGATTCCATCGGAGTCATACGAGGCGCGGGTCGGACGTGGGACCGTCGCGGATTCTGTCCGGAAATCAGGACGCCAGCCCGATCGGGCGGGCCTCTGACCGACGACCGTGTCTACCTGCCCGCGCCTAAAGAAGCGTCCATCGATGACACGCAGCTGCCGCACCGGCCGGTCGACGGTGGCCTCAAGCCCGAGAATGTCTGCGTGCACGCGTTCGCCTTCGGGAAGGGTGCGGACGACACCCAGTGTTCCCTACCGGACGGTCCCCACACAGGACCCGGCCGGCGTATTCCCCACCGCGAACTGGAGAATTACCAGCGCATCGCCGATATCGAGGCGGCCGTTGCAGTTGGCATCCGCCGCGGGCATCGGATTGCCAGCTGACGACGGGAGTGACCCCACGAGCGCCTGCTGGGCCTGCAGCGCATCGAGTCCGTTGACGACCCCATCGCGGTTGACGTCGCCTCGCAGGATCGCCTGTCCGGCCAGCACCGTCGTGGAGAAGATGCCGCGTCCGTACGTGCCCGCGTACAGCTGGCCCGTGGCGCGCTGATAGACGAGATCGAGCACCTGTACGTTGGGCATGCCAGGATACGCGCTGCTCCAGCTGTCCCCAGCGTCGACCGATTCATAGATGCCGATATCGCCAGCGACGAAGAACCGGTTCGTACCCGGTATGATGACAGCCGAGTTGAACGGGAGATCGGGAAGATTCGACGACACGTTCTTCCATGTCGTGCCTTGATCGGTCGTGAGATAGACGTGGGGCGTCCCGAAGCCGGAATACGTTACCAACGCGCGTGTGGCATCGAGGGGATCGGCTGCGATGCGAGTCACCGCACGATTCGGGAGTCCGGTCGTCACGAGTGTAAAGTTCGTCGCGCCATCGACCGAGAGTTGCACGTTGCCGTCGCTGGTGCCCACCCAGACGACGCGCGGGTCGCTCGCGGCCACATCGATGGTATTGATGACGCCTGTGCCTTTGGTGAGATCGGGTGAGACAGCGGACCACGAGCCGAATGCGCCCTCACTCAACGTCCGCCAGATGCGATACGTCCCGTAATACAGTGTCGCGCCGTTGGTCGGATCGATCACCAGCGGACTGAGAAAACGCTTGCGCTCGCTGCCGGTCACGGTAAAGCCGCGATTGAATGCAGAGAGCCCGTATCCGACGGCTGACTTCACGATGCGGTAGATGACGCCAACCCCGTAGCTCTCGTTCCACATGACATCCGGATTGGTTGGATTGAAGGCGCCCGCACCGCCATCACCGCTTGCGACTGCAAGCGTCCAATACGGCGACCCGAAGGCCCAGAGGGTGCTGTTGTCCTGCAATCCGCCGATCAGCACATCCGGAATGAACGGGTGTACGGCGAGTCCGGGATAGAACTGCGACACGACGATGTTGGTGTTGCGGCTGATCCAGGCGTTGCCACCATCGTATGACGCATGCACACCACCATCACACCCGCCGACAATCACGCTCGGATCGCTCGGCGCAAACTCCAACGCATGCCAGTCGACATGCACGTTGTACGCAACGAGCGAGAACGTCTGACCTCCGTTGCGCGAGCGATACATGCGCGACCCGCCGAGGTAGAGCGTGTTGACGTCCGTCGGATCGGCTTCGAGGACGAGGTTGTATGACGTCTGCGTTCCAAAGTTGAGTCGTGTCGTAGCGTCGTCGAGACCCGTCGCCGGTAGCACCGTCGGAGCGGCTGAGCTGTCATCGTAGAGCACAAGCGCATTCAGCCGGTTCGTCGATGTGTTCGACATCGCCATCCACACTTTACCGGCCGCGGCACGCGAGACCGAAAGACCGACGCGTCCGCTCGATGTCGGCGCGATGTACACCTGCGTCCACGTCACGCCGCGGTCGATCGACTTCCATAGGCCACCGCGCGTGTTGCTGTTGCCGACGGCCGCCCAGAAGACGTTCACGTTTGCGGGGTCAGCGCGAACGTCGGAGACGAAGCCGGTGAGCACTGTGGTCCACGTCGTGCCACTGTTGGTCGACCGGTGCAGTCCGTTGGATGCGGCGTAGAGTACGAGTGTACTGGTGCGCGACCCCGCCGATGCACGATCGATAGCGATGCGATACGTCTGATTCGCCCGGGTACCGTTCGTTGGTGCGAGAATTCCGCCGCCGTTGATCTCAGTCCACGACGTGCCCGAGTCGAATGAGCGCAACAGGCCACAGCCGGATGATTGCGTCGGCTCACCAGTGCCGACGTAGACGATGGTCGGGTCAATCGGATCAAGCGCAATCGCGCCGGTCGTCAACGAACACTGTGCATCGGTAAGCGATGTCCACGACGCACCGCCATTCGTTGTCCGCCATACACCACCGGACGCCGAACCCGCGTAGATCGTACTCGACGTGCGCGGATCGATCGCGATGCTGCTGATCCGGCCGCCGTCGGCCTGTGGTGACGAGCCGTAGAACCCACTGGTCTGAAAGCCGAACGGGCCGATGGAACGCCACGCCGGCACCGCGAACGAGGAAAGCGAACTCGCCGCGCTCCGAAACACCGACGATTGACGTGCGATGAAGACCGGGTTCCGGTCGAGGTCACCGAACGGGTACGCGCGGTCGCGCAGCATCCACTCGATGCGATCGCGTACATCGCCTTCCTTCTCACCTACGTCCTGCGCGACAGCAGCGCGCGGCATCGTCGCAAAACCGATCAGCAGTGCGAGAACGACACTTCGGCTCGAGCTACGCATCGAGATCATCGCGCGACCGCCGGTGTCACCGTCGGCGAGATACCGCTCGCCGGCAGTACGTTCAGCGTGCGTTTGAGATCAGTCGCGTCGAGCAGATGCAACTCGCTGACGCTGAGTCGCATTGCTGTCAACGCTGCGGCATCGTGCGTGACAAACGTCAGCCGCATCAGCGCGTCTGCGTCGAGGCCGTTGGCCGACGCGGCAGCGATGCGCACGCGCCCTCGATCGACGTGCGCCGCCCGCAACGCGTTGTCCGCCGGAGACGCGTCACCGACGAAGCGCACACGCGTGCTGTCGAAATCAATCGCCGCGGTCACGCTTCCGACGCGGGAGATCGTCGCGGCGGAATCAAGACGCAGCGAGACCGAGTATGTGCTGTCGTTGTCGGCGATGCGCGCAATTGCGAGTGTTGCAGTCATCGGCCGAACGTCCGGAGCCGGACTCACCATCGAGACGCGCGCGTTCTCACGACACGATGGCAGCGCGAACATCGTCGCGATGGAGGCAGCGACTAGGAAGCTGTTGCGTCTGAGTGTCGTTCGGATTGTCGCGTTCTGTTTCATCGGACGATAACCGGATAGAGCAGCGCGCTCGCGTTGCCGATCAACGAAGCCTGATCGACGCCGAGTAGTTCGACAAAGCGCGTCGTGAATTGCGATGTGCCTATGTTTGGCGCTGCGAAATCGATCCGCGCGAGTGTGATGAGCCCTTTCATGCCGCTTGCGTTGACGACCGCGATGCGCGTCGTACCGTAGTTGGTGTCGTTGGTAATTGTCGTTGTACCTGCTGTACCCGACGTGGAATTTACCAACCGCAGCATCCCGGGTGTGTCATTGACAGACGGCCATGTGAACACCACCTGCGCCGCACCAACTGTGAGTCCGCGCGTATCGAGCTGCACCAATATCGAGAACGTTGAGTTGCGCGCGTACACCAGCTGCGTCGCGTCGGTGCGCAGCACAGGACCGTTGCCGCGCGTGATGTTTACGAACACGGAGTCTGTGAGGCCGCCGGTACTGGCCACCCGCGCCACAATCCACGCCTGCCCTTCGGCGACCGCAGTGATTGTTCCATCCACACTCACCGTCGCCAGACTCGGCGAGCGGCTCTGATAAGTCACAGGCAAGCTGACGACGACCCCAACGCTATTGCGCACCGTTGTCGTCGGCTTGACTGTGCCGCCAGGATCGAGCTGCATCAGCTTCTGCGTGGAGTCGCCGTAGGTGACCGGGAACGACGGCTGCACGGTGAGCGTGACGGGGAGGACGAGGCTCGCCGAGTTGGTTGAGCTGAGCGTGACGGTCGCCGTGTACGTACCGATGGCCAGTCCGACCGGGTTCACGCGCAGTTCGAGAATGCCCTGTGCGCCGACAACCGCTGCGGTCAGCCAGCTGCCCCCTGTTCCGGCCGTAACCGTCGCCAGCAATCCGGTGATGGTGCTGCAACTTCCTGCGACATCGGCGATGCGCAGACTGTCAACCACGACGGGGCCACCAGCCGCCGCAGTGAGTGCGCGCGACGTCGTGCCGACGTCGAGCTGCGGCGCTCGGCTGGCATCGCACGGCCGGACGATTGCACTGATTGCGGTGAGTCCGACCGCACTGAAGCTCAGTGTGCGCACGCCAGCGACACCGTTCACCGCCAGTGTGGTAAATGTCGCGACGCCGCTGAGTGCCGTGGCGGTTACGCCGGAAAGCGTTCCCCCGCCCGAGGCCAGTGCAGCCGTTACAACAGTGCTTGCCGACGTTGAGATGTTTCCGCCAGCGTCACGTATTTCGATCACGGGCGGAGGTGTGAAGGGACTGTTGAGTCCTCCACCGTTTGGCGCGGTACGAAAGGCGAGCGAGGCCGGCGCGCCGGCACCAAGTGTGAAAGACGCACTCGTCACAGCGGGAATCCCGGCCGCCGAAAAGTTGAGCGTGCGTGCGCCACTCGCGCCGGTCATCGTCAGCGTACTGAATGTTGCGACGCCACCGACGGCGCCCGCCGTGATCGCACCGCTCAGCGTGCCGCCACCCGAGTTGATCGTGGTCGTCACGGCCAGCGTGGAGCCGGCGCTCAGATTGCCCGCCGCGTCGCGAAGTTCGATCACTGGTTGCGTGGTGAACGGCACACCGACAACGGCGCCGTTCGGCTGTGTGCGCACGACCAGTTGCGTTGGCGCGCCGGCCTGCAACGTGAAGGTGCCGCTGGTGACCGCGGTAAGTCCAGGTGCACTGAACGTCAGCGTTCTGTCGCCGACTATGCCGTCAACTGCGAGCGTGGTGAACGTGGCGACGCCAGCGACAGCGTTCACGGTGATCGCGCCACTGATCGTGCCGCCACCCGAAGCGACTGCAGCCGTGACTGCGCTCGTCGCAGTGGTGACCAGGTTCCCTGCTGCGTCACGCACTTCGACAACCGGTTGCGTGGTGAGCGCGACCGCAGCTGCGCCGCCAGACGGTTGTGTGCGGATGGCAAGCGTGGCGGGCGCCCCCGGCGTCACCGAGACCGAAGCGGTTGCCTGTACGCCGTCATACGTCGCGGTCACGTTCGCAATGCCGGCCTGTGCGCCGGTAACGACACCAGCGGGCGACACGGCGGCGATCGATGAATTGGACGATTGCCAAACGACCGCCGGGCTGCCGACCACCTTCCCCTGCCGATCAGTGGCGCGCGGGATGAGTGTTGCCGTCGACCCGGACGCGATGCTCAACGACGGCGGCGTGAGCCCGATGGTTGGCGCAACCGGCGGTGCATCGACACCGCCACACGCGGCGGCCAACGTGGTTGCACATGTGGCTACGATCGCACATGTGCGCCTGAACCGACTGATCACAGGCGCGCCGATCACGGCTGCACCGTCAACTCGATCGAAACGGGCGCGGAAGATCCATGCCGATTCGACACGATCACCAGATACTCGGCTGCAACCCACAACATCGGCGCCGCGCCACCTCGACCCGGCATCCGTTCGGGAATGTTCACAGTGATCACCGTGCCGCCCTGCGTGCTGCGAATACCGTCAAACGAGTACGGCCCGAACGAGACGCGATTGGAGTCCGCGACAAAATCAGCCCCGAGTATGGTGAGCGCTGCGTTCATGCCAGTCCGAATGACGATCGGCGAAGGCGAGAGACGGACGATCTGCGGTGCCGGAATCGCTGAGCGCACGCGGTGACACGCGCCAGCAACGACGACCACGAGGAGGGCCAGTTGGACGGTGCGGGCGACGCGACGAGTGATGGTGATCATTGTCCCCAAATTACCCCCGGGGCGCGACTGTTGTGCGCCCTCCGCGAGCCGCAGGATGGGCGTCGCCGCGTGCAGCAACGGATTGGCTATAGCAAAACCGGCGATCCGCGCCCACGTTGGCGTGCAGTTCAAGGTCACCACTTTCCCTCGCCGGGAGGATGCAGTGCAGTCGACGACGTACGATGCGATTGTCGTGGGTTCGGGGATCTCCGGCGGTTGGGCCGCAAAGGAACTCACCGAGAAAGGTTTGCGCGTCCTGATGCTCGAACGCGGCAAGAACATCGAGCACATAAAAGACTATGTGAACGCCACGACCCCTCCGTGGGCGTATCCGCATCGCGGCGGCCGCACCACCGACATGGAGCGTCGCTACCCGGTACTGGGTCGCAGCTTCCCCCTCAACGAAAAGAATCTCGATTGGTGGGCGTCGGACGAAGAATCGCCATACACCGAAGTGAAACGCTTCGACTGGTATCGGGGCTACCACGTTGGCGGACGTTCGCTCATGTGGGGCCGATGCAGCTTTCGCTGGAGCGACTATGACTTCGAAGCGAATGTGAAA
>JBKJTE010000341.1:0-3881 GCA_046590495.1 Gemmatimonas sp. | reverse complement strand
TCCGTGTCGGCGGATCAAACATCGCGCTCCGTGTTGCAACGGCACGCGATGCATCCACCGGCTTCACGGCTGCTGACTCGCTCAACACGTTGCTGATCAGTGTCGAGCCAGGAGCCGCCGGTGCGGCGCCGACTGAAGTGCGCCCGTTGTGGGCACGTCGTAGCCAGAGTTCAGCGACGCGCGTTGCATCGCTGCGCTTCGGCAACTTCGCCCGCGCAATTCCTGCACGCGCAGGTGAGCCCGGTGCGAATCAGGAGTTCGTGGTCGCGACAAACGGTGTCATGACTATCGTGCCACGCGGACGAGTTGAAGTTCGTGGAAAGATCATGATCTCCAACGACTCGAACTTTTTCCGCCCGCCGGTCGGTTACTACTACAACACGTACGCGATCAAGCTCGATACTACGGGTCGTGTCAACGACACGCTGTACATCGGGCGCAAGACGTCGCCGTATCCGGCCCGCACGTCGCTCTACGACGCCGACAAGTCCAACCCGGCTCCCGATGTCGTGTTCAACTCGCCGCTCGTCATCTTCGCGATGGCCACGCGCGTTTCGACTGACACGATGCCCAAGGCAAACTCCACTCCGCCTTGGTTAAACTTCGGGTCGGTTCGCGTGAATATTCAATCCAAGTTCACGCAAGAAGGCAGGATGGGTCCGAACACGGTGCTTGAAGCGACGCTCCCGAAGTCGGTGCGCGGTCGTTAACCCACTCGAAGGTTGCCATACGACTTGAAAAGCGCGCCGAGCAGATGCCCGGCGCGCTTTTCGTTACGCGCAGTTGCTTTCGCTGGCGCGTTGAGGCGCTACGGCGTCACGCGCGCAATCGTGCGACGAGAAATATCACCGACCCAGACGAAACCACCCTGCGACTTGACCGTCGTGGCGAATGGGAATTGACGCGACGAACCGACAACACGTGCGGTGGGCGAAAGGGAGAGACGAAACAGCCCGTCAACACCACCAGCGACAAACAAGTCGCCGTTGACGAACGTCAGGTCGTAGGCGAAACGCGGCTCCTGAGAAACGCGAATGGGTGTGGGTGCTGCGGTACCCAGCGATTCACGCCGCCAGGCGATGACGCCGGCGTCGCCGAGTGCCGCCGCAATCCACTCACCGTTTGTCGCGATCGAACGCGCAGTAGACGGGACAGCGAGCGACTTGCCCGCGTGCAAACCCGTTTCGTCGGCGACGATCTGCAAGACTGCGGTGTCGAGTGCGACCCACCAGACACGCGATGTTTCGTCATACGCCAGCGCCGAGACCGGCCCGCCAACCTGGAGACTATCGAACCGTTGCGTTGTGCCATTGCCGCGGCGCAGCCGAACGCGCTGGCCCACCGCCGACATCACGCCGTCCGGCGAGGCAGCAAGTGCATCGATCGGTCCGTCGCCAATGCGCTTGGCCGGGCCTGCGCCCAGTGCCGCCTCCCAGAGGGCCGTGCCAGTACCCAAGACCATCGTTTGGGCCGATGGCAGGATGACGACCTGCCGGAGGCTGCTGAGCCCTGCCGCGCGCCGCCGTAGCGCCTTCGGCGTGGATGCAGCGGCGAACAGTTGCGCACCGCTATCGCTGACGACCGCGACAAGCGAATCGCGCACATCCATCGCGATTACGGGCGCAAGCGTGCCGGCTTCGCCGAACGCAAAGCTGAAGCTCTCGCCGGTGCGCGGCGCGTCGACTCGACGTTGTGCGTCGATCTCCTTGGCGATGAAGAGTCCGGAGATTGCGCCGCTGACGACGAGAAACGGCATGGCGCAGTTGAACGGTCGACAGCCGCCAGCGCGATCGCCCTGTTCGCTCATGAAGTAATAGCCCATAGCCATGAGGCCACCGGTCGCTGCGCCGAGCACGCTGTACAGCGCGGCGCGCGTGCTCGGGCCTTTCTTGCTCTGCTGCGAGCGCGTCGTAATGCGCTGCTGCGCCAGCAGCGGTTCAGCCACGCCGGTCGCGACAACGGAGACGGCGGCAATAGCTACAGCCAGCGTACGTGCCCTCAGTCGGGTGCGACGCCAGCTGAAATTCAGGTCCGGACGGGTCATGGTCCTTCGCGGGAGATGGTGAACTGACGCTGCGTCCGGCTGGTCTGTCCGCTTACGCGATCCGTGATGATCACCTCAAGACGATACTGCCCGGCCGGTGAGGTACCCAGACCGATGGTCACGAGCTGTGGCACACGATCGCGATTGCCTACCGGTTCGTTCCGTTCGAAGCGCATGCCGAGTTGCTGATCGCCAACGGCGCTGAGTCCAACGACATCGGCGATGTTGCCAAACAAATTGCGGAGCGGATCCGTGCCGCGATCGAGTTGCAGAAGCGTGACCACGAGCCGCACTTCAAACTGCAATCGCTGATCGGCGCCGGCCTTGAGACCATAGTTCTCCCAGTAGACGCTGAACGTGTCCCGTGGTGCGATTTTGAGATCGCCGCGCGGAACGAGCCCGATCGCATGCCATGACGGCAGCGTTCCCGCTGGTACGGAAACCCGATTCGCGATCAGCAGGTCACTGCTGGTGAGCCTGGTGGTGTCAAACGCCGGCATCGACGCTTCGACTTGTGCGCGCCCAAGTGCGCCGAGCACGGCCGGGTCATGCGCTTCGACGCGCAGGCGATAGTCGCCGGCGCGGAGTGTATCGACCCACAGATACGGAATGCGCTTCGACGATGGAAGCGGCACACGTATCGTGTCCATCGTTGCGAGTTTGAGCTGTGCCGCCGGACCGACCCGAACGGAGAGTTCGAGTGCACCACGGTCGATTTCAGCGCTGCGATAGAGTCGCGACGGATTGATCGATGCAGCCATCAGCACTTCAGTTTCGCGCGCGGTGGGGCCGCGAAAGCGTGCGAGCTGGGTTGGCAGCGAATCGACCGCCATCACGAATGGCAGGTTGTCGAGCATGAAGGGTGATGCGTCGCGGCGTTCCTCGGCGAAGTCCCGGTAGTTGCCGGCGAAGGATGCCGAGTTGATTGCCGGTGGTCCAAAAAAGACAAATTCGACTTCCGCACGCGGATAGAACCAGACCGTGATAACACGTCCGATTGCATCGCCGGCATCGATGTCGGTACTGGGCGGGAATGTTGCGATGATGGGCGGTTCACCGTAGCGGGCCAGGATCAGCCCGCGATCGGTCCGCCAACCGATCTGCCGCGTTTCGACGTCTGTGAAGAAGAGATCGGCGTACGCCATGCGCGAGAGGAATTCAAGTCGCGCCTCGTTGTGCGGCGTCGACAGCATGGGATCGGCGGCTTCCCAGAATGCGCTGTCAGTACGCGCGCGTTCAGCAGGGTTGACGCCCGCGACGCGAACCGAGTCGCCCTTCCGGAGAATGCGGCCGAGGTCCAGGACGTCCGCCCGCGCGTCAGGCGTGAGCTGCTTGAGCGCCTTCCCGTACAGTCTGTCAGCCTCGGCGAACTGCCCGCGCTTGTACTCGGCGAGACCCGCGGCGAGATAGACGCGCGCGGTTGCATCGGATTGCTGCAACGATGGTGCTGCAATCGTCAGCATCTCGTCGTAGCGCTTCTGGTCGTAGAGCAGCGCCATCAAGGCGACGGCGCTGGCTTCGTGCGCGGGTTGCGCGGCGAGCGCACGACGAAAGTATTCCTCCGCTTCGCTGCGATCGACGAATGCCGCGCGTTCAATCGGACGCGCGAGCTGTTCGAGAAATTCGCGCGTGTAGTGCAGGCGTCGCTGCGCAACGATCGGATCGAAGATCAGATTGCTCGTGTACTGCCAGCGATTGCGGCCCGTGAGATAGCGGCGCGTTTTGATCTGTCCGAGTTCGTACGCGACCTCCGCAAGTTGGACCGGATCACCGTTGTTTTCAGCGACGGTGAGTGCGCGACGGAAGAGACGTTCGGCCTCGACGCGCATGATCGGCG
>JBKJTE010000282.1:0-13802 GCA_046590495.1 Gemmatimonas sp. | reverse complement strand
GTGACACTGGCCGGCGAATCGCTCCGTCGCGAAACGCAGCAACTATCGCAGGCGTTACGTGCGCCCAACGTGCGGGGGCAGTGGGGCGAATTGCAGTTGCGCCGCGTCTGCGAACTGGCCGGCATGCTCGCCTACTGCGACTTCGAGCCGCAGGTGACGGTGCGCAACGAGGACGCGATACAGCGCCCCGATCTCGTGGTGCGCATGCCGGGTGGACGACAGATCGTAGTCGACGCAAAGGCGCCGCTGTCGGCGTATCTCGAAGCGGTCAACGCCACCGACGATCGCACGCGCGCCGCGCGCATGGCCGAGCATGCGGCGCATCTGCGTGGACATGTGCAACGACTGTCGGCCAAGAAATACTGGGCGCAATTCACCGACGCACCGGAGTTCGTCGTGCTGTTTCTTCCGGGCGAGGCGTTCTTTGCGGCGGCGATGGAATCCGATCCGTCACTGCTCGAAGCCGCGCTCACTGAACGCGTGCTGCTCGCCACGCCAACGACACTGATCGCACTGCTCAAGGCCGCGGCATACGGTTGGCGTCAGGAACGCGTTGCGGACGACGCCGCACGCATTGTGGCACTCGCGCGCGAATTGCAGTCACGACTCATCACCTTCGACGAACAGCTCGGCGATGTCGGCAAAGGGTTGCAGCGCGCGGTCACGTCGTACAACCGCGCGGTCGGCAGTCTCGAAAGTCGGGTACTGGTGAGCGCGCGGAAACTGGGCGAACTCGGTGGCGATGGCGGAGCATTGGATACGCCCGCGTTCATTGAAACTGCAGTGCGGGATACGGCGCTTGATCCGCCGGATACTGTGTAGGGCCGAAGTCGGGAACAGCGAACTGCGGTACACGGAGAACAGCACGAGAAAAAAGCGAGAACTGCAGGAGAACAGCAACAACAAACGCTTGTTGTTTTTCCCCTGCAGTTCTCGCTTTCGCGTGTCTCGTGCTGTTCTCCGTGTACTACAGTTCGTTGTTCCCGCTACAACGACCCCAGCAAGTCGTCGATGGCTTTCCGGTCCGCGTCTTCCAGCGACTCCGCACCGTGGATGATCCGCTGCAGAATGTCGACCGCCTCCGCCGCGAGATCCTCCGGATGCCGACGATCCTTGTCGAAGCGCACGATGTGGCCGAGCAGAATGGTTTCGAACGGCGCTGACTCGTCATCGTCGTCGTCGCTGTCGTCATCATCATCGTCGTCATCGTCGTCATCCAGCGACGCTTCAAAACTCGGCACGCTCTCCTTCCACGGCTCCGATTCGTGCGCGTCAGCTTCAAGCGCGGAGCGCGGCACGAGCGCAAACAGACGACACTGCAGCCCCGGCGCTTCTTCGTAGGCGAACAAGCCAAGCGAGACGGGTCCGTCGAACAGGTGAAGATCGAGCAGACGTGCGATCGCTTCGGCGGGCATCGCACTACGCGCAATAAGCCGACCGTCGATGTACGCGGCGAGTGCGGATGATTCGGGCGCGCGCGGATCATCGAGATGCGTGACCACCAGCGGAACAGGCTCCCGCGTCGTCACGAAAACGGCCGGACGCGCTTCCGGATCGCGCTCCTCTTCATGGCTGTCGTCGGAGGGAATTTCAAAATCGTCAGCGGACATATCGATAATCTGAAAAGGAAGCAGGGCGCTCAACTGCCCGGGGTAACGTCGCTCAAGTCGGTCTTTTCGAACACGGTACCAAGCCAGACGAGCAGCGGCCAGAGCTCCAAAGCAAGAATTGCGCATCCGAACACGGTTCCCACCAGCACCGACCAGACACCGAGTGGACTGTCGAGCACGTCGCTGAACCAGACGGTCAGCGCGCCAATCCCGACAGGGAAAACGAGCGCAACGGCAGCCACCAATGTAGTCGCACCGGTAGTCAACAGATTTTGTCCCATCGTTTCAAAGCCGCGCGCGTCGGCACCCAAGCGCACCCAGGCAGGGAAAAGCAGCGCGGTCCCGTTCTGAATGGCAAACATGAGCACGTTGAACACCGGCACCGCGAGCGCGAGAGAGCACATGATGGGGATCGTCATGCCACTGTCAGTCAGCAGCGACGGGTCCTGAATAAACATCACCGCCGGCACGATCATGAGTGACCAGACGGTCAGCGTATGCAGGATAGTCACACCGGCAATTTCGGCGGTCACCACCTGAAGGCCTGATAGCGGCATCGTCTTGAGGATCGGCAACCGCTGTAGATCGAGTCTCAGATCAAAGCGCATCCAGAGCGGCCCGAGAAACAGCAGCATTGCGCCCCACGCGACGGTGACACCCAGAAACACATCGCCGGCGCGTGCCGACGTTGCACGAGTGACGATGGCGAGTGCGGCCAAGCCGAGCGTGAACGCCATGAGCTGCGCACGCCACGCACCACCGCGGATCGCCGCTGCAATATTCTTCCAGGCGAGGGCGACTTCCGGACGGCCGGTGAGCGCAAGCTTTGGCACGCGCGCGAGTTTGCCGGTGCGTGAGCGCGACTTGCCCATCTGCGAGGTGCGGAAGCGCTGCAGTCGTTCGGCGCGATGCTGCGTTGCTTCGAGGGCGGCTTCTTCGAATGACGCGTCGAGTCGTACAACCCACAGATAGTGCAGCAGCAGAATCACGAGCGCGCTCGGCACCGCGGTGATCCATACCGCGCCACTCTTGGTGAACACCGGCTCGAGCAGCGCACGCACAGGCCAGAGCGCGTACGAGGGAACGGGTTGATTGAGTGCGACAACGATGGCGCTGCCGACGGCGCGAAAGCCTGCTTCGGCCGCGAATTTCAGCGCTGCGAATTGCGACACCAATCCATAAATCACGGCACCAACGAGACCGCCGAACACAATCAGCGGAAACACACTGCGGCGACGTCCTGCGTTCGCGTGTTCAATCGCGTTTGCACGCACGATCGATGCACCCAGTCGATGCAGCGCGAGCACGGAAAACACGATCCAGAGACTCAAGCCACGACGCCAACCTTCGAGCGAACCACCACCACCGCGCAGCAATACACTCCAGATCAGCGTGTTCAGAAGGATCGCGATCTGTGTGCGCAGCAGCTTTGCGTGAATGAGCGCGCGGCGTGAAACGGGTGCGGGAAAGAGGAATTGCACTTCGGCCGTCGTGAATGCGAGCGTGCTGCGGTCGGCGCCAAAGATCCACCAACGCGCTGCTGACACGAGCAGAAGCGCAGCCAAGACGGGAACGAGTTCGTCGGTGCGCGCGAGTACCGCCAGTGGACCGCCGCCGAAACGTGAATTGCGGAACAGCGCCCACCAGATGTACAACACGCCCATGACAACGGCCGCGACATAACGCGGACTGCGAATGCGCGCGAGCTGCGACTTGAGACGATTGGAAAACGTTCGCGCATACAGAAAAAACATCGCCGACGCCGGCGACGGCGTACGTGCCGCTGCGCTATCAGGCGTACTGATGTTCTCTGTGACGATAGTCCCTTCGAGCGACGCGCTCACGCAGTCGCCGTCTGCCCTGCATCGGAGCCGGTCAGCGCGATGAACATCTCCTCGAGCGAATGTCCCGCGAGTTCAGGGCGTGCTTGGACAATCTCGGCGATGGTGCCGAGTGCAACCGCTTCACCACGACGGATGACGAGCAGGCGCGTACACAACTCTTCGACGAGATGCAGCAGGTGCGAACTGAGAATGACCGCGGTGCCTTCACGTGCGCGCGCCGCGATCGTTTCCTTCATGCGACGGATGCCCACCGGATCGAGTCCCGTGAGCGGTTCGTCGAGCAGCAGCGCCGACGGCTGATGCAGCAGGCCGCAGGCGATCGCGAGTTTCTGCTTCATACCGCGGGAGAGTTCACCCGGCAGCGCGTTTGCCTTTGCGGTCAGTTCGAGTTCTTCGAGCAGCACCGGGATTTGCGGCCCCGCATCGCGCACGCCGTACAGGCGCGCGATGAAGTGCAGATGCTCGGTCACCGTCAGGTAATCAAAGAGCGCGGGTTCGTCGGGAATGAACGCGAGACGCGATTTCGCCGCGACGGGATCGGTACGGAGATCGAGTCCACTGATGCGGATGGTTCCGGACGTCGGCTGCAGAATGCCAGCGAGCGCGCGCAGCGTCGTCGTCTTCCCGGCGCCGTTCGGACCAACGAGCCCGAGCACGTCACCCGGTCGTACCACAAACGAAAGCGACTGAACGGCGACGGTGTCTCCGTACAACTTGGTGTACTTCTCGACTTCGATCACTTGCCGCCCTGGCCGAGCACCAACGGCGCTGAGAGGATGACCGACAACACAATGCCGGACGGGAGACAGTGTTCGCTGACCGCGTTGCGTCGATCGACGACGGCACCGGCCGCGACCGCGCCTGCGGCTCCGATGATGGCCCCCTTTCTTCCACCAAGCAGTCCACCCAGGATCGCGCCTTTCATCGCTGTGCCGAGCGTCGACTTCTTTTCGGCGCCTTCGGGCTGGACCGTGCGGGTGGTCTGGTTGGGCGACTCGACGCGAACCGTGCCAAAGATGGGCAGGAGGGCGGTATCGACCTGCACGGACTTGGCGCGGAAGGCGAATTCGGAGCCTGCTTCCGGAGCCGTCATTTCGACCACGATCTGCGATCCGGCAGGGAGTCGTGCGCCATCCGGGCCAAAGGTGTCGGTGGTGGTGGTGATGACCAACTTGTCGCCGGGGCGATTGGCGCGGGCGCAGATCTGTCCGTTCGTGCGCCCGGTGATGACGGTGCCGAATGGGAGTTCTTTCGTGCCGCTACCACCCGAGCCGCCGGTGCTGGCGGCGACGGCTTTGCCGACAGCCGCGTCATAGTTGACTCCGTACGGTACCGGGGTGCCAATCGGCAACGGGCCGGTGGGCAGAGTCGGAGGTGCCGCTGGCGGTACCGCCGCTTGCGGCGCTGTGGCGGTAGCCGTGGCGTGGGCAGCCGCCGCTGGGAATGCCGGCGATGAGGCCGGAGGCGTGAATGGCGCGCCCGTGCCCTTGGGAAGCGCAACGGACCTGTTGGTCGCGCTGGCTGTGTCGCCCAGCAGCGGCGCCCCCGAGGTCGTCGGCGTGGCCGCTGCCAACGTGAGATCCCGGGACAGCAACGAGTCGGTCGCGGATACGCGCGCGGACGAACGATCGCAGGCCGCCAAGAGCAAAGCAGCGGCGATTGGCGCGATATGGAACCGTGTGCTCATGTGCGTCATGATCCGGACGATACTCCTGTAAGACCTGGTGGCGCCATGCACAGAGCGCCGCCACTTATGACTACGCCACCTGCCCGCTCGACGTTCCCCAAGTGAAGCTCCAGCGATTCACCCCCTGCACTCCCGATGACAACGCTCCGCGACGCAACCCTACCATCTCTGGCCCATCAGGTATTCGTTGCGAGACAACCGATCTTTGACGCCGGGAATCGTCGTGTTGCGTATGAACTGCTTTACCGGGCAAATCAGCAGGCCACGAGTGCCGGGGTGGTTTCGGGTGAGACGATGTGCAGCGACACCGCATTGCACTCGGTGCTCTCGATTGGGCTCGACCGATTGACCGCTGGCGCTACCGCGTTCGTGAACATTACACGCGAACACCTGCTCGCCGAGCTGCACAAGATTTTTGATCCGACAACGGTCGTACTTGAATTACTCGAGTCGATCGATGGTGACGAGGAAGTGGTCGAGGCGTGCAAACGCGCGGTCGCCGACGGCTACACGCTGGCACTCGACGACTACGATGGACGTGAATCACTCGACGTGCTGCTCCCCTATGCCAAGATCATCAAGCTCGATGTACTCAATCGTGATCTCGCGCTGATGGGGCCGCAGGTGAAGGCGTTGCTGGATCGCGGACTGGTCGTGTTGGCTGAGCGCGTCGAGACCGGTGAGGTGCGCAACGCCTGTCAGCAGATGGGCTGCACGCTCTTTCAGGGCTATGTCTTCAGCCGACCGGAAACACTCGACGGCCGTTCGATGTCAGTCGAGCAGGTGACGATGTTCAACATCATCTCGCTGCTGCGCGACCCGGCAGTGAAAGACGCTGCACTCGTTGATGCATTCCGCTCACATCCGTCGTTGTCATTCGGACTGCTCCGCATCGTCAATTCGGCGTCGTTCGGGTCACGAGCCGTCGACTCGATCGATCACGCCATTCGACTCACGGGTCGCGAAGTGCTGTCGCGCTGGTTGATGGTGATGCTTGTCGCGTCCGTGGGCCGCGGTGATCCGGTGGCCGGCGAAGCGGTGGCGCAGGCGCTGGTGCGAGGGCGCTTCTGCGAGGTGTACACGATCAAGACTGCATCCGGCGATCCAGCCAGCCGCTTCCTCGTCGGTCTCCTCTCGCGCATGGACGTCTTACTCGGCATGCCGATCGCTCAGGTACTCGAGCGCCTGCCGGTGAGCGCCGACATGCGTGATGCATTGTTGTACGGCACAGGCCCGCATGCGGCGGTGTTGTCACTGGCCGTGGCGTACGAGTCGGCCGATTGGTCGCAGGTTGATGCGAACGAGCTCGACTCACTCAAGACGTTGCCGGTGTTGTCCGAGATCTATGGCGACGCCGTCGCGTGGGCGGCGGAGCGGTTGGGCAGCGCGACCGGCTGACCCTCGTCGGGCTGCTTACGGCCGGCCGGCCGGCAAGTCCTGCGGCCGACCGATGTTGTAGACGAGCGAATCACGCTTGTTGGTCGCGAGATCTTCTGCATTCGCGTCGCCAGGTGGCCGACTGAATGGGAGCAGAATGGAAATGCGACGATTGGCCGGTGCGAGCGGATCGGCAGGAATGCGTGGCTTGGTGTCGGCATAGCCACGCACTTCGACAATGCGGCCGTCGGTCACGCCCGATGCTTCGAGCACACGACGTGCAGCGTTGGCGCGATCGGCTGAGAGCTCCCAGTTGCCGTAGCTCGCGTCCGTACCAAACTTGGCCGCGTCAGTGTGTCCTTCAAGCACGACCGAATGCTGCAATGCCGCAAGCTCGGTTCCGATGAGTTGCAACGCCAGCGTTGTCGCCGGCTTCATGTGCGCAGAGCCGCTCGGAAAGTACACATCGCCGCGATCTGATTCGACCAGTTCGATGCGCAGTCCGTCGTTGGTCACCTGCACATCGATGATCGCGTTCAGCTTCTTGAGCGAGTCGCTTTTGGCGAGCTTGTCCTTGATCTGCGCCTTGAGCGTTTCAAACTGGCGTTGTTCAGATGAACGCACGATCATGCGCAGCGCGGTCTTCTGCACGTTGGCCGGCGTCGTTCCCGTCGACAGCGGACTGGAGCCGGCGCCATAGCCTTTCTTGTAACCAACCGGATTGGCGAAGTAGCCTTCGATCGCCTGCTTCGTCTTGTCGTCCATACCAAGAATCCACATCACCATGAAGAAGGCCATCATGGCGGTGACGAAGTCGGCGTACGCGACCTTCCACGAACCGCCGTGGTGGCCGCCACCTCCCATGATCTTCTTTTTGACGATGACGATCTTTTTGCCGCCGCGCGCCGCCATTTTACGCGGCCTTCTTCCGTGTCAACTCTTCCAACTCCGAGAAGCTCGGACGTTCGTGCGGCTCGACGTTGCGCCGGGCAAATTCGACCGCGGTCATCGGTGCGTCGCCGCGGGCAAAACAGAGCAGTGCGGTGCGCACGCAGAGCATGTAATCATGCTCGGCGTGAATCCGCCCTTCCATGGCCTTGGCAATCGGCGCGAAAAAGCCGTAGGACAACAGAATGCCGAGGAAAGTGCCGACGAGTGCGGCAGCGACGTGTTCACCGATTTCAGATGCAGCACCACCGATCGCGCCCATCGTGATGATGACGCCGAGTACGGCAGCGACGATGCCGAAGGCCGGCATGGCGTCACCGACGGCGGAAACGGCGTGCGGCGCGAGCATGGCTTCGTGATGATGTTTGTCGAGATCGACGTCGAGAATATCGGCCAGGTTGTGATCTTCGACGGTTCCGGTCAGCAACACCTTGAGCGTATCACATAACAGTGAGACGGCGTGGTGGTTGCCCATGAACGTCGGGTACTTCTGAAAAATGTCGCTCGATTCCGGCGTCTCGATGTGGGACTCGAGTCCGACCAATCCGTCCTTGCGCGCCTTCTGAAAGATTTCGTAGAGTACCTGCAGCAATTCGGCGTAGGCCGTCGCGCCGAACGGATTAGGCTTGAGCAGTGCAAGCGTCTGTGCGAGGGTCGCCTTCAGAACCGCCGGCGGGTTCGCAATGATCATGCTGCCAAGCCCGGCGCCGCCAAGTACCAGAAATTCGTTGGGCTGGACCAGCACGGCGAGATGCCCGTGGGCCATGACGAAGCCTCCGAGCACTGCCGCCATCACCACGACCAAGCCGACTATGAGAAACACGCAGAGATTCCTGGAGAGCTGGTGGTAGACTCAGTCGCGAGCGACCGCACGGGTGCGGCGCGCTGGCTGACCATACATGACGATTTGCTTCGCGGCATGACACATGCGCTGAGCAATCGTGTTGGGACGATTCTCGCTGCCGTTTCGCTGCTCGACATCGGACAGTCGGGCGGTGTTCAACCCATCGAGACGTTGCGACTGGAGGCCGACCGACTGGAGATGCTGCTGCAGACGCTGCGCCAGCTGCCGCGACGCAACAACCAGTCGCTCGAGCCGATTCTTCCGACCGATGTCGCGCGTGCGGCGATCGACTTGCACACCCATCATCCTGACGGACGCGATGTGGTCTGCGACGTACATCTCGACGGCGACATGATGCCCGCGTGGGGTGACGCTGCCACGATCGAACTCGCCATCGCTGCCGCACTCACCGGTGCCAAACGACACATCGGCACAGGCGAACGCGTAGCGATTCGTATCAGCAGCGCGGACGACGTCGTGCGGTTCGATGTGTGCCGTGCGATCGGCGGCGACGCTGACTTTGAGCGCGAGCTCGCACTCGACGCGAGCGCGGCCCACTGGCTGGTCAGCGATTCCGGCGGTCGCGCAGGCGCGCATCAGACCGGGATCGTGATTGAATTGCCGACGCTCGCCGCCGTTCGACGCGCGCGAACGCGATGACGGCGAGCGCGATGACGGCGAACACGATGACGGAGTAAACGCCGTCGTTCGCTGAACGACGCGCTTCACGATTGTGGGTCGGCAGGGGTGACTGACGAGCCATCGACGCGTGCGTCCACAACAACGTTCACGGCTTCGTCTACCGCCGCATCGAGTGCCGCAGGAGCGACGCCCAGCGTCGCGAGCCATGCGCTCGACGCAGGATTTGCAGTCGCGCGCTGATTTTCCGTCGCGACCTGCTGCGCGATTTCGCCACGCAGAATCTTGAGTTCAGGGGGGGCTTCGATGCCGATGCGCACGCTGCCGCGGTCGCAGGACACGACCACGATGCGAATGCCACCTTCAATCAGAATCGAGTCGCCGACGCGACGTCCAAGAATGAGCATGTCGCTTAGATGAGCTGCAGCAGCGTTTGAAGCATCTCGTCGGCCACCTTGATCAACTTGGACGCGGCCGTGTACGACTGCTGCACACGCATCATGTTCGTCAACTCTTCGTCGGTGTTCACGCCGCTCACCGACTGACGGCGCGTTTCCGCCTGATCGGTGAGTGAGCGGTACACCGCAGCGGTGTCTGTTGCGCCGCTGACCGCCACGCCGATGCCGGTCATCATGTTGCGGAAGAATCCGTCGAACGAACCGGTCTCCGGCGGGCTGGTTGGCGTGGCGAGAAACGACACGGTGTTCGCCGTCGTGCGCAGTGCTGAAAGTGCGACCGCGTTGGCGTTGTCCGTCGGTGCCATGATGTCGCGACTGGCAGTGATTTTCGTCGCGTTCGCTTCGATGACGGCGTCGAGCCTGATGGTGCTCGCACGCACCGGATTGGAGACGGTACCCGCGTCAAAGAAGTTGCCTGCAGCGGTACCCGGAATCGTCGCGCCGTTGAACACGAATCCCTGGACGTGCTGCGCGTTGACACCGGCCACCAGCTGTGCGGCAAGCGCGTCGAGACGATTGCGCGCACCCGGCAGGTCGCTGTTGACGTATTCGAGCAACGACTTCAACTCACCGCCAAGCGGTGTGAGCGCGTCCTGCGAATTGCCGAGCGTGACCTTGAGCGGAATGTCCGCCGGCGTGACCGAGGGCATCGGCACGGGCGGCACGAGCTGCGCCGCGAGTGGACGCGCGGTGATTCCGTCAACGAGCGTCGAGTTGCCGATGATCACCGACACGCTGCCGTCGATGTTATCGATCACGCGCACGCCGGCGAGCTTGGAAAGCGCGTCGATCTTGACATCGCGCTGATCGCGCAGATCGTTCGCTGTGTTGCCGTCGGCTTCCGACGTGACGATACGGCCGTTCAGATCGGAAATCTGCAGCGCTGCCTGATTGATGCTTGCGATCGTGGTGTTGAATCGATCGAGCGTCGATGTGCGCTGCTGTGTGATCTGCGAATCGAACTGATTGAAGAGACTCGTAACCTGACGACCGCGCTGCTGCAACACGGCCTTGGCCGCACCGCTGTTTGGCGATGTTGCAAGATCGCTCCAGCCGCTCCAGAACTGGTCGAGTGCATTCGACAGACCGGAGTCCGACGGTTCACCAAACACCGACTCGAGCTGACTGACAAGATCGCGACGCATCTCCGATCCTCCGGCGAGCCCATTCGCCGAGCGATAGCTGTCGTCGAGGAGGATGTCGCGTTTGCGAACGACAGTTGCAACAGTGACGCCCGTCCCAACGCTGCCGTATGAAAACCGGATCGGCGGCGTCGCCTGCAGCACGGCTTCCTGGCGCGAGTAGCCCGGCGTTTCGGCGTTCGCGATATTCTGCGAAATCACCTGAAGCGCAGTCTGATGCGTCATGAGCGCGCTGCGCGCGATGCTGAGCAGTCCGGAGTTCGACATCAGGCGGTCCGGTTCACGAGAATTCCACGCGGCGCATTTGAGGTCGCCGCACCTGGTCCTTCCGAATCGTACGTCGGAAGTGCCGAGGGCGCGCCGACCAGCGTGCGCACATACTGATCGCCCGACGTGAGCGCTTCACGCAACAGCTTGCGGTTCATGCCGACTTCCCGCGCGAGCAAATCTGCCGCCATCTGCAGACGCTGCCGCGCTTCGCGCAAACGCCCATCGATCTGATCGCCGAGCGACTGTTCGAGATCACGGAGGGTGAGATCTTCGGACCCGCCGAGGAGCACATTGAGCTGACGACGACGCTGACGCGCCTGACCCAGCGTCGCGAGAATGCGATGCGTCGCAAATGTGCTGTCGTCGACACCCTGGATATCGTCACCGCCGACGGCCGCACGTTGGCGACGCATCTGTGCGATGAGATCATCGAGCAGACGGCGTTCACTGACGAGGGCGTCGTGGAGCGCGTCGAGGAGCGCCGTCGTCGGCGGTCCGAAATTCGTCGCTGCGTCGTAGTTGAGCAAAGTCGGCGACATCAGTTGGCAGATGAGTCGGTGCGCGTCGTGGACGCAGGAGCAGCGGTCGAGCCGTTCAGCGTGCGGAGCTGGCGAAAGAGTGCCTCACCGAGTCCGCCTTCCCAATGCTTGGGAGTTTCGGCAGCAAGATGCTCATCCATCAGTGATGTGAAGATGTCTTCACCGCTGCCGCCTGAAACGAATCCTTCCTGCTGTGGAACGGTGTCGCGCATGGCCTTGAACAGCTGCTGTACAAACACACCCTCGAGTTGACCCGCGACCTTCTTCAGATCCGCGTCCTTCTTGGTGACCGCAGGTGCCGGTGTTGCCACCTGCATGCGCGGCGCGATCGGCTCGATCATCGGACAATCACCTCAGCAGTAATCGCGCCGACTTCACGCAGGGCGCTGAAGATCGCAGCGATCTCACTCGGCGGCGTCCGTACGGCCTGCAGCGATGCGGCAACACGCTGCACCGAAATCCCAGCCGGCAGACGCACACTTCCAGGGACCGGGTCTGAATCACCCGCGGTCTCTTTTCCGATCGCGAGTGTGATCGCACCATGACTAACGACTGCCGGGCCAACCAACATTTCGCCACCGGCCACCACTGTTCCATCCTTGGCGTCGATGACCAGACGCGGTGCGCGTTCCGGACGAATCGAGAGTTCGCGAATCCTGGTGTAGGCCGTCGGACGCGAGACGGTGTCAGCGAGCGTTACGACAACCGAACCCTCGTCTTCAACCACCGCAGTCTTGGGGCCCATCGAGGCGTTGATCGCGTCGGCGATGCGTGTTGCGGTGCCGAGGTCGGGCTCGCGCAGAAGCAAACGTGATGTCGCTGCGACAACCGGGCGGGCGAGATCGGCCTCGAGCACACCGCCGGTCGGAATCCGAGCACTCGTTTCGTGCGTTGGCGTGTAGCGCGTGGTCGAACCACCTTCACTGACCAGCAGCGCACCTTGTGCAGACGCGATGGCCGGCCCGTTTGCATCGCTCACGAGCGGCGTCATGAACAGTGAGCCACCGCGCAACGAACGAGCGTCGCCGATGGATGAAACATTGATCTCGAAGCGGCCGCCTGCACGGAGGAATGGCGACACTTCTGCCGTCACCAGTACTGCCGCGACGTTGCGCATGCGCACGACATCGGGAGGCACTTCGATATTGAAACGACGGAGAATATTGATCACACTCTGCACCGTCGGACCACCAGTCTGCGAACCCACTGCACGATCTCCCGTGCCATCGAGGCCGATCGCGAGACCGTATCCAACCAGACGAACAGGAAGTGCACCTTCTGGCGACGTGATGTCGCGGATCTTCACATCACCCTGCGCACGGGCCAGCGCCGGCATCAGCAGCGCAGCGGCGATGGCGACAATTACACGGAACTGACTGCGACCGTGGACCGTGCGTGCGACCATCGACGTGACGTTGGATGCGACGTTCGAAGAGATGGTCATGGCAATACCCCGCCCAACAGCTTCATGATTATCGATTTCGTGGGCTTGCCGAGTGAACCGACGGCTGCGTATCCAAGTTGAAAATCGGCGACGCGACTCGACTCGATGACATTCTGGGTCGAGATGTCCTGCACGCGCGCCCATCCGGTCATCAAAATGTCCTGTGTGTTCTTGTCGACGTTGATCTTCTTCGTGCCCTTGAGCTGCAGCAGTCCACCAGGTCCGATGGCGGCGACGCGCACACTCATTTCGTTCTGAAAGCGATTCTCGCGTTTGGCCGATCCCCGCTGCTGTTGGTCCGCGTTCTTGCGCGAATCGAGACCGCCGCCCTTGGAGCCTGTGGGAAGATTGGCCGTGACCGAGACACCGCTGGTGCGCGTATCGGTAGCCGTGTTTTCGGTGACCGCGGTCGAGATGGTGTAGTCGTCGATGAGGATCGTGATCACATCTCCAACCACAAAGCTCCGACGATCGGACGTCCACGATTCACGAGCTGGCTTGGATGCAGCGGTTGGCGCCGTACCGGCACCAGTCCCAGCAGCGCTGACGGCCGCCGCGGGTGGTGTCGCTGCCTGTGTGGCCGGTGTTTGCGCGTCGAGTGGCATCACGATCGCTGACAGCAGCAGGGTGACGAGCGTGGCAACCGATGACCACGTGCGACGGTTGGAAACGGAACCCATTTGGGCTTGCCTCAGCGGAGACGAACGGTGTTCGGTGCGACGGCAACGCCGTCGAGCCGACGAGTGCGATCGATTCGCACACCAACAGGAGCACCGAGCGACGCCGTATTCATGGCGACGCCGGTGAGTACGAGTCTGAGCGAGCCATCCTGCCAGATTGCGGTCACCGGCGCGCCGGCCGAGACGACCGGCGGCGCCATGATCGACGGCGTGCGCAACACTTCACCGACGGCAACAGGGCGTCGCGCAATCCAACCGGCGACCGCGCGCGTCGTGTCGGGCATGCTGTTCCACGGCCACACGATCGTGGTATCGAGTAG
>JBKJTE010000258.1:0-21896 GCA_046590495.1 Gemmatimonas sp. | reverse complement strand
CGGCGCTGCTCACCGGACGCCCGATTGGTGTGAGCCCATCACTTACCGTGTGCGTAACTCAAGTCGACGTGGCCGATGGCGCGTCGCACGAAATTCCGATTCACGAATTTCCGGAATCACTCGCTCGCGAACTGCTCCGTTTATTTGCCGACACCGACGACGCACTACAGGTACCGGCGATCGTTCACCGCGGCAGCGACGCTTGATCGCTACCGCGCGGACGTCCGAAGCGCGCTCGGCCCGCGCGCACAAAAACGGTCAACAGCAACAACGCGACAGCGACGAGCGCGACGACAGGGAGCAAGATCGAAAGCGCTGACAGCACGATCGCGCCCACGAGTTCACCAATGCTGACGATTGGGTTCCCGAGCCCGCCGGTGAAAATTCCCGACTTCACGCGCGCGAGCACCGACGCGCCCTGCGTGAGCCCCGCAACGCCGCCGCCGCCGATAATCACGATGCTCCACTTGAGCATCGGCGGCAGGTCGACCAGCACAGATGCAAACGCCAGCATCCCCGCGAACACCGCAGCCGGCGTTGCGACCACATCCAGCGCGTGATCCAGCCAAGGCACCGTGTACGGCGCCACCTCGAGCACGGTGGCCGTGGACAGCGAGAGCGTTGCGCCCCAACTCCCGAGCCACCCCCACCCGTCAGCGAGCTGCACGTAGCCGCGCGACGCGGCAAGACTCAGCGCCAACAGCGGCACAAAGACACGCAGTCCGCTCGCTCCCGCGAGCCCCAGACCGAGGGCGATTGCTAAGGCAGTATCCGGACCTGCACGCTGCGATGCGGCACGTCTGCTGTCAAATACATTCCACGCTGCGCGATGTCATTATTCAGCATGCTCCAATCACTTCCAAGCCTGCTCGCGTGGATCATCGGCACGAGCCTGGCAGCCGTCAGCGGCGCGGTCACTGCCCGCTCGGCAGCCGCATTCTACGCCCAACTCGATCGCCCCCCGTGGGCACCACCGGCCTGGGCATTCGGCCCCGCATGGACCATCCTCTACCTTTGCATGGCCATTGCTGCGTGGCGTATCTGGCGGATTGGTGGATTTGCGGCCGCGCGCCCTGAGCTGGCGCTCTACGCCGTTCAGCTCGCGTTCAATGCAGGCTGGAGTTGGTTCTTCTTCGTGCGCCGAACGGGACTGGGCGCCACCATCGACGTCGGCTGCATGTTGATCACGATCGTCGCCACGATGATCGCGTTCTGGCGCCGTGATCCACTCGCCGGCGCGCTCTTCGTGCCGTATTTCGCGTGGGTCAGCTTTGCGAGCGCGCTGACGGTGGCGGTGTGGAAGAGGAATCCAACGTTGTTGTGAACGCAGCCGGCGATCGCAGACACTGGAGTTTTGAACGACTCCGTCAACAGTGGTGAGTTCGAGTCACGAGTTGCCAGTCTGCAGCAACTCAAAACTCCTACTCAAGACTTCCCACCTCCCACTGCAGTGGGAAGTGGTGAGTTTCGGGTTTGAGTGACGGGTTGAAGTTGTGACTCAGAGCGCGTGCGCACCGCTCGCATGACTCGCAACTCCAAACTCAAACTCGCAACTCAACACTGTGAAGTTCAAACACCGCCGCTCACCAGCGTCGCTAGTCCTGGTCCACCCATCTCACCCTCACCCCGACAAATACCTGCCTCGCAAAAGCCGGCGTCCACAGCACCGGCCGCTGATCGAGCAGATTGTTCGCACCCACTGACAGTTCCGCGCCAGTCACCAACGTCAGTCGAAACTGCGCGTCAATCGCGAGAAACGCACCTTGTCGTCCAATGATTCCCGCTTCCGTCGAAAACGGACCCGTGATCGGCGCACCACTGGGAATGCCGACGAGCGGCGCGTT
Source organism: Gemmatimonas sp. (assembly GCA_046590495.1). GTDB lineage: Bacteria > Gemmatimonadota > Gemmatimonadetes > Gemmatimonadales > Gemmatimonadaceae > Gemmatimonas. The sequence continues at coordinate 20,052 of JBKJTE010000258.1, read as the reverse complement.
GCCGGTGTAGCGTGCCGACAGATCAGTCGCGAGTCCACGTCGCACCGCCCACTCGCGTGACGCACGCGCTCGCGCGGTGTGCGTCGCACGGCGACTGAGCGGTAGTCCCGAACCAAGGTCGCGCGCGCGCAAAAAATCGTAGCCGAGTGTGATCTCGGTGCCATCGCGCAGCAGTCGAATATTAGACTCGACTCCCTGCGTCCGCGCGCGCGAGACATTCACATTCTTGTACACCTGATAGCCAGCGGGATTATTGCCCTGGAAACGCCAGTCAATCAGATCGTCCACATCGTTGCGGTATCCCTCGACGTCAAACGACAACGTTGCAGACGGCGCCCACGTCGCGCCTGCCGTCCCGCTCACCGACGATTCCGGACGCAACTCGGAATTGCCGACCAACGTGTAACCGCCCGCGGGATTGAAGAATGTGTAGTGAATCTCCTTGAAGCCGGGCGCACGAAATCCGCGTGCAACGTTCGAACGCAGACGTACAGCCGGCGACAATTGCCACGCCAGTCCAACAGAAGGATTTGTCGTGCTCCCCCACAACGAACTCGCACTGTGGCGCGCGCCGGCCGTGAGCTGCACAGCAGCAATCGTCCACGCATCGCGCGCGAAGAACTCGGTCACGGCATCATGGGCGCTGTCGCCGTCCACCTTCTTTGGCGCAACCAAGGTGCGCGACGAACGCTGCGCACCAAGATCGATCGCGTGCGCACCAGCGACACGGGTGTACGCCAGCAGATAGCGCCCCTGTCGTTCGCGCTGTTCAACCGAATCCGCCGAACCGCGAATGGGAAGCAGACCACGCGATTGCCGGTACTCGTAGTTGAACGCCTGCTGGAACGCACGCGCACGAAAGCTGCCGCCGAATACCGAAGCCTGTGCTTCGACAAAGCCTTGGGCGCCACGATTGTCGATGAACCCGTTGAACTGCGCATCCAACGGAAAGCGCTGTCGCTCCTGCGAGGCCTGCACATCAGCACGCAGCGAAAGTCGGCTGTTCACTTCGTATCGCAGATCGGTGCGCAAATCGTAAATGCGATTGAACGTCGAACCGGTCGCATTGTATCCCGTCACGCGATTCGACTGACGCCATCCACCATTTACCCGATAGCCGAACCTGCCCACGCGCTGACTCACACCAACCGTAGACTCTTCGCGGCCCAATTCACCATGCCGCGCCAACGCATCCACAGCCAAACGCTTGCTCGGCGCTGCCTGCACGATATTGATCACGCCACCGAGTGCATCACTGCCGAATTCCACACTCGAGGGACCCTTGGTCACTTCGATGCGTTCTGTGGCAATCGTCGACAAGCGCCCAATGTCGCGACTCTCGATCAACGCGCCTGCCACCGGCTCACCATCAACCAGCACGAGCACGCGCGAGTCATCGAATCCGCGTACGGAGATCGAGGTCTTGGAGGGTGGCGACGGCAACTCCTGCAACCCCGGTATTTGGCGAAGCAGCTGATTCGCCGAAATCGCCGCCGCACCGTCGATGTCGTGCTTGTCGAGTACCGTCACACTGCGCGGAGATTCGCTGGCGCGGATGAAACGTTGCCCCATCGTGGTCGTGAACACGGGCAACACTGTCGGTAGCGCGTCCAATCGGATGGTGACGTTCGTATCCGTCACGATTACGCGCGCTTCACGAAAGCCCAGTGCACGCACCACAAGCGTGTCGCCAAGGCGCGCGGCGAGGCGGAATCGCCCCGCGTCGTCACTACGGGCGCGTGTGTTCATTCCCGTCGCACGAATCGCGGCGGAAAGCACACTCACCGTATCGCTACGGCCGAGCACAACACCGTGTAACACGCTCGCCCGCGTCGCCGCCGGCGTCGAAACGGACTGCGCGCCCGTGCGCGCCGCCGATGCGGAACACATGAGCGCGAGCATGGCAATCAGACGGACGCGTTGCCGAGCAACGGGTCGCACCGCTCGGTGCGCGTTCACGCGCGCACCGGCCAACACCAATCGTTCATCGAATACGCGCGTAGCGGATCGTCGGGAATCCGGCGACGCCCGTGTTGCTGTAGTAGTCCGTCACCTGAACCTTGAACACCTTCGTGCCCGACTTCACCAGATAGCTGTTGAACGCCGGATGCAGGCGATCGGTCCCCGTCAGGTTGTAGCGGAACGGCGCGCTCTTATCCGTCACTGAATTCGGAATCGGGCCGACGAGTTGCGCGAGATACGCGGCATACTGCGGCGCATCGCTGGCGCTCACGGCATTTGCAAACGTTGGCGACGTAGGTCCCGGATAGCTGCCCGCGCTGCACGCACTGTTCACGACCAGCGAGAGCTGATTCGGTGCGGGATTGAACTGCACATCCCAGTTGCAACCGGTCGGCGTCGCGACAACGCTGTTCGTTGACACATTGATGGACACGATCTGATTGGCCGGCGTGATCGTCAACGTCTGCGGGGCGCTGAGCGTCGTACCGGTCTGCACGCGCGACTCAAGCGTCAACGTCTGCACGGCAAACTGCGGTGTGAAGACGATCGACGTTGCATGCAACAGTGCATACGCACCACCGGCCAGCCGTACCTTCCAATAGTTCGCAGCATTCGCAGTCGGGACACCATTCAAATTCAGGTACCCCTGTTTGTTCTCGGTCAGACGATCCGTCTTGAACAAACTGTCAGCTGGAACGCGCGCGTCACGAACACTGTCGAACGCAGCAAGTGTGTTCGCCGGTGTGAACGCGAGTACCTGTGCGTCCGTCGCGGCTTTGTTGTTATCGATGGCGTAGCCAAGCACGTTCTTGCTGGCGCTGCCACCGATCGCCGGACTGTTCAACCGCAGTTCGTAGCGACGAAATGCGATATCCCAATCGCCCGATCGTGCAACGAGTCCGCCCGTCGCAAAGCTGAAGTAGACAAGCGTGTCGGTGCTGCTGGCGTTCAGCGGACCGAACGAAACGACCTGATTGATCGCCGCTTCCGGCGTACCGGTGCCGGGTCCGGTGGGGTCGGCTTGCCCTTCGGAACACGCGACGATCGCAACCGCCGAACCGAACAACGAAACCGCTCGCACAACTCGCCCGAACGCACGCAAAGATTCAGTCATCATCAAAGAAGACGGAGAAAACGAAAAGGACCGGTGACGTCAGGCGCACGGGTTCGCGCTGCCTAGACTGACACTAGTCCTCATCGCGTCTCGACTGCATTCGTACTTATCCCAAGGTGACATCCGCACTTCTCCATGCGCGACCTCAATCCGCGGACCTGGAGCGGCGACCGCTGGTCAACTATGGGACGGACTGCCCTCGTGCGACACCCGATGGTGGCGATGATGGGACGGCAATCGTGCCGGCCAATCCTGCCGTCACTGGCGAATCGATCAGGTTGAGCGGCGGACCGAGCGTCGGCTCACACACGCCTTCGGCCGTTTCTCGGATCAATTGATCGACGACGGCGCGCAGATCGCCGGTGCGTGCATAGGTCGCCAACTGTCGCTGCGCGCTCGACCCATGCTCGAGGATCTGAAACGCATACTCGACCTCCTTGCGCGTACCCAGGTCGTCCAGCACGTCGTCCAGAAACCACTCAATGAGTTCGCGAATGAGCACGGGCGCGGGCAGCTCTTCCTTCTTGCCGAAGTCGATCAGCTTGCCGCCGAGTCCCCATCGGACGGCCCGCCACTTGTTCTCTTCGATCAGGTCGGATGCGTACACGCGGAACGTCATGTTGTCGCGCCGCAGCTTCCACATCTTGGCGACCACGGCCTGCAACAGCGCCGCAACACAGATTGCTTCATCCACGCGGGTGTTCACATCGCAGATGCGGAATTCAAGCGTCGGATACAGATGATGCGGCCGGACATCCCACCAGATCTTGGATGCATCGGGAATGCTGCGCGTTTTGACCAACGTGTCGGTCAGATCGGCGAAATCGCTCCAGCCATTCAAAATGCGCGGCACGCCGGTGCGCGGGAAATTCTTGAAAACGATGCTGCGATACGAATGGAGGCCGGTGTTGCGACCAAACCAGAACGGAGAACTGGTGGAAAGACAGAGAATGTGCGGCAGCACGTAGCGGCAGGCGTTCAGACAGTCGATGCGAAACTCGGGATCCTCGATGCCGACGTGCACGTGCGTTCCGAAAATCAGCAGCCGATGCGCGAGATCCTGCAGCTCTGCCTTTACGCCCAGATACCGCTCCTTGGGCGTCATCTCCTGATTCATCCAATTGGAGAACGGATGCGTGCCTGCGGAGGCGATCGTGAGCCCGTGCTGCGCGGCAGCCTTGATGACCAGGCCACGCAGTTTGGTGAGTTCGGTGCGAAGCTCGCCGATCGAAGAGCACACTTTCGTGCCGATCTCCACCTGACACTGGTGCAACTCGGCTTTGGCATCGGCCAGGACCGCTGCGTCACTCGACATCAACGCATCGAATCCAGGGGTGAGATCACGCGTCACCGGATCGATGATCTGATATTCCTCTTCGATTCCAACAGTAAGGCTCGGCCCCCGCATCACGCCTCCCGGCCCTCTCGGACCGAAACCTTCGCCCCTGCGCTCTCTAGACCCGCCCGGTCTCCGCGGCCGCACGCCATTCGCTGGCCGCGCGAATGAAGCTGCCGAAGAGGTGCCGCGAATGCGGGTCCGCCATTTCGAACACCTCCGGATGCCACTGCACGCCGACGAGAAATCCGTCGTCCGATCCCTCGACCGCTTCGATCAGGCCATCGGGCGCAATTGCGGAGACGACCAGCTCACGCCCCAGCGCCTTCACTCCTTGGTGATGCATGCTGTTCACCGACACCGACGCCGATTCCATCAGCTGTGCGAGCCGCGTTCCTTCTACCAACTGCACTTCGTGCGCGAGATGATCCCGCTCAAATCCGGCCGTCGGGAAGTAGTCATGCTTGGCAAACGCCGCGTTCTGCGACGCGAGATCCTGCCAGAGCGAACCACCTGACGCCACATTGATGACCTGCAGTCCCCGGCACAAGCCAAGAACGGGCTTTCGATCCTCGATTGCCCACCGGACGAGCTGCAGTTCGACGCGATCGCGCGCCGGGTCGAGGTTTCCGCACTCGGGACGTACGTCTTCGCCGTATTCGCGAGGGCTGATGTCGACGCCGCCCGGAATGAGAATGCCGTCCAGCCGCTCGTAAATTTCGCGCAGCGTGTGGATGTCGTCGTCGAGCAACGGAATCATCCACGGCACCGCGCCCACCATCGTGGCCGCGAGGAAATAGCGCTGATTCATGACCCACGACGCGGGCAGTCCCGGCGGAATCCCGTCAATCGAATGCAACGTCTGGGTCGTGAGCCCGATGACCGGGCGATTCAGCGTAGACATCAACGCTCCTCCACAAGAAAAGTCGGCACGTTCGAACCGCCACCGGCGGTCACGTTCAGTAAAGGATCGGTCGCAATCCGCGTAAGCACACCGGTCATGACCGTGCCGTCCACCAGAAAGGGCGCCGTGTCCAACATCCGTTCCCCCAGATGGAGCTCGCCGTCGGCGTACGCCGGCCACAGCTCACTGGGCACTTCGACCCGCTCCTGCACGATATGCGGCTCGGCCAGCGCCGTCCTGATCGCGGCCTGCCAGGTGCTGTCGTCCACCGTCCAACCGAGCACGATCCCCTTGCCGCCGTATTCGTCGTTCGGCTTGAGCACCATGCGTTCGCGGTTGGCTGAAATGAACGGGACGAGGTCGACCGAAGCTCCATCCCGCTCGGTGTGGCGCTCCTCGACCAAGCGTGTCCACGGGACGTGCGACGCAACCGCCTCAGCCTCGGCATCGGACAGCAAATGCGCCTGGCGCTCGTCGCTCACCACTGCGAGCGACGCTTTCTTGTGCAGCATCTTACAGCGGAATGGATTGACCATGCAGACGGCACCGTCCCGCACCGCGCGAACCACGGGCGAGTCGACCCCTTCGCGCGTCACCAGCTCGTCAATGAGCACCCGCTTGTAGATCAGATTCACCGCCCGTCCGCCGACCGACAGTGTGCCGTTTTCGTACGTCGCGTCGCGAGGGTCTCCGATGAACGCATCGATGCCAAGTGCCGCGAACTCCTGCTCAAAGAGCACGAACTCGCTGCGCGTCGGGACGTCGGCCCAGTCGAGAATAACGATCTTTGGCGACTCGCGAACCCCGCGCCACTCATGGAAGGCCGTCAGCAATGCGTGCACGATCGACGGTGCGGCCGGGATCGGGAAGACCGCATGCGACTTGCCGAACGCGTGCATCGCCGGAAGCGCCATGAAGGCCCGACTGAGCGCGTCGTTGTAGGCGCCGCCCGCTGGCGTTTCAGCGTTGAATTCGGTGAACTTGAGCCCGTCGGCCCCGGGCGCGAAAAACGCATCCAGGCGCGATGTCGGACTCGCGGCAGTAAATCCCGGATCGGCGTGGATCAGCCGCTCTTCCCAGTCGGTCAGACCAAACTGCGCGCGCAGCGCGGAATCCTCCATCGCGGCGCGACGGACGGCCTCGAACGCCGACCCGACCAACGCGCAGGCCCGAGCGATGTGCCGGTATTCGCCGGACGAGAGGAAGCGCGGACGCAGCACGCCACACAGGGGTCGATCGCCAAAGAACAGTCCCTCGCTCCGAAGCTGGCGCTCCATCACCTCGGCGGATGCTTCTGCGATGCTCCCCCGCGTCAACGCGTCGTGATAGCGGCTGATGGCCGTCGATGACATGCGAGCCTCACCCGTCAACGAGGGGCGATCACGGGCCCGCTGATCGCAGCGGGCCGAGGCGCCGTGGCCAGTTTGATCGCCAGGTCAGCCATATTCTCGACCACCCACTCAAAGTATGCCGGGGTGAGTGAGTTGATATCCATGTCAGGCGCAGGGTTCATGAAGTCGATGGCATAGGGGATCCCATCCTTCACGGCAAACTCCACCGTGTTCATGTCGTACCCCAGGTTCTGGCAGAGCGTGACCGCGTCCTTGATGCACCGCGCTTCAACCTCAGGCGAGAGATAGCCGGGGTCTGGGATGTAGCGGCGCTGCCCCGGATCGTACGGCATGGGGAGCACCTTCTCGCGGCCAAGCACCATGCAACGCACGTATTGATCCCACTTGATGAACTCCTGCACCACCATCGTCAGCAAGCCGCTCGTGTTGTAGTGCGTGAGCAGTTCTTCCATCGAGTGGCAGATATACACGTCGCGCCAGCCCCCGCCGTGCGCGTCCTTGAGCACGCACGGAAAGCCGATGTGTTCGGCGACCCCCTGCCAATCCAGCGGATAGGAAAGGTTACGAAGCGACTCGGAGTGCGAGATCCCGGGGATGTAGTCCTTGTTGGGGAGGACCATCGTCTTCGGGTGGGCGACCCCTTGCTGGATCGCCATCGTCGCATCGTAGAACTTGTCGTCGGCCGACCACATGAACGGGTTGTTGACGACTGTCACACCCATTCGGGTGGCGTGCTTCAAGAAGGTCCGGTAAAACCCGACCTCGTGCGAAATACGATCAATGATCAGCGTGTACGGGACAGGCTGGGCCATCCGGGTCGCGTCCAGCCGTATGTAGTCGGCAACTACTCCGGCCTGCCGCTTCGCGACGGCGTCGATGAATGCCGGCGGAAATGACCATTCGCGGCCTACGAGCAATCCGATGCGCGGTTCGATCGCCAATCTCAGCTCCAGTAAGAGGTGCGTGTTTGCTGGACAGAGAATGACGAATCGGAGCGCCCGCCGCTATGGGCAAATCTCAGCGCCGACGCCCACGCGTATCGTCGAGATCGGATACGAATCCAGCAAGAATCGGCGTGTTGGCGATTGGCATTAGAGCAGAAATGTGATTGGCCCTCGTGTGGACAAATTCTTCAATCGCACCCCTAAATAACCCGGGGTCACGGAACCACTTTCCCACATGGACGTCATCCGCACCGCTTGATGCCACGCCACTTTACCTACTTTTCCACATCATTACCAACGTATATCAACATGACTGTCAACAACTTAGCTCAGATCGCTCGTATTGCGTGGACGGCGGGATCGTCATAACATCACCCCCCACCGCGTAACCGCAGTTACGCCTGCTCACGTTTCTTCCTCTGCCGTCAGCCCGATCATGAACGTCGTCGCCTGCGAAGCCCCAATCGGCGCCCTCGAGCCCGCACCCCTCACATCCTTGCCGCTTGGTCTGGATGATGTGGAAATGCGACTAGAGGCGTTCTGGAGCTCGGAGGACGCCTATTTCGTGCGTGCTGCCGGTGCCCAGGGTGAGTCCTGGTTTCAGATCTCGGCGGAGCCAGTCGCGGAAGTCGGCGATGATGCGACACGGCTCGCGATGGCGGCCCTGCTATCGAAGGTGACGCCGATCGGCGGGGGGCGTGTCCTTTTCCCGGTCGGAACGTCGGGACGGACCGTTTTCCGCGTCTGGCGTGCGGGCGGCGCTGAACGGACGGGTCGGACTAGAATCCTGGGAGTTCGAGCTGCGCGGTCACGCCGCCGGCCAGCGTAACGCCCGCCGCCTGTAGCCACGCCAGGAGGAGATCCTGACCGTGATCGCCAGCCAAGGCGGAGCGCGCCGCGCTCAGATGCAGCTTGAACTCAGCCGAAACGTCGGGGAGCGTGCGTCGCAGCACGGCCACGGTGAGCAGTTCGGTCGCGTCCGCGAGGTGCCGAATGGCGAATTCCGTCATGCGGGCACGGAGCGCAGCCGCGTTGAGCAGGGGCCCGTCTCCCGGCACCTCGTGCTCACCTCGTCGCTCGCGGAAGGCGGCCAGCCGACTCCGCGTGGCGGTGATCGTGGGGAGCTCGTCGTTGGCGTGCTCAGCGAGATCCGCGACTGGTGCGCCAACCAAGCCGAGCCAAGCCATCCAGAGCGTGCCGCGCGCGTAGGGTTCCCACGGTTGTTCGTCCAAGTTCTTCGCCGACTGCTGGACCGCGTCGCTGACGCCTGTACGAACATCCCACCAGCGTACGTAGCTCTCGGTCTGACGGGATACGACGGCCAGGGCCCCAAGTCTGAGCGCCCATTTCACCGCGGACTCGCCGTCATCGATGGGCGGTCGGAGCGCGGCGGTACATCGAAACGCGCGGGCCGCGCCGAGTGCGAGCACGGCCTGGGCGAGATCCCGGCTGGCGTTGGCGACGGGTTGGACTGCGGCCTCAAGCTGACTCAGGGCGGCAAGCTCGTAGGCCGTTCCCAGCAGGGCGAGTCCGTCGGCAATGGGTTCGCCCAGCCCGTCGCCCGGGACGAGGGACGCCGCATCGGCGCGCTCGAGCAGGAGCGTTCGCCGCTCGGGCGGGATCGCAGAGACGGCCCAATGCTCGTCGATCGCAGCTCTGGCCAACGTGGCGAGCTCGCGGGCGGCGGTGTCCCGTCCAGTTGCCGGGGTGAGGACGTGCATGCAGCCGCCTCCTCAAGAGGGCTCCAATCCGTTGGTTCCGGGCGCGGCCCGAGTTGGCAACGCGCGGAACCCGTTCGTGGAGTCCGGTTCCGTCGACCACGAGAGCGATCGCTGCGAACCGGCCCCGAGTCCTGCTGATCCGTTAGCTGGAAAAGAAGCTACACCATGCGGTTATCGCCGCATTGGCAGCACCTAGATCCACTGTCGCATTTATGTAACAGACCAGCGTCTGTCAAGGTCTTACAGTCGCGTTTCCGGAGAACAACTGGTGGGATTCGAGTCATCACGCACCGCGAGGCGGCGGCTTGCCGCAATCGCTGCGACAAACGATCGGGTGCAGGAAGCGCTGTCACCGTCGGCATTTCCCGGATTGTTCGGGCAGGACAGCGCAGTACCTTTCGTCGAGCAGACCAACGGGCGACGCACCGAGCCATCTCTGCCCGCCAGTGCGCCCAACGCGCTGGCTCGACAGTTGGAGTCGTTGGCGCGGGACATCGTTGCGACCCCCGGGGCGGGTGGCGCACTGATTGCTGCTTATGCGGCACAGGCGCGCGCCTTGCTCCTGGTAGTCGAAGCCGCTCGACGGGGCGGACAGTCGCCACTGCCGCAGGCTGTGCTCGCGGCCGCGCAAGAAGCCCTCGAAACACCAACGCAACTGGCCGGACTCGTTTGACCGGTCCGCGGTGGTGAAATCGAGTTACCACCGACGGAGCAATAGTATGAAAATGTGGCAGAGCAGTGGGCGCAGACACATCCTGTTCTGCGCCTTGAGTGTGGCCACGGCGTCCCCGCTGGTCTCGGCGGGCGCTCAGGACGAGACCGCACGCGTTGCGTGGCATGAAGCGCGACGCCTGGCGATCGCAGGCTTGGCCGATTCTGCGCTGGCACAGTACGCGAAAGCGGGGAGCGCGGCCAAGTCGAACGGCGATCAGGCCACCGGCACCGCGGTCCAGCGCGGCATTGCGGACATCTATCTGGTCTACCGTGGCTGTGCCGACAGTGCACAACGGATACTCTCCGACGCCGCCGCGATAGCTGCGCCCGGTGATCGGAGCGCGGCCGACGCACTCGTCCGTTTGCTCGCGGCGCGCGGGAACGTCGCGTTGGCTCGGACCACTCTGGTGAAAGCATACGGCGATGTCCCGTCGGTCGGGCGACTGATCCAGCGCGAGAGCGTCACCTTTCTTCAGGGGATGGCGGTGATCGAGCGCTTCAGTTCACACGAAGCGGCTGCCCTGTCGGATCTCAATTCAGCGCTGCAGATCGCGACACGCCTGCACGAGGGTGACGCCGCGGACGCAGAGCCTCACGCGAAGGGGGTCGTCACGGCCGAGAATGCGTGGGTGATGTATGACCTCGCCCAGCTGCGGCTGCATGCGAAGAGTGCGGGGATCGCGTCTCAACGCGACGGGCTGCGCATGATGGAGCTGCTCGTCGACGCGTGGCCGTCGGTGTCCGACACGGGCCACGCCGTCGCGAGATTCCCGGTTTCTCGGCTGGCCGATCGCCTCGAACTGCAGGCCGTGGTGTGCGCCAAGAGCGGTGCGCCCTGCCCTGCCCCCAAGCCGCCCAAGTGCTGAACTAGACCCGGTCCGAGTAGCGGTCCTTCGCGTTGAAAGTCGCGACTTCGACCGGTAAAGTGTTGTTACCGCCGTAGACATTTTCGCGGAGCCATTGCGTTTCGGCATCAGCTTCGGCGGGGAGCCGGTCGATGAACCAGGTCTTCTGCCCGTCGTTCCAGCGATACCCTCGCCCCTTCAGCGCGTCCTTCGTTTCAAACGGTGATTTCCGCGCCCAGACGCGACACGTCTTGCGACGTGCGTTCTCGAGCAGGAACGACATCGGTGTCCGCGCTTCACCATCGCGGGGGTGCGCGAGGAGGTGAATCGTCGCGAGACAATCATCGACCGCGCGATGTCCGTCGTGAAAGACACGGCAGATTTCGTACAACAGGTACGACAGCTTCACACTTGTCGTACCAAAGTGGCGCCACGGAATATCGTCGCGCGTACAGGCCCAATGCTTGTCCGCAAACGACGGAAGCCGTCGCTCGACGACGCGCCGATCGAAGCCCGCGTTGTGCGCGATGATGAGCACCGCCTCATCCACGACCGACTGTACGCGCGCGTCATCAATTCGGTGGCCCCGCACCATGTCGTCGGTGATGCCGGTGAGCGCGACGACATCGGCGGGGATCGGGCGCCCTGGATCTTCGAAGTAACTGATCGGTTCGAGCACATCGAAGACATCGCCATTCATGTCGAACCGAAATGGGACCGCCCCAAACTCAATGATGGCATCGCGCGCCGTGTCGAGCCCTGTCGTTTCCAGATCGACGAGCAGTGCGAGTTTCAACTCACCGACCGGTTCGGTGTGTGCGTATCGCGCGGAGGGGCGCAGTCGACGAACGACGCGATAGTCGCCGGTGGCATCGAGGGCCTCGGCCATTTGCTCGGGGTTCATACGCGGAGTATACTGGCGAACGTGTCATACCACGAGCGAACTCTCCTCACGAAAGCATGTTGGCTGTCGGCGCTGGCGCTGCTGGTTGCATGCGCGCGGGGTGCGCAGAACTCGTCGGCTGACCGAGCCCGGGCACGCGGCGCGCGTCTCGAAGCCGGAACGGTGCCGGCACGGATGTACGCGGGCGGTGCGACGTGCAGTGGCCGCCCCAGGATGCTCGTACAGGCCTACAACGCAGACTTTTTCATTCTGCGACAGCCGGCATGCACGAACTACGAGAAGCCGTTCCTGTACCTCATCTTCGGCTCACGTCGTGCGCTGCTCCTCGATACCGGTGCGGGACGACTCGATGTAGCGGCATCGGTCGACAGCGTCGTGCAAGCCTGGCGCGCGAGCCATGGTCAACGGCCGATCGAACTCATCGTCGCGCACAGCCACGCACACGGTGATCATGTGGCCGGCGATTCACTGTTTCGCGGCAAGCCGGACGTAACCGTCGTCGGCCGTGACACCGCGGCGGTGCGCGCTTTCTTTGCGATCGCGCGTTGGCCGCAGGACACCGCGACCTTCGACCTGGGCGATCGCGTGCTGGACGTGTTGCCGATTCCGGGGCATCAGCCGGCGAGCATTGCGATCTACGATCGTCGTACGGGTGTGCTGCTAACCGGTGACACGTTCTACCCGGGGCGACTCTATGTGCGCGACACGGCCGCATTCGTCCGCAGTGTGCAGCGTCTTGTCGCGTTCACACGGACGCATGCGATCAGTCACCTGCTCGGCACGCACATCGAGAACTCCGATGTCCCCGCTCGCGACTACGTCGTGGGGACCGTTGACCAGCCCAGAGAACACGGGCTGGCGTTGACCGTCGCGAATCTGCGCACGCTCGACTCCGCACTGACACCCATGCGCGGTCGGATCGTGCGGACAGTGCTGTCTGACTTCACGATTTGGCCCTGACCGCTCACTCGTCGCCCCGCGCTCGAAATCGTCGGCGCCGTCGATGAACCGTGGCGGTCATGATCGGGCAGTAACGCCTCGCCACGTCGATGAGCCGTGCGGTGGCGCACGGAGTCGGCGTACTCATGTGATCGGGCACACGGTGGGTCACTCTCTCGCACGCACCTTGCACCACGTTGGGAACAGTCACATTCAACGCGGAGCAAAAATATGTCGGCTGGAGTCTTTCTCGAGCGCTTCCTGCTGGTCTTCGTCGCCACACTGTGGGGGCTCTACATGCTCGGCTTGCCCATGTCCGTAGTGGGTGGTGTCGGCGCATTGATGCTCGCCGCCGGCGCCGGTTTCAACTTTGTGAATGTGCGTCGGTCGGTGCGCGGCAGCGCACGTTAGCCCGCGCCCGGGTTGGCCAAGATTGCACCCAAGGACTTTATCGGGATCCTGCCCCGCTCGGTATCGATTGGGGGCGTTAACGAAGCACTGCGTCGACGGGGTGTGATTGAGTCGCGTTGTCGTCGGCAGGCTTGACCGGCGCGCGCGTTGCCGAGAATTCGTCTTCGGCCTGACCACCAAAGCTGACGGTGCCCTTCATGCTGTTGCCATCAAGCTTTGTCGTCATGGTCAACGTAAGTGCGCTGCCGTTGTAGTCCACGGTATAGCTGAACTCCACCGCGGTGCCCTTGATGGTGCCAGTCAGTGGCGTATCGCCGGCTTCGCGCTTGATGGTGCCGGTGAGCTTCTCGCCCTCCTGCTTGAACACGATCTTGAACTGACGCGCCCCGCCGGGCGTGCTCATGGTTGCGTCCCACTCGCCGGCAATCGTCGGACCCACTGACTGCGCGGCGGCGATCTTGGTGAATGCGAATACGCTGACGAGGAGCAGGAGCACGAGGTTCTTCATGGGACGACTCCGTTAAGGGCTGGTGGTATGAGGCTGATGAAATCTACTACTGAACTGCGGCCACGAATTTCACGAATTACACGAATAGGGCGGCGTCGTGAAAGGCTCCGTTCCTGAACAACGTTGATGCCGCTCCGCCTCCGAAACTATTCGTGTGATTCGCGAAATTCGTGGCCAGCAGGTTTCCGTCAGACTGCTCGGGTCCGCCACCGACCGCGACGGAACAACACGGCGCTGACTGCCGCGAGTCCTGTGTATGCAATCAGTACGGACACGAAGATCGCGTGCCAACCCATCGGGCTGTGTTTGCTCATCGCCCACGCGAGTGGTGTTTCGAAGAGCCAGAAAACCGCGATGTTGATCAGCGTTGGTGTGCGGGTGTCACCTGCACCGTTAAACGACTGCGTGAGCACCATGCCGAACGCAAACGCAGGGAACCCAAGTGCGATGGAGCGCAGCCCGAAGATCGCGACTTCCGCGACTGCCGGATCCGACGTGAACTGACCGATGAGCGGTGGTGCACCCACGATCAAGAGTACGGCCATCGCGCCGAGGAACGCGACGTTGTAGCGCGCCGCAATCCACACGGACTTTTCTGCACGGTCCGGATTTTTCGCGCCGAGTGATTGACCGACCATCGTTGCAGCAGCGTTGCTGAGTCCCCACGCTGGCAGCAGTGCGAAGATGACCAGGCGAATCGCGATCGTGTAGCCCGCCATCGCGACACTGCCGAATGACGCCATCAGGCGAACGAGCACGATCCAGTTGAGCGATCCGACCAACACCTGAAACGTGCCGTTGCCTGACATTGACACCAGGCGTCGGATCGTGTCCCAGTGGATGCGCAAATGACGCACGCGAACCGCGAGATGTCCCGTGCCGCGCATGAGCCGACTGAGCGCGAAGAGCACACCCACGCCGCGTCCGATGGTTGTCGCGACGGCCGCACCGGTCACACCGAGTTCGGGAAACGGCCCCACGCCAAAAATCAGGAGCGGTCCGAGCACGATGTTGATCGTGTTCGCCAGAATCAGCACGCGCAGTGCGACCGCGGCATCACCGGCACCACGCAATGTGGAGTTGATGATGAAGAGCAGAAACGCGGTGAAGCTTCCGCCAAGGAGCACGCGCGTGAACGTCGCACCTGTTGCGATGACATCGTCGCCTGCACCCATCAGCGCGAGCAGGCTCGGTGCGAAGATGGCGCCCAAGACTGAGATTGCTCCTGACACGACGACGCCGAGCATGATCGCCTGTACGGCGGCGCTCGCAGCCGATTCCGGATCGTGTTCGCCGATGCGACGCGCGACCACTGCGGCCGCGGAAATCGCGAGCCCCATCGCGATCGTGTACACGATGATCATCAACGATTCCGTGAGCCCGACGGTGGCGACGCCCGCCGCGCCGAGTCGGGACACGAAGTACACATCGGAAACGGCGAAGAGACTTTCCATCACCATCTCGAGCACCATCGGTACCGCGAGCAGAAAGATCGCGCGTCCGATCGGCCCCTTCGTGTAATCGTGCCGGGTGCCGCGAATGGCGGTGATGAGATCGTCCCACCATCGTCCACCTTGCTTCAAATCTTCACTGCCACTTTCGGTAGAACTGGTCACTTGGAACCTCGTACGGATCACAATGAAAAACGCCCGTCCTGCGGATGTCGAAGCAGGAGGGGCGTTGATCCGCGAGGAGCGGCGATGAATTCGCTGCTGCTACCCGATCTGCCCTGCTTCGACGTTGCCCGTGATCATCCCGCCGACCGACACTGCGGCGGACGCGCACGGCATGACCGGCGCGGAGCGGATGATGGTGTTGGGGGTGACGTTTTTCATCGAAGTGCCAAGAGGGGGACTCGGGGCTGGGTACTTGGGACTGGGGAGACGTTAACGGGGCTGGTTCCGCGCGTCAAGCACGGGGGAGTCGCCTCCGTTCGTCTACCAACTACGGGATGAGTTTCACTGGCTTGCCGCTGCGGAGATAGTCGATGGCCACGCTGCTCAACGCGCGAACACCGTACGGCAGCGCTTTGTCGTCGGCTTCAAAGAGCGGCGAGTGATTGCTCGCGGCGGTCTTGTAGTCTTGGTTGGCGGGCGTAACGCCAAGATTGAAAAAGAAGCCGGGGACTTTCTCTGCATATCGGGAAAAATCTTCTGACGGCATCGTCAACCCGCGCTCCGTTGCACCGGCGTCACCCGCCACCCGTTTGAGCGTGGGAATGAAGCGCGCGACGGTTGCCGGATCGTTCGCGGTGACCGGATAGCCCAACTCGATCGACACAGTGGCTGTCGCGCCACTGGCTTCGGCGATGTTTTCGGCGATTCGCTTCATGCGCGAGTGAATGCTGGTGCGAGTGCGCGGATCGAAGGTGCGAATGGTCCCGATCATGTAGACGCTATCGGGAATGATGTTCTCGCGCACACCGCCGTGGAACGCGCCGACCGTCACGACGGCCGGTGCGACCGCGAGATCGATCTGACGCGATACGATGGTCTGCAGTGCACCAACGACTTGCGCGCCGATCACAATCGGATCGACGGTGTTGGCCGGCATCGCGCCGTGTCCCTGTCGACCGTGAATGACGATGCGGAAATTGTCGGCGCTGGCCTGAATCGGACCGGCGCGATATCCGATTGAACCAATTGGACCGGGTCCGACGTGCAATCCAAAGATCACATCGACCCCTTCCAGCACACCGGCGTCGATCAGCGCCGCCGCACCGCCTCGCGGCGGCACTTCTTCCGCCGGTTGAAAAATGAACTTGACAGTACCCGGCAACTCGGCGCGCAGCCCGGCCAATACTTCGGCGGTGCCCATCAGCATTGCAACGTGCGTGTCATGTCCACAGGCGTGCATAACGCCGACGTCCTGCCCTTGATACACCGCACGCACCGTCGACTTGTACGGCAGATCCACCTGCTCTGTCACGGGCAACGCATCCATGTCGGCGCGAAGCGCAACCGTCGGGCCGGGCTTGCCACCTTTCAGCGTCCCGACGACACCGGGAATGCCACCCACATTTTCCTGGACGGTCATGCCGAGCGCTTTGAGATGGGCCGCAACGATTGCTGCGGTGCGCTTTTCGGCGTACCCCAGTTCTGGGTGCTGATGAATGTCATGCCGCCACGCGACCACCTTGTCGAAGATCGCGGCCGTGCGGCGATCGATCTCGGCGTTGAGCCTGGGGTCTGGTGTGATCGTCTGCGCTTGCACGCGTGTGGCTGCCAGAAGCGCGAGAACCGGTACCAGCCCCCGCAAAATTGCGATCGCAGCAGAGCGCGATGGGGAACTCGGCTTGGAACCTGAATTTCGACGCATGGGCAGTGGGAGTGGCGGTGATTGCGGGGACGGAACGTGCATTGCGGGCCCAACCTGCATCATACCGGGCCGTGGGGCGCCTCCACCAGCACGCAATTGTGCGGAGCCGATGGCCCCGAGGTTGCATCAATAGCCGTTGCGCACGTTGGTATTCGGAGCGACTCTCTCCGCACCCTCTGATGGAGATTTCCATGAAGCGTTTTTCTGTAGCTACAGCGACCGTCCTGGTCGCCCTTTCCTCTTCGATCGCGTCGGGTCTGGTACTCCACGGCCGCTGGAGCGGCATGGTGATGGGGAAGGACAATTCCAAGATTCATGGCACGGCCACGATGAAACAAGGTAAGAACAACACGACGGAAGTCGTGGTCAAATTGAAGGGCGACACGCCCAGCACGACCCGTCCGTGGCATATCCACGTCGGGAGCTGCACCAGCGCCGGCGCACCTCTCGGCGGCGGCAAGCCGTACACGCCGATGGTTGGCAATGCCAAGGGCGCTTCCCAGGGTAGGGCTACACTGGCGCTCCCGCTCCCCGATACCGGCAGCTACTACGTGAACATCCACGAGTCGAGCGCGAATATGGGCAAGATCGTCGCGTGCGGCGATCTGAAGGCGGACAAGTAACGCTCACGCGGGGTGCACCGCTCCGTCTCGTCTGCATCGACGTCGATGGGACTTTGGTCGGCAGCGGTGGTGCGGTGCACCCACGTATCTGGCACGCGGCAGAACGAGCGCGTGCGTCAGGACTTCGGCTCGCGATCTGTTCAGGAAGGCCAGCCTTCGGTGTTGCCCGTGAGTACGCCGAGCGCCTGGATGCCACCGGTTGGCACAGTTTTCAGAACGGCGCCAGCGTGTTGAATCTCAGCACTGGCGAGTCACGTTCGGCGCAGCTGCCGAACGACGTCGTCTCGATGTTGCTCGACCGCGCGCAGCAGACCGGGCGCGTGCTCGAGCTGTACACCGACGACGGGTACGCCATCGAAAACGATTCGCCACGCGTGGAAGCACACGCGTCGCTGTTGGGCGTGCCGTTTGTGCCGCGTCCGCTTTCGTCGTTGCCGGGGCCATACGTGCGGGCGCAATGGCTGCTCGGCAACGAAGAGGCCGAGGCGACACTCGCCGAGCCGCACCCGGGACTCGAGATCTCGCCGTCGACGTCGCCCGTCATGGCAGATACTACGTTCGTGAACATGACGCCGTCCGGTGTGACAAAAGCAACGGCGGTCGAGGCCATTGCGTTGTCATACGGGCTCACGCTTGATCAGGTGATGTTCGTTGGCGACGGGGGCAACGATGTGCCGCCCATGCGCATCGTCGGGTATCCGGTGGCGATGGCCAATGCCGAACAGGAAGCGCGCGCGATTGCGAAGCACGTCGTTGGAGATGTTGACGACGGTGGACTTGCTGACGCGTTGGAACTTGCAATTACACTCCACTCTTTGCCGCACTTCCCATGACACTTCTTCGCAGGCTCGCTGTTGCCGGCGCCGCATCGGCACTTGCCGCCGCTGCGCTCCCCGCGCAGCAGCCGACAACGTATCCAACCACCGATCCGAACATTCAGCGCATCTTCCGGCTTGGTATGGACAGCTCGCATGTCCAGCAGCTCGGTCAGACGTTGTTTGACTCGATTGGTCCGCGTCTCACGGGCAGCCCGGGTATCAAGGCCGCGAGCGATTGGGCGATCAATCAGTACAAGTCGTGGGGAGTCGACGCGAAGCGTGAGCAGTATGGCACGTGGCGCGGATGGCGCCGCGGTATTTCGCACATCGATCTCGTCGCGCCGCGCACGCGTTCGCTCGAAGGAACGATGCTCGCGTGGAGCCCGGGCACCGCTGGCCGGGCCGTGAAGGCTGAAGCGATCGTGTTGCCAAAGTTCAAGGACAGCACGGAATTCGTCGCTTGGTTGCCGAAAGCGAAGGGAAAGATCGTGTTGCTTTCGCCCCCGTTCCCGACCTGCCGTCCGTCTGAAGACTGGAACCGTTGGGCCACCGCAGAATCGAAGGCGCGCATGGATACACTCATCGCGCAGACCAACGCCGATTGGGCCGTGATGACGTCGAATGGTCGTCCCGACAGCACGAAGATGTATCGCGGTACTGGCTACACACTCGCACTCGGCACGGGCACACTCGGCACGCGTCTCGAGAAGGCGGGCGTTGTCGGCATGATTTCGTCGCGCAATAAGCTGAGTGGCTTCAACAATCCTTTCGCTCCGGCGGGCGGCGCTGGGCCCGGAGGCCGTGGCGGCGGCGGTGGACGCGGCGGTGCGGCGGCAGGTGGTACCAGCGATCATGGCGGCGGACCGGCCTCGAGTCTCGCGGCGGCTGCGGCCGGTCGTGGTGGCTTTGGCACGCAGGGCGGCGCCGGCGGTTGGGGCGTGATCGAAGTGTTCGAGACGTACAACACGATTGCGCCGGCCGTCACGCTGACGTGCGAAGACTACGGACTTGTGTACCGTCTTGCGGAAAACAATCAGAAGCCGATGGTGAGTCTCGATCTCGACGCTTCGTTGCTTGGCGAACAGCCGGCGTTCAACACAGTCGCGATGATCAAGGGGTCCGAGAAGCCCGATGAATACGTGATGTTGTCCGCGCACTTTGACTCGTGGGATGGCTCATCGGGCGCGACGGACAACGGCACGGGCACGCTGATGGCGATGGAAGCGATGCGCATTCTCAAGGCCGTATATCCAAAGCCAAAGCGGACGATCATGGTTGGCCACTGGGCGAGCGAGGAACAGGGACTCAATGGCTCGACGGCGTTCACCGAAGATCATCCTGAAGTCATGAAGGGGCTGCAGGCGCTCTTCAACCAGGACAACGGAACTGGGCGCGTGCAGTCGCTGTCGTCTTCCGGGTTGAGCGACATCGGCGGTCACCTCAAGTCGTGGTACGGCAGGCTTCCCGGCTTCTTCACGGACAGCATGAGCAACAACGTGGTCTCGTGGAGTTTCACCGACGTGCCCACGGGCAATCCAGGTGGTACGGATGGCGCAGTGTTCGCATGTTTCGGCACGCCGTCGTTCGGTATGGGTGCAGTGAACTGGAACTACGGCACGTACACATGGCACACCAATCG
>JBKJTE010000191.1:0-3391 GCA_046590495.1 Gemmatimonas sp. | reverse complement strand
ACTGCTGACCTGCAGCGAAGCTGCGAGCGCCAACAGTTCGGGAACCGATTTGCGCTTCAGCTCAGCGACGTGCACGACGCAGGAGGAGTGAAGGGGGCCGGCGACGACGCGTATCCGTCGCGCTCGGCGCTGGTCATAGGATCCCGAACGTAACGCGGGGCGCCTTGTGGACGCCCCGCCGCACAGAAAAACCGGAGAAATACGCGAGACAGGAGTCGAACCTGCGACCTCTTCCTCCGGAGGGAAGCGCTCTATCCAACTGAGCTACTCGCGCAGCGCCAAACCGCTGGGGGATTTCGGTCCGCGAACTCTGCGACCGCGATGCACCAGCGAACAAAAGCTAATCCGCTGACGACTCCAGCGGCAAGGAACCCAGTGCTGCTTCCGCGAGTGCTGTACGAAAGGCACGTTCCACGGTCGCCGAGACCTCGCTGCTGCGGAGCGCGTTGATGCCGCGACCCAAGTACCGATGGAAAACCATTCCGAGTCCGTGTCCCGACGGAAAGTCGAGTTGGCCGGCAACCGAGTCGAGTGACCGCGCGCGTTCGTCGAGCAGCGCACCGGCGACCAGCAAGCGACACCAGGTCAGAAACATGCGGGGGCGGGGCAGGCGATGCTCCACAAGACGATTGCGCAACGTGCGACGCGTAATACCGAACGTCGCCGCGACTTCGTCTACGCCGAGCGATTCGTGCGCATGTTCGAGCGCGAAACGAAAGAGCGGTCGCATCTGCGCTGGGATCAGGTGGCCGAGCCGATCGTAGAGCTGGCGCGCGGTGGAGCGCTGTGTTGCGGAGGCGAGGAGGCGCGCCAGCACATGCTGCATGTCCTCGACGTCGCGCAGCACCAGTTCCGTGACGCCGGCCTGCGCGATATCGAGGAGCAGTCGCGAAGGCGACGTGCGAAGCTCGCACCAGGCGATAATGGCGTGTGCAGGAACGGCAGCGCGCAGCTGTCGAATGGTCCGGAGCGCGACATCCGAGTTCGCCCCGTCAACCGCGACGACCGTCGCGTCAATTGCGCCTTGCAGGATGGGCAGGAGTGCCGTAGAGCTGTCGGGAAAATGACGCACGGTTCCACCCTTCCCGACTGCAGCGCGCAGGCGGGCCAGCAAGAGTGGCGATTCGGGGATGCATGCGACTTCGAAGCCGATCATGCGGCCCGAGTCTCACTGCGCAGGCTTACGCCAGAGCCCGCTTCCCGTGCGGTGCACTCGTTTCCCAAGGCGAGATGGTGAGGATGTAGGGTCGCATGTATCGAATAGCACCTTCTCAACGGAGTGCTCTGAAATGTCTGCTCGCCGCCTGTTGGTTGTCGCGACCCTTGTCACCAGCACTTTTGCCGTTGCGTGTGACAGCAGCCCCACCGGCATAGACACCTCGGAGTCCACTATGCAGTCGGACGCTGGTGCACGGAAGGATCATATTCCGTGGCATAGGGGCTGTGACTCTACGTCCGCAAGCACGTCAGGCGTCGGATGCCAACCGTAACTTGGTCGTCCCATTCCGACTCGGCGTGTGCCGTGCGCGCTGACGGAGCCCGTACAGCCGTCGGCACCGTGACGGTGGTGACCCGCTTACGGAGCGCTTCTGCGCGGATTGAAAGCTCGTTGAATTGGTTGGCGTCCGCGATCGACTCGAGACGCTCAAGCCGGCGGATCGCGAGCGTGACGTCTGGCAGCGCGTACCACGCCTCGCTCGCCGACAGAAAAAAGCTGGCGACCTCGTATGGGACGTTCGCGCGATCCGCTTCGCCGAGAGCGACCGACTCGAGGTCCTCCATGCGCGCGCGATCACCCAACTGGGCCGCCGCGCGCAGCGCATTTCCGAATGCCAGGAGCCGAATGCGCAGCACGTCGGTCATCGACAGCACGTGCAGGAATCCCTGCAGTGCGGGGTCGATAAACCCTGCCTTCAGTGCGGTGAGTGCGAGATTGGACAGCACCATCGCCTGGACCTCGCCGCCTTCCTCGGCGAGATCGTACACCCGCCATCCGTGTAGCAACGCATCCGCGAGGCGATCTTCGGCGATAGCGACGTTCATCAACCCCTGCCGCGCTGACCGCTCGGTGATCCCGCCCGGATACGCGCAAGCCAAGGCTTCGGCGTAGAGTCGGCGCTCCTCAGGTCGATTGCCTTTCATACGCGCCAGCGCGCCCATACCCAGTAGCCCCATCGCGCTCAATGGCGGATCGCGTTCGCGCGTTGCTTCGGTCACCACGCACGAATAGCAGTCTCGGGCAGCGTGATAGTCGCCCAGTTGACGCGCGATGCGGCCCAAGTGCGCAGTCGCCAGCATGCGCGTCACGAAATCAGAGTGCGCGACAAGGCGGCAGACTGCGGCCACCGTCGTGAATGCCATCTCGAAACAGCCGGCGCGCTCCATGTCTTCGGCTTCGATCCGAAAACGTTCTGCGAGACGAGCGACGGGGTCTTTGGGTGGGAGATCTCCATCGCGAACGAGCGTCGGGCGACTATCTGAAGGTGGCAGCACTGACGCCGTCAGCGTTTCCAGATAAAACGCCCGCTCTGTCGCGGGGAGTGCTGACAAACGCTCCGCTGCTTTGGTAACCGCCAACCAGCCGCCGAGTGACGCATGGCCGCCCCGATCAGGGGAAGCGATGGCGTTTGCGTCCAGCGAAAAAGCCTCGAAGGCTGGTAGCGGATTACGCATAAGTGATCATTCCAATCAATACATTGTATTGCAGCGCAAGCGATGGAAAGACGCGTGAGCGATTCATAAGGCGAGACTAGGTTGGGGGTTGCGCACCTACCTCACGCCATGGGAAATGACCGCACACGGTGGGAAGCGCTGCGCACTTTATCTGAGTTCTTGTTCGGGTTTTTGCGTGGAACGGGTGTGCCCGGTGGGACGCGCATTCTGAGTTCTCCTGCCGCTTCCCGCCTCGCGAGTGAGCGGCTAGTGTTCTGCAGCGCGAAGTCAATCCGACCCCCCCGAAAGACCACGACATGCCATTCTTTACACATCCCGCAAACGCTGACTGGCTGCTCCCGGTGATCAAGTTGCCGTTGACCTTGATCTCCCTTGTCTTTCAGGGCATTGGTGCCGTTGGCCCGTTCGGTGACATCGCGATCGTGGCGATTGTGATTGCCCTTTTCTCGCGCAACATTATGGGTCCTGCGCACGCCTGAGTCGTACCGCTCCACAATAAAGAAAGGCGCCCCGTCGCGATTGGCTGCGACGGGGCGTTTTGCGTTGACGACGAGCGCTGTCGGGTTCATTTCATTTGGATGATTGCTAGCTGATTGCGAACGAAATTCCGCTGGGCGACGGTTAGAACGAATCAAGCCCCGCCGCGACCTAAGTCGTTGCGAGGCTTGGCGTTCGTTCAATCGGGGCGACAGGATTTGAACCTGCGACCTCCTGCTCC
>JBKJTE010000218.1:0-9678 GCA_046590495.1 Gemmatimonas sp. | reverse complement strand
TCCGTGTGTGCGCGATGTAACGAGCATGTTACGTCGCCTGATGGATTCGCGGACGACGATTGAGTTGGCTGAAAGCCAGGCCGATGTTGGTTTCGTACGCATCGATGCTGCGCAGCTCGAGCAAGTGGTCATGAATCTTGCGCTCAACGCCCGCGACGCGATGCCGGACGGCGGCGTCGTGAAACTCTCACTCGAGCGCCTGCGCGTTCACGATGCGCGCGTCGTGCGAGTCTCGCCCGCTTCGCGTGATGGCGCGCCGTGGTACCTCCGCCTGCGAGTGAACGATACCGGCGTTGGAATCCCGCCGGACGATCTCGCGCATGTCTTCCAGCCTTTTTTCAGCTCGAAGGACCCCGATAAGGGCACGGGCCTAGGCCTGGCGACCGTCCAGTCGATCGTTCACGCTGCCGGGGGTGCGATCACCGTCGAAAGCACGGTCGGCGTTGGCACTAGCATCGTGGTGTATCTGCCGTCTGCGGGCGCGCCGGTCACAGCAACGCCGCCGATGGGGACGCCCAGGTTTCGGAGTCCAAGTGGCGAGCATGGAATCGCCACGTCCGCGTAGTGCGAACCCCCAAAAGCAGAAAGCCAACCGTGACCCCAAAAGCGAGCGAGCGCCTGCGCTAGGGCCGAGCATCGGCGAGACAGTCCGCCGCCGTTCAGTCTTCAGTGCTCCTGCCCGACGGGCTATCGGGCGCCGTTCCCCTCGCCCGCGGCCGACCCGCAGCTCGGCGGCGGGGTGGAATCGTTGGGAAAGCGCGCAAGACATGCACTGATGTCCCGCGCGAGGCGCGACAGCGCGGCATCGAGACCGGTCACGAGGCCTGTGTAATCACCAACCCGAAACGTGCCGAGGCGGTCGTCCGTCTTTCCGCGCACCAGCACGGCGCCGTCGAGCGGACGAAGGATGTCCCAGCCAGCCAGCACGTGCACGCGTCCATCGGTCGCCGCTGAATCGGCGACCCCCTCGAAACGCGAGACTTGAAGCTGCAGGAGAAAGTCGTAACGCACACCCGACGGCCATGGTGCGACATCGACCGCGCGCACCGGCGGCGTACCTGCCAGGTACGCGCCGACCGTGCGATTGATACCCTCGTCGAGATTCCCGCCCCAACGATGAAACTCCGAGGTTTCCAGCTGATTTGCTCCGCGTCGGATCATGACGGCAGGCGCCGACAGGTACGACGCCAGCACGATGCGTCGCAGGCCGACGGTCAGCGGGCTGCGCGCCGCGGTCGTCGTACCGACCGTTGTCGTCGGCGTCGCGCCCGTAATTCCCCCGCCGAGCGCGTAGAGCTTCAGCCGCGGCGACTCTCGGGCGAGTTTGACGCAGCCGGCGAAGCAGCAGAGGGTGGAAATCGCCAGCAGCCGTACGTACCGCACAGGGATTCTCATGGGCGTCTCTTCTCAGGCGGCTTCTTGCCGCGGAGCAACATGTCGGGGTTCTGTTCGAGCGAGGTGATGAGGACCTTGAGAGCGTCGGCGGCCTCGCGCAGGCTCCGGAGCGCGCCGGTGAGCTCGTAGCCCGGGCCCGTATCTGCCGAGAGCAGCCCGTGCGTCTCGTCGAGCGTCTTGCGCAGCGCCTGCAGGGTGGAGATGGCCTCCGTGGACACGCCGGTGATCTGCGTCTGCATCGGATCGATCGCCAGCGTCGCGCGCGCTGCCAACTTCTGCGCTTCCACCATGGTGCGGTTCAGCTGCGCCGTGGCGCCGGGCATCTGCTTGAGCGTGGCGCGGAGTTCCGGCGATTGGACCAGCTCCTGGACGGCTTTCGCCGATTGCGTCACCGCAGCGTTCACCTCTTTCACGTTCACGTCGCTGAGCATGCCGTTGACCTTGGTCATGATCTTCATGACCTCGGAGAGAAGGCTGCCGGCACCGCCTCCGATCGCCGCCATGAGTGACGGAGTGATGGGAATCTCCGGCCACGCTGTCGCCCGTTGCTCGAGCTTGGGCGGCGTTGAATCGGTCCGATAGCTGAGCTCAATGTACAGCACGCCGGTCACCAGACTCTCCATCTGCAGCTGCGCGCGCAGTCCCTTCCCGATCTGCTGCTTGAGCACGACCGGGTTTTTCAGGTCCACGAACGTGCCGCTCGGCGTCGTGAGACGCGGCAGGTCGATCTCGTACTCCACGGGCACCTGAAACGAGTCGTCGCGCCTGTCGATCTCGATGTTGATGCCAGTCACGCGACCCACCGGCACGCCCTGAAACTTCACTGGGGCACCGTTCACCAAGCCGTTCACCGATTCGGGGAAGAAGCTGATGAACGTCGTCCGATCCTGAAACCAGGTGGCCGACGCCAGCACGACGGTGCCGGCGATCGCGATGACGAGCGCGCCGATCATGAAGAGACCGATCGCGGTTGGATTCGCGCGCATGCTCATGGGTCACCTTCACTGCTGCGCGTGAGGAAGCGATGCACTTCGGCGCTGGGCGGATTGTCGCGCAGCTCTGCGGGGGGGCCAAGGGCCGTCATGGTCTTCTGCTCGATGTCGAGAAACAGCGCCCGGTCGGCGATGCGAAAGATGCTATCGAGGTCGTGCGTCACGACGACGATGGTGGTGCCGAAGCTCGCCTTGAGCTCCAGAATGAGATCGTCCAAACGACTCGCGCTGATCGGATCGAGGCCTGAGGATGGCTCGTCGAAGAAGAGCACGTCGGGATCGAGCGCGATGGCCCGTGCAAGCGCTGCTCGCTTGCGCATGCCGCCGCTGATCGCCGACGGATAGAACTCCTCGAAGCCGCGCAGTCCCACCAGCGCGAGCTTGAACGACACGGTCTCGGCGATGGTCCTCGCATCGAGCGCCGTGAACTCCTCGAGCGGCAGCGCCACGTTCTCGGCGAGCGTGAGACCGCTCCAGAGCGCGCCGTTCTGATAAAGCACGCCCATGCGACGCTGCACGCGCTTGCGCACCGCCACGTCCTCGATGTCGAAATCCTCGCCCTCGAAGAGAATCGAACCCTTCGCGGGCGCCTTGAGTCCGATGAGGTGCTTCAGCAACGTGCTCTTGCCGCTGCCGCTGCCGCCCATGAGGACGAACACCTCGCCGCGTGCCACCGAGAAGTTGATGTCCTTCATCACGACGCGCTCGCCGTACATCATCGTGAGGTCGCGCACTTCGATGGCCGGTGTCATATGTCGAGCAACGCTGCGAGCCAGTCGACGACGGCATTCGCCGCGATGATGAGCGTGATGCCGAGGACGACTGCCGAAGTTGCGGCGCGACCGACTGCACCCGCATCGGAGCCGCCCTGCAGGCCCTTCATGCAGCCGGCGATGCCGACGATGAATCCGAAGATCGTGCCCTTGAGCAACCCGAGCAGCGCATCGGAGAGCGTCACGGCGTCAAGCAAGCCGCTCATGAACTGCTTGATGGACAGATCGAGCAATGCTGCCGACACCAGCATACCGCCGACGATGCCGACGAAGTCCGCATAGAGGGTGAGCAGGGGCATCATCACGAAGAGCCCGATCACCCGTGGCAGTACCAGGTGCTCCATCGGCGAGATGCCGAGTGTCGTGTATGCGTCGATCTCCTCGGTGATCTTCATGCTGCCCAACTCGGCCGCGAATGCGGCGCCGGTACGACCGGCGATAATAATTCCGGTCATGAGCGCGCCCATTTCGCGCAGCATGCCGAAACCCACGAGGTACGACACGTAGTAGCCGGCGCCGAATCGTTGCAGCACGACCACGCCGAGAAACGCGATGATCACGCCCATGAGCAGGGCGATGAGCGTGACGATGGGCAGGGCACCCGAGCTATTGGTCTGTACGACCACCCAGAACTGGCGCCACCGCATGTGCACCCTGCGTGTGATCAGCCCCGTGACGGAAAGCGCGACGTCGCCGCCAAAGGTGATCGCGGCCAGCACGCTGTCCCAAGCGCCGAGCAGCGCGGTACCGAACCGGGTCACGAACGACGCGCGTTTGGGCGTGTCCTCGTGGATGCGCTCGGGAACGGCGTGGGCGAGCGCGAGGAGACGCGGAACCTGTTGCGGGAGTCCGGACGGATCGAACCCGAGATCGTGCTCTTGGCAGTAGTCCTGACACTGCATGAGGAAGATCAGCAGACTGCTGTCCCACTGTCCGAGCTCGGTCGCGTCGAAGGAAAGCGAGCGCATCCGTGCACGGGATCTGGAGCTGCCGACGAGCGCGTCGAATCTTGGCGTCAGCTTTTCGAGCGACCATTCTCCCGCGAGGGCGACGACGAGTGAATCGCCCTCGGTCCGTAGTTCGGCGAGCGCAGCGTTCGTATCGACCGCCTCGGTACCGGGCATGCGACTCCCCAACGATCACGTGGTGTGGACGGGCCGGTTGTCAGGCCGGCGTGGTGTGTGCACCGGTTGAAGGGCAAGTCTCGTACCGAGTTCGAGCTTGGTGCGCGCCGTCGCCAAGAAGTCCTGTCGCTGTGCTCAATTCGCTTGCCGGCGCGGCGTGACTACTCCCGCCGCGGCTTTACCCACCACAACGTCTCGGGCACAATTCCGTCCCACGAAAGTTTCGACGCGTCATCGGCGGCGAGCCACAGCGCACCGAACGACAGCTTCGAGACGTTCGTGATCTTCTGAATATCGAGCTTTGCCACGTCATCGCTTGGGCGATGATAGTCGGCGTGCTCGCCGTTGAAGAACTGCATGATGGGAATTCCCCGCTCTAGATACGGACCAGCATCCGTGCGCGGGTAGTAGTACGAGGCATTCACGTCCTCGTAGCGACGGTCAAGGGCGATGAACGGAAACTCCCTGGAGGCTTGCTGTAAGGCGGCTTCGATGCGCGTACTGAGCAACAGCGGGCCCGTGACGTAAATGGAATCGGCCGACGACAACGTCTGCTCTTTCGGACTGTTGTTGGGGCGACTTCGCCCGATCATGTCGTTGCTCACGTGCAGCACGAGCTTGTCGGACCACGCGCCGTACGCGATCGCGCGGGTACCCCACAATCCGACTTCCTCACCCGAGTCCCAGATCAACAGGATCGAGCGCTTCGCACGTGGCGCCGCGACCAGCGCGCGCACGACTGCCATGTTGCCCGCGCTGCCGCTCGCGTTGTCATCGGCTGCATTGTACTGATCGGGAAGCGCGTTTCCCCGAACACTTCCATCGGCGGGTACGGCACCGTCCAGATGCGCCGCGAGCGAAACCCACTCCTGCTTGAGCACGGGGTCGGAGCCCTCGAGCATTCCCACCACGTTGTACGGGCGCGCGTCGAGCGTGGTCGCCGCAAAGTCGATGCGCAGTCGATTGTTCGCGCCAAGATCGAGCGACTTCCGTTCGAGCGTTGAATCGCGTGAGAGTACGGTCGCGGGCGACAACGACGTGCCCGCCAACAGTTTCGACAACGCCGCCGTGGAAATCGAGATGCTCGGCACTTGATACTGCGCGTAGGCCACACCCAGCGATGGGTTGAGATCCTGCCCCGTGACGGCCCGACGCGTCGAGGTGGCAAGCACCGAATCGTTCACCACCGTGATGATGCCCAAGGCACCGCCAAAACGTGCGACTTCGGTGATGCTCAGGTAATCGACGCCAACCTTGCCGCTCGGCATGCCCGCACGAACCGCCCCGCGTCCCGTTTGCGGCGGGGCGCCACTCACAAGCAGCCACTTACCGCGAATGTCGAACCCGGCGTAAGGATCGACGTTGCGCTTGAGGAGTTGCATGCCGGTGCCGACGTAGATCACGTTCGCTTCGCGCACTCCAGGCAGCAGAAAACTATTCACCAGAAAGTCTCGGCCCCACGCGAGCGGTTCCGCGCCGATAGCGCCCGTTGCCTTGGTGGTGTCGAGGGTGCTGCGGGTGACCGTGTAGTGCTGAAAGTAGGTGTCGTCGTCGCCCATCGGCTTGACGCCTACGGACTTCAGGAATCGCGCAACGTAGCGCGCCGCCGAGTCGTAACCCGGCGAGGCGAGCCCCGGGAACGGCGTGCGTCGCCCCATGTTCGCATCAGACGCGAGATAGCTCACGTCGCGCAGAATATCGTCCGCGCGGATGCGATCGGCGGCGACCTGAGTACGTCGCACCCGCGCATCGGCAGACGTTTGTGCAATCGCGACGCGAGGAGCGGCAGAGAGACATAGGGCGGCAAGCGTCAGGCAACGGGGTGTTCGCATGTTGGGCATGTGGATAGGGTACGACCGAAGCGGCGGCCTATCGACCGACGAAAGTCGACTGCCCGCGCGATGCCATTCTCAAATATTCTTGGAGGTTGCTGATCTTCGCGAGCCTTCGCGTACTCCGCGAGTTTCGCGCGAGCCGCTGTGCGTTCGGCTATCTCCGTAGCATCGGACGGCGCGCAGCTTCGCGCGAAGTACGGGAACATCGCGAAGGCACGCGAAGAACAGCGCCAGCAGAATTGCGGCACAACGAATGCCTCGATCATTTCACGTTGCGTGGCCGTAGCAAAAACAACGAGCACGGGCAGCCGTATAGTCCCGTGAGAACATCGGGAAGTCGCCCAGGCGGGCTGCGCCGGCTACGCGGCATAGTACGCACCGAGGAACGCGCGCGATCACACGCTGATTCGCGCACAAGCACACCAAGAACGCACGCAGTTTCTCAATACAGCCAGTGCGTTTCAGCGCGAGATAACTCCGCGACCAACTGAGGCAACGAACGCGCCTCATCCTAGAGCCTGATTGACCAGAACTTTTGGCCTCTGTAGTGTGGTGCTCGATCGCGTCCCGCGTGGGAGCGGTCGCCCATCCAACTCACTGGAGGCCGCATGAGATTTATTGTGGCAGTTCCATTGGCAGTTGTCCTCGCGGGCTGCGCTCGCGATCCGGTTGGCCCGGACGTTTCACCGCGATCCGCGAGCAGCGGGTATGCGCCAATCAGCGCGATCGACTCGATTGCGCCACCCGACGCGTCGGATGTCCGACGAGATGTCGATGACATCCGGGCTCGGTTCCTCGTCAACGCCGACGACGCCACCACCGCACACCAGCTCGAGTCACGGCTGCAGCGCGTTGTCGACCTCGCGGCGCGGACCGACAGCGACAGCGTGTTGGCCGCCATCGACAGCGCCAAGTCCCTGCTCGAACAGCTGAACACATCACCCGCCGAGCTGGACGCTATTCGCATGGCGCTTGCCGCCATGCAGGCGCCGTATCGAGTCGGCCGCAGCCACCCACCCATCACCAACTGACCCCATCGAATCACGCATCGCGTTCCCAAATCGAACGCCACCCAAGGAGGCTTTATGCGCCACTTTGTCCCCAGCCAAGGTCGCGGAAGGACCGCCCGTTCATTGTTGCTGTCGACCGCGCTCGCGGGCGCGATCCAGCTCATTCCGGTATCTGCGCGCGCGCAATCCGGAATCATCACCGCGTGCTATCCCGCGCCGAAGAGCAACGGCAATCCCGGGTCGGGTGTGGTGTACCGGATAAACAGGCCCATCGGCAGCGCGCCAGGCGCCCCGGCACAATGCTCTTCGGGAGACATCGAGTTCTCTTGGAATCAGGTTGGCCCGCAGGGTGTGCCGGGTCCGCAGGGTCCGCAGGGTCGGGACGGTCCGCAGGGTCCCATCGGACCAAGCGGTGTTCTGGGCTTCGAGTTGGTTGCCAACAAGGCGTTCATCTACGGCAGCCCCGACGGGAATCCCGTCACCAGCGCTGGGAACGTCGGATGCCCTGCCGGAAAACGCGCACTTGGTGGAGGGTTCCGTACGTTCATGGTCGCCCCATTCCAAAAGGACGTTTTCGTTGTGATGAGCCGACCGATGGACAATGGCGCTGGCTGGATGGTGGAGATGGACATGTTCGGCAATCAGCAGGGGTACATGGAAATCTGGGCGACGTGCGTCATTGCCCCCTGACAGGTGCCCGCCGCCACACTGATCGCGACGTAGGTACACACGCAGCGGGCGCCCGCGTGGCGTCCGCTGCTCAAGACGACGATGATCGCCTGGGGCGACGAGCCCCGCGCCAGCCGACGTTCGCCCACGTGATCACTTTGTGATGACTTTTCGCGAAGGCGGTTCAGGCGACGGGACCAAACGACAAAGCCCGCCAACGGGAAACCGTTGACGGGCTTTGCTTTACACGAGAGCGGGAGACGGGACTCGAACCCGCGACATCAAGCTTGGAAGGCTAGCGCTCTACCAACTGAGCTACTCCCGCGAACAACGACAGACGACCGTGATACCCGCTCGAGGTGCAAGCGGCCCTTCGACTTCAAATGTGGTGAGGGAAGGATTCGAACCTTCGAAGGCGTTAGCCGTCAGATTTACAGTCTGATCTCGTTGGCCACTTGAGTACCTCACCGGGTCTCCGGTCACGGCACGCGAACGTGCCACTGCGGAGCACATGGAAGAGCTGACGGTCGGGATTGAACCGACGACCTGCTGATTACAAATCAGCTGCTCTACCAACTGAGCTACGTCAGCAAGGCGCAGAAAAAAGGCCGCCCCGGACAGACTCGCAGATTAAACCTGCCCCCCAGCGGAATCAAGCACGCCGCCATCGAGTCCCTTGAGCCGTGTCCTCGATAGTGACGCCCCTGGCCGTCAATTCGGCACGAACCGCATCGGCGGCCCCGAAATCGCGCCGTTCGCGGGCCGCGCGACGCGCCTCGATCCGCTCCTCCACCCACGCCGCGAGTTCCTCGTTCGCCTCCTGCTCAGGCACGAGATCGAGCACGCCGTCCATCAGACGGAACGCAGCGCGGGCGCGTTCGAGCGCCGCAGCATCGGTGCCGCCCGTGTCGAGCTCGCGGTTGGCGTCGGTGATGAAGGTGAAAAGCGCCGCCATCGCCTCGGGCGCGTTCAGGTCATCGAACAGTGCCGCAAGAAATGCCTGCTCAGCGCGTGTCGCGGCCTCAGCCAGCGCCGCTGTTCCGCCCGCGGCCTGTGCGAGGCGCTCCGCGAACGTTCCGATGCGACGCACCGCCGCGCGCGACTGCTCGAGCGAGTCCTCGCCCAAGTTGAGCTGCTTGCGGTAGTGTGCATTGAACACGAAGTGACGATAGACGGTGCCTGAGATCCCCTGCTCGCGCAGTTCGACCACATTGGCAACGTTGCCGACCCGCTTGGCCATCTTTGCACCGTCGGTGAGCAGGAATTCACCGTGGCACCAGCAACGGGCAAAGGTTTTGCCGGTCGCCGCTTCGGACTGCGCGATTTCGTCTTCGTGGTGTGGGAAAATCAGATCGATGCCGCCGGCGTGCAGATCGAACGTTTCACCCAGATACTTCATCGCCATCGCGGAGCACTCAAGGTGCCACCCAGGACGCCCTCGACCCCACGGCGAATCCCACGCGGCACCGGTGACTTCGTCTTCGTCTTTGGCGGCCTTCCAGAGCGCGAAGTCCTGAGCGTTCTCCTTGGCATATTCGTCCTGCGCCACGCGCGCGCCAGCCCGGATCTCACGCTTATCAAGCTGCGAAAGCTGCCCGTACGTGGGGAAACGATCGATCGCGAAATAGATCGACCCATCGTCTGCGACGTACGCGACGTTGTTGGCAATCAGCCGTTCGACGAGCGCGATCATCTCCGGGATATGCTCGGTCGCTTTCGGATACAGTTCGGCGTCTTCGATACGGAGATAGCGGCGATCCTGATGGAAGAGCGCGGTGAAGGGCTCCGTCACCTCGAGGATTGTCGTCTTCGTCGCGGCCGCTTTGCGAATGATCTTGTCGTCGACGTCGGTGAGGTTCATCACCTGCTCCACGCGCCAA
>JBKJTE010000145.1:0-4569 GCA_046590495.1 Gemmatimonas sp. | reverse complement strand
GGAACGCGATGCCGTCGAAATGTTCACCCTGCACTGGACGGTCGTGCATCCGATCACGGCGGAGAGCCCGCTCGCCGGGATGACACCGGAATCGCTCGCCGCAGCAGAAGCGGAGTTCCTGGTTTTTGTCAGTGCACATGAGGCGACGTTCTCGACCAGTGTCCGGTCGCGTACGTCGTACCTCTATCAAGATCTGCGTTGGAATGTGAAGTGGGCGAGCGTCTTCACCAGCAGCCCTGACGGTGTCATTGCGATCGACGTCGACCGTCTGGACCGCACCGAACGGCTCGAAGAAGGTGCGACGAGTCGTCCAGCACCACTCGAGTTTTCGCGCGCTACGACTGCATAGCCAGCCCGGGGCTCAGCGCGCGCCGGTACCACTAACGCGTACTGCCTCGAAATCGAGCTCCTGTTCGAGCTCACGCAGCACTTCGTCAGAAATTGCGCCCTCATTGCGCAGCCGTACGAGAATTTTTCGCTCGGCGTGAATCATCCCCGCGCGCAAGCGGCGACGGACGTCGGTTCCACCGCCATGATGTTCGTGCAGACGTAGCTTTTCGCGCACTTCGTTGCGCAACCACTCCACATCGCGCGGATCGGCCCATGACTCGCGCGACAAATCATCCAGCGCCTCTGCTCCACGACGTAGCGCCTCGCGGCGTGCAAGGCGTTCTTCGTCGATGTGCGTGTGTTCCGGCGTGAAGTTGAACGACCGAATGATCGGCTCGAGGGAAAGCCCCTGCACCACGAGGGTAAGCACGATGACGCACATCGTGATCAGAATGATCTCGGTGCGAAACGGGAACGGCGTTCCGTCGGCAAGCACGAGTGGCAGCGCGAGTGCCGTCGCGAGCGACACGATCCCCCGCATGCTCGTCCACGCCACCAGCACGACCCCTTTTGGATTGGGTATCGGATCGCGCCGCCGCGTCTCTGCACTGAGTTTGCGCGGCAGATACGTCGCGATCGGCACCCAGATGAGACGCACGACGATTGCGACAGCGCTGACGATGACGCCGGTCCAGAGCAGCGAACCCAATTGGTCGTGCGGCACGGATCGCAACAGCGACGCGAACTGCGCGCCGAGCACGATGAAGATCATCGCGTTGAGCAGGAAGATGAGCAGGTCCCACACGACGCGTGTTTGCAGACGCGACAATGGGCCAACAGCCGATGAAAGGTGCTGGCGCAGATAGATCCCGCCGGCCACGCACGCGAGCACTGCGGACACGTGCAGGGATTCAGCGGCAATCCACGCGATGTATGGCCCGGCGATCGTGAGCAGCGCTTCGGCGAGCGAGTCCTTCGTTTTGCGTGCAGCACGAACGATCAGCCACCCGACCAGAATACCGACCAGTGAGCCAACGCCTGCGTCGATGAAGAAACGAACAATCGATTCACCCCAACTGAACGCGCCCGTTACCGCCGCTGCCACAGCGGTGCGGTAGAGCACCAGCGCCGACGCGTCATTCACGAGACTTTCGCCTTCGAGAATCACAATCACTCGACGCGGCACGGGCAGTCGCGAAACGATTGCGGCCGCGGCGACGGCATCGGGCGGCGAGACAATCGCACCGAGCGCGACGGCGACGGCCCACGGCAAACCCGGCAGCAGCGCGCGTGCGGCAATTGCGACGGCGACCGTGGTAACGAGTACAAGGCCGATTGCGAGCAGTCCGATCGGACGGAGATTGGCCTTGAACTCGCGCAACGACGTGAAGAACGCCGCCGCCCAAAGGATGGGCGGCAGAAAGACGAAGAAGACGATGTCCGGTTGGAGCGCGGGAATCTCGACGCCCGGCACGAATGCGACGAGCAAGCCGGCAATCACCTGAAGAATTGGCGTCGGAATTGGCAAACGACGCGCAAGCGCGGTCAGTGCGACAACGAGCGCAGCAAAGGCAATTGCAAAGATGACCGGCGGAAAGTGCGGCATTACTGCGGAAGCTTTCCTTCGAGCGCGTCATAGACGCGACGCACTGCTATCGTCGCCTGCTGATCAGCGAGAAACCACGACTTGTATTCACCCCACTCGGCCTGCTTGATCGCATCGTCGACGGAGAGTCCCTTTGCATGCAAGCGCGTGACTTCGGCGATGACTGCGCGCAGCGCCGCACCGAACTTGACCAACTCTTCTCGCGAGGCGGTCGGTTCTTCGATGAAGCCGTGCCCCGGTACGTAGCGCTTCACGTCCATCGCCAGCGCGCGATCGACAACGCGCACCCAGTCGGCGGGGTAGGCGGAGCGCATTGCCGGGAAAACGCGGTTGAGGTAGGCCTCGCTCATGAACAGGATCTTTTCAGACGGCACGCTCACCATCAGATCCCCGCCGGTGTGCGCACGCCCAAGAAACAGCACCTCGACCGAGATACCGCCAAGGTCCACAACCTGTTTGTCCGAGGTCATCGCGGGCGCGTCAAGTTTGAGTTGCGCTTTTGATGTGGGATGCACGATGTAGGTGATCGCTTTCGGCAGCACCGAATTGCCCGCAGTGTGATCGCCGTGATCGGAGCCGACGATGTACCACTTGATCGGCAGCGCTGTGATTGTGCGAATCTTGTCGAGCATCGTCTGCGTCGCCTGGACACTGCCCTGCCCGTCGGCGATCAGCACACCATCTCGGCCGACGACAAACAAACTCACGGTCGTGAAGCCGGGCTGACGGATCTCTTCGTATCCGTAAACCTTGGGCGCGAGCTGCAGGATGCGCGGAAAAGCGGTCAGCGGCACGCCGCGCTGCGCAGGATCAGCGGTACGCGTCTGGGCGTGGAGCGGCGCGCTGAACGCCAGCGCACTGAACGCCAGCGCGCCGAGGCCGGGCGCGGTCATGCCGAGTGCCGTGATGCCGAGTGCGCCGATACCGGCCCGCGCAACGAGTCGAGCGAGTACGTGCGCCCTGACGCGGGCGAAAGCGCATGTGTGGGTCATTCGATTCATACGGCACACGTTACCGCACGCGCCGAGTGCATGCCAGCGTCAACCGCTTGCCCAAAGGGTGCATCCGTCGCATCGTCCCCGGATGCCTCAACGCATCGTCATTGGCGCCAACGCGCACGCAGAAATCGCCGCTGCACTCCAGCGGTTCCGGCCGTCGCTCGAACTTCGCGGCAATCGCTTCATGGACGTGACCGCAGACGATCTCGCCTGGGGCGACACGTACGTCGGCTTCAAGCGACCGCCGGTACCCACGATGGGGAACATCAAGTGGGTGCACTGCACCGGTGCCGGTGTGGATGCATGGATGCAACCCGAGGAGCTGTCACGAGACATTCTCCTGACGCGCAGCGCGGAGGCGTTTGGCTTGCAGATCGCGGAGTGGGCGCTGGCGCGCGCGTTGGCAATTTCACAACAACTCCTCGATCTTGCGCGCTGCCAGGCCAGTCACGAATGGTTGCAGCGCGACATTGCAATGCTCCGCGGAACGAAGGCACTGATCGTTGGCACGGGCGATATCGGCAGCAGCATCGGCCGACTCTTTCGCGCGGTGGGGTGCGACGTGCACGGCGTGTCGCGCACCGGCACCGGAAACGCCGACGTCTTCACGACCGTTGCCAAGTCTGACGCACTCGCGTCGCTGGTTGGCGATGTCGATTGGTTGATTGTGACGGTTCCGCTCACCAGTGCGACCCGTCATCTGATCAATCGTGACGTGCTCTCAAACTGTACTGGTGCCGTGCTGATGAATGCCGGCCGTGGCGCTGTGGTCGACGAAGCGTTGTTGCCGAGTGCGCTGGACAACGGTTGGCTGCGCGCGATCGCGTTGGATGTGTTCGAGACGGAGCCGTTGCCCGCGACTTCGCCGCTGTGGGCCGATCCGAGAGTGATGATCTCGCCGCACATTTCAGGGCTGACGACGACGGCGGGTGTAGTTGAGGGGTTCGTTGAATGTCTGCGCGATATCGAGAACGGAGTGACGCCGCGGTGGACGGTGGATCGGGAGCGGCAGTACTAGCAAACAACTGATAGCTCAGCGTCGTCCAGCCTCGTGCCTCCCATTCACCTGGTGTCGTCATGAACGGACATTTGATGTCTCTGCCCGCAGCGATGCTGATGATCGTCGCCCTGACGAGCATGCCGCAACTTCACGCACAAGCCAAGCCGCGCGAGCACGATCTCAAACTGCCCATCGGCGGGACGCCGGGCCGTTTGAACGCGATCACCGATGTCGCGGGCGTCGAAGTTGGGCACACCACACTCATCGAAGGGAGTGGCAAACTTGTCGTCGGCCAAGGGCCGGTGCGTACCGGTGTCACGGTCGTTCTTCCACGCGGGAAAGACAACGCCGATCCTGTCTTTGCGTCGTGGTTCACACTCAATGGCAACGGCGAAATGACTGGCACGACGTGGGTGCAGGAGAGTGGCTACCTCGAAGGACCGAT
Organism: Gemmatimonas sp.; assembly: GCA_046590495.1. Classification (GTDB taxonomy): domain Bacteria; phylum Gemmatimonadota; class Gemmatimonadetes; order Gemmatimonadales; family Gemmatimonadaceae; genus Gemmatimonas. The sequence continues at coordinate 190 of JBKJTE010000145.1, read as the reverse complement.
CGCCATCACCAACACCCACAGCGTCGGCGTGGTGCGCGATGCGATCATTCGGTGGGAAGTGTCGCGCAAGAATGTGCTGCAACCGTGGTGGCTGCCCGTTGTAGCCGAAACGTACGATGGCGGATTGAACGACATCAACGGCTTTCACGTGAAGACGGAGCACGTACTCAGCGCACTCGACGGTGCAAAG
>JBKJTE010000053.1:0-15008 GCA_046590495.1 Gemmatimonas sp. | reverse complement strand
CGCACCATAGTTGGAATACGACGGCGTTGTTCCAGGCGGAAAAATCTGACGTGGCACGTGCGTCTTCAGATAATCACCGATCGATCCCAACGCACCGGCGACAAACATGTCCTTGATATTCTCTTCGAATCCCGCCGTGTGTGTCAGCAGATGATGCATCGTGACCGGTTTGCCGAACGCCGCCGGAACCTTGAAATCGAGATAACTGTTGATGTCGCGGTCCAGATCGATCTTGCCTTGTTCGACAAGCTGCATCACTGCGGTCCACGTGAACGTCTTTGAGATCGAGCCGATCCGAAAGAGCGTCGCGTCGGTGGTGACCGGAGCGTGGCGAGCGACGTCCGAATAACCGTAGCCTTTGGTGAAGAGAACCTTGCCGTCCTTCACGACACTTACCACGGTGCCCGCAACATCGAAGCGCCGCTGTTGAATGGGGATGATGCCGTCGAGGAATGCTTCGACATCGGGCGCGGTGAGCGGCCGACTCTGCGCGAACGTGGAGCGTGGAGCAGCAACACAGAGGAGCGACACTGCAATGAGCGTCAGGCGTACGCGCGGCGTCCGGAACATGAATGAGAACCTCTGCTATTTGGTGGACGGTGGCGTTTGCTTGAGCCACACAAAACGGCGCAGGAAATCCGCAGTACGTTCATACATGTCGAGCATGCGACGATGTACGGCAGCTTCGTGCATGTCGTCTGGTACAACGACGAGTTCGAAGTAGATATTTCGCGCGCGCAACAGAGGAATGAGTCCGATCGTCTGCGACGCATCGAGATTTCGATCGTCGTCACCTTGCCACAAAAAAACGGGCGACTTCCAGGTGTCGATCGCGGCGATGGGCGAAGAGCGATACGCGACCGAACTGTCGGTGATCGAACTCGTGTACAGGTGCAGGCCGGCGAGATCGGCACCCGCAACGAAGATGTCCGAATTGCGCGCAAGTGCCTGCGCTGTCAGCAAGCCACCGTACGATTGACCGTAGATGCCGACGCGCGTGGGATCCACGTCTGCGCGCCCTTGCAGATACTTCGCGCCCGCGACGACATCCTGATACTCGGCGTTGCCGTTCACGAACGTGCCAGGTGCATTCTGGAACGATTTCCCGTATCCGATACCCAACCGATAGTTGACGGACAGGACGACGTAGCCTTGATCGGCGAGCCACTGGTTGAAGGCGTACATGAAGGTGTACGCCTGCATGTAGTGGTATGTCGGCAGCATCTGTCGCGGCGGGCCCCCGTGCACGAACACCAACGCCGGACGGCGTTCACCCGGCTTCAGATTCTTTGGCAGGAACAGTTGATTGTGGATCTCCATACCATCCGCAGCTTTGGTGAGCACAAGCTCAGGCGTCACATGCGCAGCCGTCGGGAAGTCTGCGGGCAGCGTCGGAAAAATGACGCGCGCCGTTCCCGTCTCTCGTGACATCACCGACACCGATGGCGGCAATGCCGCGCCGTACGAGAAATACGCGAGCTGCTTTCCCGACGAGAGCGGCGTCGCGTCGGTCTCAGCGCCGTGGCCGGGTGTGATCTGTTTCGGCGTGCCGCCAGCGACCGGTACCGACCACACATGACGATGCTCGATATCAGTCGCGTTCGTGTGATACAGAAACGACTGACCGTCGGCGGATATTGCACTGCCTTCGATGAGACCGTCGGTGGTGGTCAATCGCACCGGCGCCGGATTCCCGGTGGTGGTCAAACTCACGCTGTAGAAGCGATCCCAGTCATCGCGCGGCACCTGCACCGGGAAGACGATGTGTTCGCCCGCCAACCGCACATTGCCGATGTTGGCAAAGAGTGACTCGCTCGGCTGGTTGTGCCACACCTCGCGCGCAGTCCGCGTGGCGACATCAGCAACCATGAACGATTGCGTGTAGCCGCCATAGAACGCTGCGCTGTACAATCCCGGAGAGCTGAGCAACGGATTGCTCGATGCAACACCGCCGCGACCCGCTACGCGTCCGAAGCCACCGCCGCGCCCACCACCACAGCCGGATTCCAGATCGACAATTGCTTTGCTGTTCAGAGCAGGCGGAGTCGCAGCCGCTCCCGCCGGAAATCCAATGCCGCCGTCGCCCTGCTGTGACTGTCGGCCAAACGGCACTCCCGGTCGCCGACTGAAAAAGAGTCGCTTGCCATCGGCAAACCACATCGGATTTGCATCGCAGTCAAAACTCGGCGCGATATAGTCCACCGTGCGAGTCTTGCTATCGTAGACGCCGATCAGTGAATGATTCAAACGAAGACTTACAAAGGCGATCTTCGATCCATCGGGCGACCACTGCGGATTGCCATTGCTTCCCCATGACTTGATGAAGGGAACGCCGGCTGTATCCATCGCCGTCTTTGGTCCGCCACGCGTGAGACTGATCCGATAGATCTGACCGTCTCTCGACGCGACGGCAAAGCGCCCATCCGGTGACGGAATGAATCCGTCACCGGCGGCAACGCGCCACGCCGGGCCCCCGTTCGTCTTCACCGTCCATGTGGCATAGTCGCCGCCACGGGGATCGTGTGACGGATTGGCGACCCATCCTTGGCGATTCGGTGCGGTGCCGCGCACGAATACCACTGTCGATCCATCGTCCGACAATGACACCGAAGGAAGCTCGTTGCCGTCGTCCGTGAGAAAACTCGTCAGGCGCACCGGCGTGAACTCAGGCGCCGCTGCCGTGAAGACGTTGCGCATCCCTCGTTCGTACGCGATCCAGGCGATGCGGTCGGCCCCTTTCGCGGTCACGAGATCGGTTGGGAACGCGGGACTCAGGAATTGCGCAATGGTGGGGTGTGCTTGCGCGTAAACACGGAGCGGAGTTGCAATCGAGAGCGACGCCATCGCTACGACAACGATGCGATGCATGAACAGCCTCTGCAATGGAAGGACTGGAAGGGGGGCGATCCCAACGTACGGTACCCTTGAACGATCCGCGAGGGTTCCAGTTGAACACACCGTAGTGGTACCCAACATGGTCGCAGTTGCGGTATACCAAAACGGACCGTATGATTGCGCGCACTCGACTTGGAACGCCCGCACCCCTCCGGATGAATCAGACGCTCCGCCACAGTCACGCCCGCCCCCCATCCGCCGCGTCACGCCAATCCGCGCTTGCCGGCGGAGTCGAGCTGCGACCTCTCACCGAGCCGGCGGAATTCCAGGCATGCGTGGCGTTGCAGGAAGAAGTGTGGGGACCCGGGTACACAGACCGCGTACCTGCCTCGCTCCTTCAGGTGGCGAATTATGTAGGCGGCGTTGTGATCGGCGCGTTCAAAGAGGGCGTGCTGATCGGGATGGTCTTTGGCTTCACCGGCTTCGAGGGAGACGAGCGCGTGCATTGGTCGCACATGCTTGGCGTTCTGGATTCAGCGCGCGATCTCGGCATAGGTCGCCTGCTCAAGGAAGCGCAACGTGAGTTGCTCGCCGAGCGCGGCGTGGCTCGCATGTCATGGACATTCGATCCGTTGGTCGCCAAGAACGCGTTTCTCAATCTCAATCGGCTCGGCGCCCGCGTTGTTGGGTACGTCAACGACATGTACGGGACGACGACCAGTCCACTGCACCTCGGCGCGCCGACCGATCGACTCATCGTCACAGTCGACACGCGGGTCGCAGCACCGCAGCACACCGCTGTCGAAAGCGCTCCGCAACAGCGCCCACTGTTGACGCCGACGCCGCAACGGGGCGATATCGACGTCAACGTCGACGCGCCACCGTCGTCGCTGTGGATCGAAGTCCCAAGTGATGTACTACTCGTGAGTGAGCAAGCGCCGGAGACGGTCGCGCTCTGGCGTCACGCCGTACGCAAACACTTTGCCTGGGCGTTGGAGCACGGCTACGAAGTTCGGGCGCTGGAGCGCGATGTTGCTGCGTCGCGCACATTCTACCTGCTGAGCCGAGACGCAAACGGATGAACGACCCGATCAACGCGCCGAACACTGGCTTTCAGATCGATCGCATCGTGCTGCGCGAAATTCGACTCAAGCTTCGCGAGCCGTTCCGAATTTCATCAGGCGTGATGGCTGAACGTCGCATCGCACTGCTCGAGCTGCACGACGCGAGTGGCGCGCGCGCATGGGCGGAATGCGTCGCGTTTCAACTGCCGATCTATACATCGGAAACGATCGATACCGCGTGGCTGGCGATTCGTGATTGGCTAGCACCGCGCGTACTCGGAAAATCGTTCAGTGGTCCGGACGCGATTCATGCGGTTCTCGCTAAGAACATACGCGGCCATCACATGGCCAAGGCCGCCGTTGAAATGGGGTGCTGGGGACTCGCGGCCACCGTCAGCGGAACGTCGCTCTCGACATTGCTCGGCGGAACGCGCGATCGCGTTCCCACAGGCATCTCGTTGGGAATCCAACCCGAGCGAGCGCTTTTGGTTGAGCGGGCGCTCGCCGCAGTAGCGGCGGGATATCGAAAGATCAAAGTCAAGATTCAGCCCAGCCAGGATATCTCGTATGTTCGCGCCGTTCGGGAGGCGCTCGGCGACAGTATAGGCATCATGGCTGATGCCAATTCGGCGTACACGCTGGATGACATCGAACATCTCGCGCAGCTTGATGCGTTCGACCTGATCATGCTGGAACAGCCACTCGGCGATGACGATCTGGTTCGCCACGCCGAATTGCAGCGAAGAATGACCACCCGCATCTGTCTCGATGAGTCGATCACGTCTGTCGATCGCGCCGAAGACATGATCACGCTGCAGAGCGGTCGCATCATCAACATCAAACCGGGGCGTGTCGCCGGACTCACGCCGTCGAAGGCCATCCACGATATCGCACAGGGCGCCGGTATTCCCGTCTGGTGCGGCGGTATGCTCGAAAGCGGCATCGGGCGCGCGTACAACGTGGCCCTGGCATCGCTTCCGAATTTCTCACTCCCCGGTGATCTGAGTCCGAGTGCGCGCTATTGGGATCGCGATATCGTCTGCCCCGAATGGACGATGGACGGCGAGGGAATGGTGCATGTCCCGCGCAGTCAGCCAGGTATCGGTGTCGCTGTAGACGAAGAGATGGTGCACGCGCTGACGGTGCGTACGGAGGAGTTGCGACCGTGATGTTCAATGCGGCTGGTATCTCTCCCGAACTCGCGGCCCGGCTGATCGCCGTACGACGCGACCTCCATCAACATCCGGAGCTGTCGTTCGCCGAGGAGCGGACCCGTGATCTGCTCGAGCGTGAATTGCAGCGACTCTCGCCGACGCGCCTCGATCGCGTGGCGAAGACCGGACTGATTGCGCGCATTGCTGGCACAGATCGTAACGCGCCGGTGGTCGCTGTGCGCGGCGATATCGATGCGCTGCCGATTCACGAGGCGACCGGGTTGTCGTTCGCGTCGCAAACGGACGGAGCGATGCACGCCTGCGGGCACGATGTGCATGCAGCGTGGACACTCGGCGCTGCCACGCTGTTGAGTGAGCGCCCGGCTGAAGGCGACGTGCTGATCGTGCTGCAGCCTGCGGAAGAAATTGGCGAAGGCGCGCGCGCGGTGTTGCAATCCGGTCTGCTCGACGATACCCGTGCAATCTTTGGCGCGCACGTAGACCGGCGGTTTGTTGTCGGACAGGTTGTGGCGCAACCAGGGCCGCTCGCAGCTTCGGCCGACGTATTCGAAATCGTGTTGACTGGCAAGGGCGCGCACGGCGCGCGTCCGCACGAATCGGCAGACCCGGTGGTGTGCATGGCCTCGATGATTTCCGCACTGCAAACCATCGTCGCACGTCGGGTGAACCCGGCAACTCCGGCGGTCGTGACTGTCGGCATGATCCACGCCGGGTCCGCACCGAACGTTATCCCCGAACATGTCGAGATGCGCGGCACTCTTCGCGCGACGGACTACGCAACGCGCACGCTGCTGCAGGAAGAGTTGACGCACATCTGCACGCACATCGCAGCCGCGCATCGCGTGAACGCGCGCGTCACGTTCAGCGGTGGTGTCCCGCCGGTGGTCAACGATGTCCAAGTCGCGACATGGGCCGCGAGTGCGGCTGCTGACGTGCTTGGGGCCGACGCAGTAGTTCCGCTCGGATACACCAACATGGCAGGCGAAGACTTCGCCTGCTATCAGGAGCGCATTCCCGGATGTTTTCTGCGGGTTGGTGCGCGCGGCGCCGATGAAGAAGTGATCGCTGCTCACTCGCCACGATTCGATGTGGCCGAAGGTGCTATTGGTGTTGGTGCGGCCGTGTTGGCGGAGTGCGCACGTCGCGCGTCATCGTCTCTCAAGGCCGGAGCCCGTTAATGCATCCGCCTTCGAACGAACTGCAGCGGACACTCGGTTTCCGCGATCTGGTGCTGTTGGCTGTCGGCACCGTAATCGGCTCCGGGATTTATCTGGTGCCGAGTGTGGTGCTTCGAGAGACCGGCGCACAGACCGGCCCTGCGATGCTTGTGTGGATCGTTGCTGGCGTGCTCTCACTGCTCGGCGCGCTGACCTACGCCGAACTTGGCGCCATGAAGCCGGAGGCTGGTGGACTGTACGCCTTCATTCGCGACGCCTTTGGTCCACTATGGGCATTCCTGTTTGGCTGGACGAGCTTCTTCGTCATCGCCAGCGGTTCAGTCGCGGCGCTTGCGGTCGCATTCTCGGGGTATCTGTCGCAGATCGTGCCGATGGGAACGACCGCGTCGCGGCTCGTTGCCGTCGCCGTGATTGCGTTCACGGCGCTGATCAACGTACGTGGTACCAAAGGCAGCGCGCGACTGCAGAACTGGACGACTGGTGCAAAGGTCACGGCTCTGCTTGTGATGGGAGTCGGGCTCATTGTCTTTGGTCACGCACCGCAGGGGGACGCTACGGCATTGTGGCCTTCGTCAGTGACGCCATCACTGCTGACGGGATTTGGCACAGCGATGATCGCGGTGCTGTGGGCGTACGAAGGCTGGCAGTACGTGACTTTTTCTGCCGGTGAGGCACTCGATCCGCAGCGCACGTTTCCGCGCGCGATCACAGTGGCGACGATCGCGCTCATCGTGACGTATGTGCTTGTGAGCTTCGGCTACATCGTTGCGCTTGGGCCTCAAGCGGCCGCACACACCGATCACATTGCCGCCGATGCAATGACGGCCGCGTTCGGGCCGGTCGTCGGAAAATTGGTTGGCGTTCTCATTCTGGTTTCGATTTTCAGCGCCACCAATGGCCTGATGCTGACCGCGCCGCGGCTCTACTTCGCGATGGCACGCGACGGCGTGTTCTTTCGGCGCCTGGCGATCGTCGACAAGCGATTCGGCACGCCCGCGTTCGCGATTGTAGCGACCGCTGTATGGGCCGCGCTCCTCGCCATCAGTGGGACGTTCGAGCAACTGCTCACGTACGTTGTCTTCACGGGTTGGATTTTCTACGGCCTTGGAGGTCTGGCGGTGATGCAGCTGCGACGCACCGAGCCGGACGTCGCGCGGCCGTTCCGTGTCCCCGGATACCCGATCACGCCACTGCTGTTTGTCGCATCCGCGGCACTGCTGGTCGGCAACACGGTGTTCACGCAGCCAACACGCGCGGTGGCCGGCCTCGCCGTCATGCTGATCGGAACACCGGCGTTCTATCTCTGGCGTTCGCGAGGTCGCGCCTAGTGTCCAACCTCGCGTCACTTTCGCGGAGGAAAGCAGTATGACGGTCGGCTACGCACGTACCGGTCACCCGACGGTGCGTCACGCTCTGCTTGCATTCGTGTGGGTTCTAGCGAGCGCTTGTAGTGGCGCACGAATCGCGACCGGCAGCAATGCGCCGGCTGCAGATCCTCCCTACGATCTGGTCATTGCCAACGGTCGCATCGTCGACGGCGCTGGCAACGCCTGGTTCTACGGGGACGTCGCCATTCGTGGTGATCGCATCGCGCGCATCGTCCGCCGCGGATCACAGTCGACGCTGACTGCGCGTCGACGCATCGACGCGACCGGACTCGTGGTCGCGCCTGGCTTCATCGATATTCAGGCGGGAGGAGACTACGTCAACGGTGATGGTCGTGACGTCAGCAAGGTGACGCAGGGAATCACGACCGAAATTTTCGGCGAAGCGTATACCGCGGCGCCAATCAGCGAACGCTCGCTTGAAAACATGCCGGCCGCGAGCGCTGCCAATGCGCGCAAGTTCATGGGTCCGCACGGCTTCGATGCGTGGCTGCGCGCGATGGAAGCGCACGGCATCTCGCCGAACGTCGGATCATTTGTCGGTGCGAGCACGCTCCGTCAGTACGGCATGGGCATGCACATGGGAACCGCGCCGGCCGATGCGCTCGCAGACATGCAGACCGCGATGCGCAACGCGATGGAAGATGGCGCATTCGGACTCGGCACGGCCCTCATCTATCCGCCAGGCAACTACGCGAGCACTGAAGAGCTCATCGCGATCGCCAAAGTCATGGCGCCGTACGGAGGGATCTACATCACGCACATGCGCTCCGAGGCCGATCAGGTGCTCGAGGCGATGGACGAAGCGATTCGCATTGGACGCGAAGCGGGCGTGCCTCTCGAGATCTATCATCTCAAGGCCGCGGGCGTCGGCAACTGGAGCAAGCAGACTGCGATGCTTGCGAAGATCGATTCGGCGCGCGCGACGGGATTCGATGTACAGGCAACGATGTATCCGTACACGGCTGGTGGCACCGGACTCGCTGCGTGCTTGCCACCATTCGCGTCTGCAGACGGAAAGTTGCAAGCGATGCTGGCCGACCCCGCGGGTCGCGCAAAGATTCGCGCCGAGGTTGCGCGCCCCACGTCGTTCTGGGAAAGCCTTTGCGAGCAGAGCACACCACAAGGCGTGTTGATTGGCGGTCTCAGAAATCCCGCGAATCAGAAGTGGATCGGGAAACGACTCTCGGAAATCTCCACCGACATGGGGAAAGATTGGCTTGATACGGTGATGGAGTTGCTGCGTACTGAACAGCGGGACATTGGCACGATGTATTTCCTGATGAGCGAGGACAATGTGCGGACGCTGCTCAAGCAACCGTGGATGATCATCGGCACTGATGCGGGAGGCAGTGATCCCGATAGCACGAAGGCGATGACACACCCGCGTTCTTACGGAACGTATCCGCGCATCCTCGGCAAGTACGTTCGCGACGAGCGTGTGATCGGACTCGAGGACGCAGTGCGAAAGATGACGAGTGCCGTCGCTAATCGACTGCTCATTCCCGACCGCGGTCTGCTGCGACCCGGCATGTACGCGGATGTCGTGTTGTTCGACCCGCAACGCATTCAGGAGCACTCGACGTATGAGCGACCGCTGCAGCTCTCAACAGGCGTGAGCACGGTGCTCATCAACGGCGTCGAAGTCGTGCGCGACGGTCGTCACACAGGGGCCAAGCCGGGGCGCATCGTGCGCGGGTCTGCGTGGCGCCCTCTGGCTCATTGATTCACCAACAGGAGCATCAAGATGCGAACTCGGTTTTGGAAGCACGTGACGCGAACGACGAACAGCGTCGTCGCATGTCTCGCCGCTGGGCTGATCGGTTCGACCGCACCCCTGCCGGTTGTCCACGCGCAAGCGTCACCGACCTCGCAACTCACGGGCCGTGTGATCGATGCGCGGAGTAAGCTGCCAGTGCTCGGGGCGTCGATCTCGGTAGTCGGTACGCTCTTTGGGACGCAGACCGATCAAGACGGGCGCTTTCGACTTGGCGGCTTGCCGGCAGGGAAAGTCATGGTGTCGGCGAAACGCATCGGATACGCCGCGCGATCGACGGAGGCGACGCTCGGTGCGCAGCCGGTCGTCGTCAACTTCGAACTCGAAACCGCAGCAGCCACCCTCGATGAGGTCGTCGTTACCGGTACGGCCGGCGGTGAACTCCGACGTTCGATCGGCAATGCAGTTTCCACGATCAGTGCCGAAGACGCAATGGCAAAATCGGGCGCACAAAGTGTGAGTTCGCTGATCGGTGCGCGCGCGGCGGGCGTGATCATCGCGCCGAGTACTGGTCGGCTTGGCGCTGGTCCATCGATCCAGATTCGCGGTCGAAGCAGCATTGGTCTCGACAACTCGCCGCTGCTCTACGTTGACGGCGTTCGCGTGAACAACGCGACGACCTCAGGTCCCGTGGGCCCAGCTGGTCGACTCGGTGGCCAAGGCTCGAACGTCGGCGGTCGATTGAACGACATCAGCCCTGAAGACATCGAAAGTATCGAGATCATCAAGGGACCCGCCGCCGCCACGATTTACGGTACCGAAGCAGCGAACGGCGTTATTCAGATCATTACGAAGCGTGGCGCGGCAGGGAACAAGCCAGTGGCGTCGCTCACGGTCGAGCAAGGCACGATCTCCTTCAGAGATGCAGAAGGGAGAATACCGACCAATTACCTGAAGGATGCCAGCGGCACGATCGTGCCGTGGAATGGTGTGAAGACCGAGTCAGATCGTGGCACTCCGATCTTCAAAACGGGTCAGACACGCAAGTATTCGGGATCGCTCTCCGGCGGCCGCGAAGGGCTCACGTACTTCGTGTCGTCCGGCTACGAAAACGATCTTGGCGTTGAGCCCAACAACTCACTGCGGCAAGGCACCTTCCGCGCCAATCTTTCCGTTCGACCGTCATCGTCGCTCGACATCGCCTCGAGTCTTGGGTACGTGTGGCTGACGAGTCACTTGGGTGCGGACTTTGGCGTGTCTCCGCTGTTGGGCGCGATTGTTGGGCACCAACTGCGCTTTACCGGTTCACGCGGATTCTATCCGTTCTCGCCGGACGTACCGCAAACGCTCTATGACAATTCGCAAAGCGTCCGGCGATTCGTTGGCAGCACCACGGTCACCCATCGTCCGACCACTTGGCTGACGCAGCGACTGATCGCGGGCGTAGACGAAACGTTCGATGACAGCCGCGCGCTTGAACGCTTTACCTCGGACGCGTCGCTCGTTGCGCAGCTGGGCAGCGTTACCGCCGGTGGCTCGATTGGACAAACCATCCGGCACAACACGATCGTTTCCACCGAATACAGCCTCACCGCGAAGCAGAACATCACGTCGACGCTGACCAGTTCGTCGTCAGTCGGCGGACAGTTCTATCGCACGGAGCTCAATGCCAGCTTCCTCGGCGGTACCGGCTTCCCCGGCGAAGGTGTCGAGACCGTGAACGCCGCGTCGGTGCCAGTCTCTGCGACACAATCGCAGCTCTTGAATACGACGATCGGTGCCTACGCACAGCAGCAGTTTGGATGGCGCGACCGTCTCTTTGTCACTGGTGCAGTGCGCGTCGACAACAACTCGGCGTTCGGCGACCAGCTGAAGTGGGTTACGTACCCGAAGGCGAGCTTGTCCTGGGTGGCGAGTGAAGAGGGTTTCTGGCGCGACAATACCGTGGTGAATTCGCTGCGGCTGCGCACGGCGTATGGGCAGTCTGGTCGGCAACCCGCGTCCTTCTCGGCGCTGCGGACGTTCAGCCCAACACAGGGTCCCGGTGGCACCAGTGCGGTCACGCCAAACTCGATCGGCAATGCGAATCTGAAACCAGAGCGCGGCACCGAGGTCGAGCTTGGATTCGAGACGCAGTTGTTTCGTCGCCTCTCGCTCGACGTCACCTACTTCAGCAAGAAGACGGCCGACGAAATCATCAATCAGCCGGTCGCACCGTCATCCGGATTCTATGTGGCGACGCCGCGAAATCTTGGTCGCGTCGACAACCACGGCATCGAGGCACTGGCGACATTGCAACTGTTGTCGCGCAAGAATGTCTCGTGGGAAATCGTTGCCAACGTCGGAACGAACAAGGATGTCATCAAGGACCTTGGCGGCGTTGGTGGCGTGGTACTCAGCGCCGGGCAAACGAATGTCGTCGGCGGTCCGATCGGTGGCATCTACACGCGGCGTGTGGTGTCGGCCGATCGGGACGCAACGACCGGACTGGCAACGAACGTGCTCTGCGACGGTGGAGCCGGGAAGCCAGCGATTGCGTGCGCGTCGGCGCCGTTTGTCTTTATCGGAACGCCAACACCAAAGCTGAACGGCTCCGTTGCGAACACGGTGACGCTGTTCAATCGGTTCCGCCTGTACGGGTTGGTGGACTTCAAGCGAGGCAACCGACTGTTCAACAGCAATGAGCTGTTGCGCTGCACCGGAGGCGTGGGTGCGCAGTTCTGCCGCGCCAACTACTACCCGCTCGAATTCAGCCCGCTGTATCTCGCCCCACGAGTGACTACCGCGTCAGCGCAGGGGATTACCGATCAGTATTACCAGGATGCGTCGTTCGCCAAACTGCGCGAGATCTCGCTGTCGTACACGCTCCCCGCGAAGCTGATGCGAGGCTATCAGGCCGCATCGATCACGTTTGCCGGCCGAGATCTCGCGCTCTGGACCAAGTACGGCGGAATCGATCCGGAAGTGAACAACAACAATATCGCGACGTCATCCGCCCTCTCAGATCAAGCTGCAACTCCGCCGCTGAGCCGGTTCATCGTGACTCTCAACCTCAAGTTCTGATCATGCGACTCTCTTCGAATCGACACTCGGCGAGTCTGATGCTCGGACTCGGATCTGCGGTCCTGACCGCCACCGTCGCCTGCAGCGACATCACCAGTCTGCAGCAGCGCAACCCCGGCGCACTGTCGGGCTCAACGTTGTACATACCCGGCAACGCGCAGTTGGTCGTGAACGGCGCCATCGCCGACTTTGAGTGCGCATACGCGCGTTATGTCGCCGGCAGCGGCCTCTTCACCGACGAGCTTTCAGCGGCGATCGGCAACACCGCGAACTTTGACTACGACGCGCGACGCGTGCTCACCAACGCGACGTATGGCACAAACAATTGCGGCGCGACACCCAGCTCGATGCAGCAGCCGGGCGTCTATACACCACTCTCCACAGCACGGGCAACAGGGGACACAGCCGCCGCGTATCTGGAAACGTGGGCTGACGCGGCTGTACCGAATCGCACAAAAATTCTTGGGCAGTCGTATGCGTACGCGGGCTACAGTCTGGTGCTCCTCGGAGAAGGGATGTGTTCGGCCGCGATTAACCTCGGCCCCGAATTGCAACCGTCGCAACTGTTCACTGAAGCGAAGGCGCGTTTCGACAAAGCCGTCGCAGCTGCCACGACGGCCAACGACGCGACGACGCTTGGATTGGCACGTCTCGGTCGTGCGCGCGCGCTGCTCAACATCGGCGGTGCGACAAATCTGGCCGCAGCGGCCGCCGACGCTGCACTGATTCCTGCGACCTTCACGGTGGCCACATCTCCCGACGCCACCAATGCGCGTCGTCAGAACGCACTCTTCATCACGATTTCACAGAGTTCGTTCATCACGGTCGACACGGCATACCGGAATGTGCTCGTTCCCGGCGGTACCACACAGGATCCGCGTGTGGCCGTTACCGATCTTGGGCGCAGCGGTACGGCTCCCGGAGCGCGCCTGTTCCTTCCAGCCAAAGCAGCGACCGTTACGTCGGGCATGCGTATCGCCAGCTATGCCGAAGCGCAGTTGATCATCGCCGAGAACGCGGCCGCGACTGGTGATCTCGCTGCTGCAACCACGGCGATCAACAACGCACGTGCGCGGACGGCAGGTGTGCCCGCGTACGTACTGCCGGCCGGTGCAACGGTGGCAGTTCTCAAGCTGCAGATCATTGAAGAACGCCGCCGGGAATTCTTCGCCGAGGGTCATCGACTTGGCGATCTGCGACGGTACAGCCTCCCGTTCCTGCCAGCGGCGGGTGCGACGTACGGCAACGGCGGCGCGTACGGGACGCAGACTTGCTTCCCACTGCCAGACGTCGAGCGCATCAACAATCCGACGATTGCGAAATCGGGCGGGTGACACATGTGCTGAAAGATGAAAAGAGCGCGCCCGGATATTCGGGCGCGCTCTTTTCACAGCGTGTCTATCGTCGTCTCACGTCGCTACCGCTTGCGTGCCACCACGATCTCAGGCGCGGCGCCCTGCCAACTCCCGCGCTCCCCCTGCTTGGCGATGATTCGCGCGAGTCGTTCCGCCGCATTCGACCAATTGGTCTCGGCCGCGCGTTGTGCCGCGTCGGCGTCACCTTTGAAGATGCTCGACGCGATCTTTTCGTGCTCTTTGACGGAGGTGGCGACCTGGTCGAGCAGGATGTGCACGTACAGGCGCGTGTATCGCTCGCTTTGCGGCTTGATCGCGCTGTGCAGCGTCAGCAACCGCGGTCCGACCACGCCATCGATGTAGCGGCTATGGAACGCATTGTCGAGCTCGAAATAGCGATCGGAATCGCCGGTGCCCGGCGCTTCGGCGCTGAGCTTTGCATTGGCCTCACGGAGGTCTTTGGCGATCTCCCGACGTCGCGCCGCCGGAAGCGATGCCGCAGTTCGCGCGGCCAGTCCCTCCAGATGTCCGATGATGTACATCACCTCGCGCCCGTCATCCACCGTTAAAGGCGCGACGAACAGTCGCCGTTCACGGCCGTTCCCGCTCGCGGTGACAAACCCTTCTTGTTCGAGCCGGTGGAGCGCACTGCGTACAGGGGTCCGACTCAGGGCGAGGCGATCCGCGAGCACTCGTTCGGAGACGCGGGCTCCGGGCGGCAGCTGGCCGCGAACAATTACCTGTCGCAGTGTTTCATACGCGCGCGTCACGTTGTCCACCGAATCGTCGGGAACCAGCGCGCGTGAGGGTCGTTGCTTCGCCGCTGCAGCGGACGATCGAGTCAGGGACGATGCCATCGTCAAGCATACCGGTGACGAAAAACTTATGCAAGCCGCTTGAAAGTGACCTGGAAGCGAGTTGAGCGGAGGGTATAGCGTCACACTCGGGAACCGCTCGCGATCAGCGGCCAGCAGAGTACATTTCAACCTGGTTCGGTATACCGACGTGGACACCAAGTCGGTGTTTTAACGTGACTTCCAGCATGGTGCGCTTCCCGCCCTCGCGGGTCTGTCCGTTTCCGCACATCCCCACGCCATCTTCGTCCCTCACGGCTCACGACTGCTATGCGACGCCTCCTTCCCGCGCTGTTGATTGTGCCTGCGTTCGCTGCCGCACAGGCACGTCCAACCACAGCTGACATCGTGCGTCAGGTGGATTCGCTCGCCAACGCATTCG
>JBKJTE010000284.1:0-5823 GCA_046590495.1 Gemmatimonas sp. | reverse complement strand
GCTCCGGCAAGAGCACGCTCGCGCAGGTGCTTGCGGGCCATCCCGCATACGAAGTCACCAGCGGCGAAGTGTTGTACAACGGCGAGAATCTGCTCGAGATGGCGCCTGAAATTCGCGCGCAGCAGGGTGTGTTTCTCGCGTTCCAGTACCCGGTCGAAATTCCCGGTGTGACGAACGCGTACTTTTTGCGCGCGGCGTACAACGAGATCCGTCGTGCGCAGGGGCACGATGAGGTCGATCCGATGGAGTTTCTCGACCTGGTTGAAGAGAAGCTCAAGCTCGTCGACATGGATGTGTCGATGATGAATCGCTCGGTCAACATGGGTTTCTCGGGCGGCGAGAAGAAGCGCAACGAGATCCTGCAGATGGCCGTGCTCGAGCCAACGCTCGCGATCCTCGACGAAACCGATTCCGGCCTCGACATCGATGCGCTGCGCATCGTGGCCGGCGGTGTGAACGCGCTCAAGAAGCCCACGAACGCAACGATCGTCGTCACGCACTATCAGCGTCTGCTCAATTACATCGTGCCTGACTATGTGCACGTGCTCGCGGGCGGCCGCATTGTCAAGTCGGGCGACAAGTCACTCGCACTCGAGCTCGAAGCGCGCGGCTACGATTGGGTTCTGGAGGCGGCGTGACCACCAGCGTGAGTTCGGCTATCGCGACGCAGTTTGAGGCGCAGGCGACGGCGTCCGCCGCGTCGGGCGCGCCCGCGACACTCAAGGATTTGCGCACTGCGGGCGCTGCAGCGTTTGGGCGTCTCGGATTTCCGAGCACGCGCAGCGAAGACTGGGCGTACACGAGCGTGTCGTCGATCGCTCAGCAGAGTTTTGTGGCCGCGAGCGATCGCGCGCCGGGTGTGTTTACGGACGTGTCGCGTCTCGAAGCATTTTCGTTCGGCAGCGCGTGGCCGATGCTGGTGTTCCTGAACGGTCGCTTTTCGCCGTCGTTGTCGTCGCACGAAGCGCTGCCGGACGGCGTGCGGGTGATCACGCTCGCGCAGGCCGTTGTCGATGAGCCGGAATTGCTCCAGCGTCACCTCGGGAGTGCGGCACCGGCCGATCGCGATGGATTCACGGCACTGAACGCGGCGTTTGCCGGCGAAGGGACGCTGATTCATGTGGCCAAGGAGATGGTGACGGATGTTCCCGTCCATCTCCTGCATATCACTGATGCCGATGGCGCTGGCGTGATGTCTCACCCGCGTCATGTCATCATCGTCGAGCGTCATGCGAAGGCGAGTGTGATCGAAAGCTTCGTCGCGCTCGAAGACGTGTCGTATTTCACGAACACTGTGACCGAAGTCATTCTCGAAGACGGCGCGACATTGCATCACTCGCGCGTGCAGCGTGAATCGTTGTCGGCATTTCATGTCGCCACGACCGAAGCGCGCCAGGGACGCGACAGCCACTTCATTCAGTTCTCGTTCCAGACCGGCGCGCAGCTGTCACGCTCCAACGTGTACACGGTGCTCAACGGTGATGGCTGCGGCACGACGCTCAACGGCATCTACATGCTCAACGGCGCGCAACACGGCGATCACCAGACGCGTGTTGAGCACGTAGCGCCGAATTGCTTCAGCCGAGAGCTGTACAAGGGACTGCTCGACGGGAAATCACATGGCGTCTTCAACGGCAAGGTGTACGTGCACCCCGAAGCGCAGAAGACCGACGGGAAGCAGACCAACAACACGCTGCTGCTTTCAGCGGACGCGCAGATCGATACCAAGCCGCAGCTTGAAATTTATGCGGACGATGTGAAGTGCACGCACGGGGCCACGGTTGGACGCATGGATGAAACGGCGCTGTTCTATCTCAAGAGTCGTGGCGTGGGCAGCGTGCTGGCGAAGCAGCTGCTGATGTACGCGTTTGCGGCGGATGTGATCGAGACGATCGAGAACGGCGCGGTGAAGGAGGAGCTGGAGCGGCTCACATTGGAGCGGTTTACGGGGCTTGAGGCGGTCAGCTGAGCGCCACCGGAAAAAGCGAAGTGGTGAGTCTGCAGTTTGAGTTTCGGGTTTTGAGTAGCGGTCAGTTGACCGGAAACCCGGCACTCAGACTCACAACTCGATACTCAGAAGTTTTCGTCGCGCCAATCCGATCACTCGTGAGTACCTGATGTCCGACCTGCAGGATCTCTACCAGTCCGTCATCCTCGACCACAACCGCAAGCCGCGCAACTTTGGCGAGCTCGCGGGGGCGAACCACAGCGCCGACGGAAAGAATCCGTTGTGCGGTGATCAGGTGACGGTCGCGCTCGAAGTGGATGACGATGTCATTCGCGACGTGAAGTTTACCGGTCATGGCTGCGCGATTTCCAAGGCGTCAGCGTCACTGATGACCGCTGCCGTGAAAGGCAAGACGCGCGCTGAAGCCGAGGCGCTCTTTCAACGGTTTCATGCGCTTGTTCTGGGGCAGGATCCGGAGGGCGGGAAGACGTTGGGTCAGTTGGTGGTGTTTGGTGGTGTGTCGCGCTTTCCGGTGCGGGTGAAATGCGCGTCGCTGGCGTGGCACACGCTCAAGGCCGCGCTCGCCAGTGAGAGCTCCACACCGTTGGTCAGCACCGAGTGACGGACCGCGTTCCTTTGTCGTTCCAACGTGCGGCTCGGCGCGATGACATTGATTCCGTGACGCCGCTTGCACTGGCACTTGAGGGGGGCGCGCGCATCTGTCTCGTCCGTGACGGGAATGAGGTATACGCATTCGCCGATCGGTGTCCGCATCGCGATTTCCCGCTCTCGGGCGATGATCTCGTCGAACCGTGTGTGATCGAATGTCCGTGGCACGGTGCACGCTTCGATGTGCGCACAGGTGCAGTGGTGCGTGGGCCGGCGACCGATCCGTTGACGACCTACGTCGTGCGTGTCGTCGATGGCGACGTATTTGTCGGTGTCGGGGAACGAGTGCCGGAGAAGTCGTTGCAGGAACAGTTGGCGCCGAGTTTGAAGAAAACGGCGCCGAACCCGTCGAGGAGTGCATGACTGTGTTATCCGCTTTGGCACCGCGCGCTGATTTTCCACTGCTCGCCGCGAACCCGTCGCTGCACTATCTCGATTCGGCGGCGACGTCTCAGAAGCCGCGCGCCGTGCTCGACGCGATTGTCGGGTTCTATGCGACGGCCAACGCCAATCCGCATCGCGGTGCGTATGCGCTGTCGGCTGCAGCGACCGATGCGTACCACAGTGCGCGTGCGACCGTTGCGCGATTTCTGGGCGTTGCGGACAGTGACTGTCTGATTTTCACCCGTGGTACGACCGAGTCGGTGAATCTTGTCGCCTCGACATGGGGAATGACGAACGTGCACGTCGGTGACGAGATCGTTGTTTCGGCGATCGAGCATCACGCGAACTTTGTCACCTGGCAGCAGTTGGCCAAACGCACCGGTGCGACGCTGCGTATTGTCGAGCTGACGGCGAATCAGGAAATCGACCTGGATCAGTTGCGGAGCATTGTGGGTGCACAGACCAAGCTTGTCGCCATCACGCATGTGTCGAACGCTGTTGGCGCGATCACGCCACTCGACACCGTTGTCCAGATCGTGCGCGCGCAGTCGAACGCCGTCCTGTTCGTGGACGGCGCACAGGGGGCGCCGCACTTGCCAGTCGCGTTCGATGCCATGGGCGCCGACTTTTATGCGTTCAGCGGCCACAAGATGCTTGGTCCGATGGGTATTGGTGGATTGATCGGCAAGCGCGCCCTGCTCGAAGCGATGCCGCCGTTTCTTTTCGGCGGCGACATGATCGAGTGGGTGCATGACTTTGACAGCACCTGGAACGTGCTGCCTCACAAGTTCGAGGCGGGGACGCCAAACGCGGCCGATGCGGTCGGTCTTGCCGCCGCGGTGCGCTATCTCGAAGCGCTCGACATGACACAGGTTCGCGCCCACGAAGTCGCATTGCTCGAAGCCGCGGAAGCGCGCTTGCGCGATCTGCCCGCGTGCACGGTGTACGGACCGCCCCCATCAAGGCGGAGTGGCGTGATCAGCTTTTCGCTTGACGATGTGCATCCGCATGACCTCGCCACGATTCTTGATCAGCACGGTGTCTGCGTGCGCGCGGGTCACCACTGTGCGCAACCGCTCATGCGTCGACTTGGTGTTAGTGCAACGGCACGCGCGTCGTTCTACGTGTATAGCGAACAGTCTGATGTCGATGCGCTCTGTTCAGCGCTGGTGTCGGCGCAGACGATGTTTGCCGGCACGTGAGCCGTTGCCCGAGCACGGTGTGAGACCCGAACATGAGTGACGTTTCCGTCGCGTCGCTGTCGGCGATGTATCAGGAGACGCTGCTGGCGCATCATCGTGCGCCGCAGAACCGACGCGAGATGGCCAATGCCACGCACACGGGATCGCGAAAGAATCCGCTCTGTGGAGACGCGCTCCAGGTGGCGGTGCGTTTCGATGGCAATGTCATTGCCGACGCCGCATTCACCGGGCAGGGGTGCTCGATTGCCACGGCGTCGGCATCGATGATGACCGAAGTGCTGGCTGGACGCACCCGCGACGAAGCACTCACACTGATTGACGTCGTTGAGTCGATGCTGACACAGGCCGCGCCTGCCCCGAACCTTCCGTGCGGATTGGAAGCGCTGCGCGGTGTTGCCCCCTTTCCCGGACGCCACGGCTGTGCGACCATGCCGTGGCTCGCTTTGCGTGACGCGCTGCACACGCGATCGTAATTTCAACCGCCGATCACTCGCTCACATGTACGCCATCGCACTGATTCGCTATCGCAAGACGTTTGACGAAATTGCGCCATTCGTCGACGAGCATCGCACCTATCTGCGCACCCTGAAGGCGGACGGGCGACTGCTCGTCTCCGGTCCGACCGATCCGCGGGTGGGCGGGGTGCTGCTGTTGCGCGTGCCTGACGACGAAGGGACTGCGGCGCTCGATCGCATTCGCGATGGCGATCCGTTCACGATACGCGCGCTCGCGCAGTACGAGCTGATGCCGTGGGTGCCGGTGATTGGCAAAGACGAGCTGGATCGACTCTGAGCCGGATCGCGCGGATACACGCAACGCTGCACCGCTGGGCGGACGCAGGGTGGTCCGGCAGCGTCGTATTCGGCTGGGGACTGCTGCAGGGGTGCATCTTTCCGGGATTTGTCGATCTCTTTTTTCTGCCATTCGCGATCGCGAGTCCGTCGCGTGCGTACCGTCTCGCGCTGATTGCGACGCTGGGCACGCTCCTCGGTAGTGTGTTGCTCTACACCGTCGGCGCGCACGCACTCTCGTGGCTCGAAGGGCCGGTTGCCGAGCGACTGGGCGTGTCGGCGTCACACCTCGACGCAACGCGCGCGACGCTCGCGAAGTACGGAGCCTGGGCAATCTTCGCGAGCACGATGAGTCCACTGAGCACAAAGCTGACCAGTATCGCGTCGGGTGCGATCGGTGTGCCTTGGCCGCAATTCGTTGGAGCACTGCTGGCGGGTCGACTACTCCGTGGCCTCGGCCTCGCGTGGCTTGTGCGACACGGTGGTGCGGAAGCCGTCGAACGCTGGGTGAAGCCGGTGGCGCGCTAGCTCCGAGGCTTGCGCGCACGCGTGAAGTCGAGATACATCGCTTCGACTTTTTCACGAGCCCACGGTGTGCGACGCAGGAATTTGAGACTCGACTGCACGCTGGGGTCGCTCGTGAAACAGGCGATCTTCACGCGTCGACCCATGCGTGCCCACCCCCACCCGTCGACAAGTTCGTTGAGGATTTGCTCGAGGGTGATGCCGTGCAGCGGGTTGTTCGAGTGGTCGTGCTCAGTTGTCATGATGTCGAACGATTGCCCGATGATCTCGCGCGCGCCAGAGAGGCAACGCTCGTGCCCCACTT
>JBKJTE010000313.1:0-7943 GCA_046590495.1 Gemmatimonas sp. | reverse complement strand
TCACCAACGTGTCGTCAGGGATTCCGTGGCCGATCGCTCCCACGAGTCACGTCATGGCGGATGAAATCGCCGCAGCACTCATCGGCGTGACGCTACCCGTGCCGTCGGACAAGCATCGCTGGCTGTTCGGCATGATCGCTGCCGCGATGCTTCTGGTCACCCTCAGTCAGCTGCGCGGCCTGCTGCGGGTATTACGACGCCGGAACAACGGCGACCCCGCGCCACGCGCCGGCCTCTCGATCATTACCGATCTGGCCTTCGCGGCTGCGATAGTATTTGTCATTCCGCGATTGGCCGGGCTATCGTGGAGCGAGTTGCTGTCCGCGGCCCCCGACGTCGCGTGGTGGCTCATCATCGCGGTGACGGTGAGCGTCGCTACCGTGGGGGCGCGTCTGGTCCCCCGCACACCGTAATAGCCTCGCAGGTCTATCGCGGCGTTGCAGGCGAATCGTGGAATGGTTCCTGACGGACGTCGCCGTTCACAGGCGACGTCACGCCGACCATCTTCCATGGCATGGCACCCATCAGCCTTCCCGACCGCTTCGAACTCGACTGCGAAATCGGCCGCGGCGGCATGGCCGTGGTGTACCGCGCACACGACCGGCACCTGGGTCGGTTCGTAGCGATCAAGGTGCTGTCGCCGGGTGTCTCAGAGTCGCTCGGCAACCAGCGATTCGAGCGCGAGATCTCGCTCATGGCGAAGCTCGTGCATCCCGGAATCGTGGCGCTCTTCGACTCGGGGGTGTCCGACGGGTGCCTGTTCTACGTCATGCCACTCGTGTCCGGGGAAACACTGCGCGCACGGCTGGGGCGCGAGCGTCGGCTCACGCCGCATGACTGCGCCGCACTAGGAGCCGACATCGCCGAGGCGCTGGCGTGCGCGCATGGCATGGGCATCGTGCACCGCGATGTGAAGCCGGAGAACATCTTCACCGTGAGCGGACGGGCGGTGCTCGCCGATTTCGGCATCGCGCGCCTGCTCGGCGAGCGACCCGATGCGACCAATCTCACGACGCTGGGCACGGTGCTTGGCACAGCCGCCTACATGAGCCCTGAGCAGGCGGGTGGCGAGCCCGATCTCGATGGACGGTCGGATCTCTACAGCCTGGGCTGCGTGCTGTACGAACTGCTCACCGGGCAGCCGCCGTTCACCGCCGCAACCTACATGGCCATGATCGGCAAGCACATGACCGAGGCGCCTGTTTCACCAAGCGCGCGCGGGGTCACGCTCTCGCCTGCACTGGAGAACGCGGTGCTGCGGTTGCTGGCGAAAGAGAAGACCGACCGGCCGGCGGATGCTGCCGACGTCGCACGACTGCTCCGCGCCGCGACACACTCGCTCATCACGGTCATCCCACTCCCGTCGCTCTCGCCCGCCACAGGCGATGTGGTGTCGGTGACGCTGCTTGAAGCGCCGGCTGGAGACGCCGAGTCCGGGGCTCTCGCGCTCGACGTGTCGCGTGCCGTGGCGGCATCGCTGCTGCCGGTACCGCGCCTTCGCGTCGTCGCCCATGATACGACTGAAGCGGCGTCGCGCGAGGTGGCCGCGGCGACGATGGCGGTTCAGGGAAACATTCGCCGTTCCGGCAATCGGGTGCGTATCAGCGTGCGCGTGGTAGATGCGAACGGAGCGTTGCAATGGTCGCAGAACATCGATGGTCTGCTCGACGATCCGTTCGGTCTCGAAGACACCGTCTCGGCGCGCGTCGCGGGTCATTTCACGGAGCGTGCACTGTCGACTCAGCAACCGACGGGGACAACGGCGCGGTTGCCGGCAAATCGCACGACGCGGAAGGCCAGCGATGCCGACCAACTGGTGGCTGAAGGGAAGAAAGTGTTCGCGCGCGTTGCGCCGACTACGGGCGGCAACGACACAAGCCAGATGCACGAAGCGAAGGCGTACTTCACGCGAGCGCTCGCCCTCGACCCGCATCACGCGCGCGCGCTGAGCGCACTCGGCAACTGGTACTATGTGAATGGGATCGCTGACGGGATCCCGAATAGGGAGCTATTCGACAAAGGCCGCGACCTCGTCTTCGCCGCGCTCGCGGCCGACGACCAGTGCGCCGAAGTGCATTGTTCGATGGGCAAGCTGGCGCTCTTTCACGACGATGACCTGCACACGGCAGCCCGGCATATCCGACGCGCGATCGAGCTCGATCCGTACGAACCGGAGGCGCTGCGGCTCATGAGCATCGTCTACAAGATTTTGGGGCGGACGGACGACGCCGTGAATTCCGCGCGCGAGGCAACCGAGCGCGCACCCGATCTGGCTCCGCTTTGGAACGCGTTGGCTGATTCACTGCTCGGCGCGGGCCGCAATGCGGAAGCAATCGACGCCCTGCGCCGCGCCCTTGATCTGCTGCCTGGGTTCGGGCCCGCCCTCGAGCGCCTCGAGCTCGCGCACGAGCGCCTCGGGCACTTTGACTTGGCGATCGAGCTGCGCGTGGCTCGACTTCGGCGCGCCGGACTTCGAGAACGCGCGGACGTGGTGGAACGCGAGTCTGGTGAAGCGGGCGGAAACGAAGCCATCAGGCGGGACATCCGGCGCGAACTTGTGATGTTGCTGACGCAGGCGGCCAGCAGCGACCCGTTCCTCGACTATGTGCGCCGCAATGTCGGCGATCGCATCGTTCGCGCTTACGCGGAGCTCGGCGAGTGGACGTCCGCGATGGACTGGGTGGAGCGCGCGTTTGAACGTCGTCCAGGGCGCCTCCGCCGCATGCTCGCCGATCTGCCTGTCGACTACCGCGGCCTTGCGGTCGATCCCCGCTATGCGCGTCTCTTGCGCGTAGCGGGGCTCGAGAACCTCATCTAGGTCAGGGCACGTCGCGAACCGGCTGTCGATCCGCTCGAAGAAGACGCGCGCGCATCCACCTCAGTCGCCGGGCAACATTACCCACACCGACGGGCGCCCAAGATTGCAATGCACCACACGCGATAAACCACCGACACCTGCCCACCCGAGATAGAGCATCATGCGCGTGGCATGCCATGCGCCTCCCGCCACAGTTCTCGCATCGGTGGGGTGAGCGTCTGCGGCAAGCGCCCGCAGGCGAGCACCGCGCGACGGGACCGGATGGAACACGGTTTCCACCTGCGGCCCGCGCTCGGCTTCGTCATCCTGCCACCCATCAAGCTGCGTGATGGTCGACGCAACGAGAGCGTCCGCGTGCGTGCGACGCGCAAAGCGATCGGCGGCCAACACCGCCGGCCGCGACAACGATGGCAGCACCAGCACACCGACGAACTGCCAGAGGGTAAACCACGCTATCACCGTCACGAGGCCGGCCGCGCTCACCAGCGATGCGCGCGGCGCACCGGTAGCGAGGGCGAAGCCGACGGTGTTCCACGCCAACGCCACCAGCACGCCACGTCGTCGGAGGCCGAGCGCACGCACCGCAGCACGCCGCGACAGCGCGACCGCCAGCTGATCGGCTGTCAGCTCCGTGACCCAGCGCTCGGCAACCCACAGCCGCTGCGCACCGGCGCCGGTCCAACCGCCCACGAACGAAAAGTCATCTGCCGCGATCTCGCGCACTACGCTCGGCGCGATCCCCGCCTCGGACGCCGCGGCAATGAGTTTTTCAGATCGCGGCCGCATCCGAACGCCGCCGACCAGCAAGGCGAATTGCCCCTGTCGGCGAAGCAGCATCAGCTGCAGCAGCACAAACAGCAGCAACGCGCCGATGGTCCCGAACTGCTGCGCAGTACGGAGCAACATTGCCACCGCGAAGGCAAACCAGAGCCACTGCACAAGGACCGCGCGCAGCCACGACACTGTCCAGCGAAGCGGTGACGGCCGGTCGCGCACCACCACCAGGCCACCCACTACGTCCAGCGGGAGCATCAGCAGCGCGTGACCCATAAAAACCAGCGCGATCGCGGGCAGCGCGGCGGTCAAGCTCTGATCGACGAGAGGGGAGATGAAGCGATGCGGCAGATCGAGCAGCAAAACTGCCATAGCCAGTAGCACGGTGGTGCCGACGCCAGTGATGCCGAGCAAGAGTCGTTGTCGAGCGTACGTCATGAGCAGATGAATGAGCGATAAAGAAAAAAAGAGATCGCGAAAACGGGAACGCGCCGACTAACGCGACAGCTGGTGCGCGTGAGTCAGCACATGACCGGCGAGCGCGACGCCACTCAGCAACGCGCCTTCCACGCGCGGTCCACCGCACCAGTCACCTGCCGCGCCGAGGCCAAGCGCGGCGTCGAAGAGTGCGGCGTCCGGCGTGACAGGATCGGGGAGCGCGTACTTCCAGCGATGCGCCACGCTTCGGACGGGTTCGAGCGACGTGCCAACCACACGCTGAAATGCCTCAGTCATCAATCGCGCGATCGACGTCGTCTCCGTTTCCAGCTGTGCAGCGCTCCACGCGCGTGTCGCATGCAGCACCCACGTTTCGTCAGCGGCGCGACCGGGCTTACTGGCATCTCGGCTGATCCAACTCAGCACCGGATCGTCATTCAGAAACGCTCCATCGTAGGCGAACTCGGGGCGCTCCGGCAGCACCAGCATCGTGGCCATGGTAGCGTGCATGACGGCAAGGGCAGCCTGCGCCGCCAATGACGGCGCTACGTCCGCCAGCAGCGTGGTGGCCTGCGGTGTGGGCACGCACGTCAGCACGGTATCGAAGGCGCCCAGATCGACGCCTGTTTCTGTCAACAGGCGCCACTGCCGGCCCTCGCGCTGAACATGGGCGACCGTGGTTTCGAGCCGGACATCGAGATCGTTCGCGAGGTGGGCTCCGAGCGCGCTCATACCGGGCGTGCCAACCCAGCGCCGCACTCCAGTCTTTGCAGGCTGCCACTGGCCATGTTCGTGCACCGCAAGCACGCCAGGCCACAGCGCGATGACACCCTGCTGTTCCCAACTGTCGATCAGCGGCGCGAGGCGACGGTCGCGCGCGGTGAAGTACTGCGCGCCATGATCGAATCGCCAGGGGCCGTCGCGTCTCGTGGCACAGCGACCGCCGTAACCGCGCGACTTCTCGAACAGGGTTACGTCGATGTTGTGATCTGCCAATGTGCGCGCACACATCAACCCAGCCAGGCCGGCGCCAACCACCGCCACCCGGCGTGGTGCGTCGTACGCCCGACGCTGCACATGACGCGTGTATTTCTCGACGTTTATGCGCGCGGCCTGCTCCGGTAGTGCGCGACCACGCACGGTGCCGAGCACACGATTGGGCGGCGTGAATGCGCGATCGAATTGCCCGAGACACCAGAGCAGTCCCCCATACGATGCTGGATCGCGACCATCCAGCGCGTAGCGATGATTGAGATCGATGGACAGCGACAACGCACGCGCCGCGTTTGGTGTCCAGCCAGCGAAGGCTTTGCCCCACGTCATGCGCACGTTGTTGTGCAACTCGCCATGCGCGAGCAGCGAACGTTGCATGGCGTTCCAGAAGGGGTCTGACGTCTGGCCGCGCGCGAGCTGTTCCCACGAATAGAGCGTGCGCAAATCACTCTCGTGCTGCTGCAACGTGGCGCGCGCCCACGCGGGAATTGCATCGATGCCGGCGTGATCGGGCCGATGGTAACAGAACGTGTAGGCCAGCTCCCGCCAAACAAGCAGCTCATCCAGCCACTTCGCCGCGCCTTCGGACGAACGCGCCGCAGCTTCGCGTGCAAGCCTGAACGGCGAGACCATGCCGTAATGCAAGTACGCCGACATGCGACTGACGCCATCCCCGTTGGTGGGATCGTTGCGCGTGCGGTCGTAGCGATCGATACGACCCGACTCCACGAAGTTGGTCCAGCGCGCGTAGCCCGCCTGCTCCCCACCCCGCGTGTCCGACACCGGTCCTACTGCGTGGTCGATGTTGCAGGTGGCGACCAGTGCCGCCAGGTCGGCGCCGGCAAGATCGATCGGCGTAAACGGCAGCGCCGGAACAAACGGATCCCCAACCGTCGCCAGCTCCGGCCACGCGCGCGTCACGCGCTCAGCGCGCAGTCGAGCAGTCGCGTCTCGGTAAACGAAGGCGCGATCGTAGGCCTTCATTGTCTGCGTCATGGGCACCACACAGGCAGTGTCGACCTGCCAGACGGGTACGGATATCGACGCGCGCAGCCGCTCCGTCCAGGCCGCAAACGGGGCGACCGGCATCAGTTCGGTGATCACTGCGCAGGCGCGCTGCGCGAGCGTGATCAGATGTGGTCCCCGATGCCCTTCACGCTCGAGATGAAACGCGGTGCCGATCCCCCGAGCGCCGAGCGCGGCGGCGAAGTCGCGCGCCCCTTCGAGAATGAAGAGGTGGTGCCGGTCGCTCGCGTACGGGTATCGCTCCGAGAGCGCATGATACACGAACACGGGCACGCCGAGCACGACGCCTAGGGCAAGCGCGGTATCGAGTGCCGGATTCTCGTGTGCGCGCACTGCGGTCCGGGCCCAGTACAGGACGTACTCGCCTGAAGGCGCGGGCGCGGCAACAGGTGGCGACGCGTGGACTCGTTCGGCGAAATGTGTTGGGAGCAGTGATGCTGTCGCGAGCACGGCGTATTTGAAAGACGAAATTCTGTCGTGATCGGGATGGGAATCTCGATCGACGCTACCTTCCCGCTGGGCCACACCGATCACCTACACGTGGAGCAAGCATGGCAGACTGGTTCAGTATGCAGAACACCGCCGCCGCCGCACTCGTTTCCCTGTGCGCCGTTTCGGCTTGCTCCGGTGACAAGGCGCCGGCTGCGAACAGCGCACCTGATGCGACAACGGCTGCATCGCCGACGCTCGGCGCCGGAGAAGCGATGCTTCCTGTGCGCGGGGGCCGCATTTGGTACAAGACGTCGGGCGGCGGCAGAGGAACGCCGATGGTATTGCTGCACGGCGGGCCAGGCGCCGGGAGCTTCTACCTCAAACCGTTCGAGGCGCTGGGCGACGATCGCCGCGTCATTCGATACGACCAGCTCGGCGCGGGGAAGTCGGATCGGCTCACCGACACCACGCTGATGAACATTCCGCGGTTCGTCGAAGAGCTCGATTCGCTGCGGCGCACGCTCAAAATCGATCGCTGGTTTTTGAATGGGCAGTCGTGGGGAACGGTGCTCGCGCTCGAGTACTACAAAGCGCATCCGGATCATGTCGCAGGCATCGTGTTTGGCGGGTCGGTGTTCGACTGGCACCAGTACGTCGTCGAGGCGAACAGGTGGGCCAAGCAGCTGCCCGATTCGATGTGGCGCTCCATCGAACAGTGGAAGAAGGACGGCGTGGATACCACGAAATTGTTCAAGGCCGCGAGCGACGAGTTCTATGCCCGATACGTCTGGCGCACGCCGATCAAAGCCGATCTCGATTCCACAACGGCGACCTTCGGCAACGAGCAGTACGTGTACATGCAAGGCAAGTACGAGTTCGTCGTCACTGGCACGATGAAGGACTACGACCAGACGGCGTTTTTGCCGAAGATCAAAGTTCCGGTACTGACGACGACCGGCGAGTTCGACGAGGTCGGCCCCAAGACCGTCGAAGCGCATGGCAAGCTGATTCCCGGAGCGAAGTTCATCGTCTACAAGGGCGCCGCCCATGTGACTTCATGGGACGCGACCGAGGCGAACGTTCGCGATGTGCGGGATTTTCTGCGGGCGGCCGACGCACACAAATAACTGCGGTGTTGTGGTGACGGCGCGCGCCCTCGGTCCCGGTTTCAGGTGCGTGGCGCCGTCCGCGGCATCCCAGCACCCGGTCAACCCCGCTGACTGTCGCGTTGAGCAAGCAGGTGATATGGCGTCGCCGCAACGGATGAGTGACAAATCGCGGCGCCGGCGCCCGTAGGCGAGAAAACGATAATGGAGTAAGCTAATGTTCTGAAACGACTTAGCTGGTATCAACCAAACGCAGACCGCACAGCTGAGTTTCGGCACGTCTTTTGATGGTGGGACGAGATGCTGTAACGCTTGTCACTTCGCGTGCGCGAAGCCCCCGCCACCTCCCAGAGAGG
>JBKJTE010000170.1:0-4576 GCA_046590495.1 Gemmatimonas sp. | reverse complement strand
CGATGCTTGGCCCCTGATGCCACCGGCGTCGGCTGGGTCATGCAGTACATCCTGGCCGATACCACCGCCACCAAGAATCTCGCTGACCTGCGGGCCCTGCATGATTTCGTGGTCCGTCCCGCGCTGACCGCCGTGCCGGGTGTCGCCGAGATCGCGTCGCTGGGCGGTTTCGAAAAGGAGTACCAGGTTCAAGTCGATCCAACGAAGCTGCTTGCGTTCAACGTGGCGATTTCTCAGGTCGTGGAGGCACTGCGCGCGTCGAATCAGGATGTGGGTGGCCGCGTGCTGGCGATGGGCGGCACAGAGTACGTCGTGCGAGGCCGTGGCCGCTTTACGTCGCTCGATGACCTGCGTGCCGTCGTGCTGAGAAAGGGCGCTGGCGGCACCCCCATCACAGTCGGCGACGTCGCAACCGTTCACGTCGGTCCGGCGCTCCGTCGTGGTATCGCAGAGCTGAATGGGAAGGGTGAAGTGGTGACGGGGTGGGTGGTGATGCGCTATGGCGCCAATCCACTCGCGGTCATCACGGGCGTCAAGGCGAGGATGGCCGAGGTTGAACGCGCGCTGCCCGCCGGTGTGCGCTTCGTGCAGGGCTACGACCGCTCCGGTCTGATCGAGCGGGCCATTCACACGCTGCGCACGAA
This sequence comes from Gemmatimonas sp., assembly GCA_046590495.1. Lineage (GTDB taxonomy): Bacteria > Gemmatimonadota > Gemmatimonadetes > Gemmatimonadales > Gemmatimonadaceae > Gemmatimonas. The sequence goes on along the minus strand of JBKJTE010000170.1, from coordinate 3,932 downwards.
GCTGATCGAGGAGTCGATCATCGTGGCACTCGTAACGGTCGTATTCCTACTCCACGCGCAGAGCGCGCTCGTGGCGATTGTGACGTTGCCCATAGGCATTCTCATGGCGCTGCTTGCCATGCGTCTGCTCGGACTCAGCGCGAACATCATGTCGCTTGGCGGTATCGCCATCGCCATCGGAGCAATGATCGACGCGGCCCTCGTGATGGTGGAGAACCTGCACAAGCACATGGAGCGCAACGGAGCAGACGGGGCTCCAAAGGCCCACTGGACCTTGGTGGTCGAAGCGGCGCAGGAAGTCGGTCCGTCGCTCTTCGTCTCACTTCTGATCATCACTGCGTCGTTCCTCCCCGTCTTCGCACTCGGCGATCAGGAGGGGCGCCTGTTCAAACCGTTGGCGTGGACCAAGACGTTGGCGATGGCGTCGGCCGCATTGTTGTCCATTACGCTGGTGCCAGTGATGATGGGCCTGTTCATTCGCAAGGGCGTCAGGCCCGAGGCAGCAAACCCGGTGAACCGGGCGCTCGTTTACCTCTACAGACCGGTCATCGCGTTCGTGCTCCGTCACCGCTGGCCGACGATCATCACCGCAGGCGCCTTGCTTGTGATGACAGCGGTGCCCTGGTCGCGGCTCGGCAGCGAGTTCATGCCGCCCTTGAATGAGGGCGCGATCATGGATATGCCGTCGCTGATGCCAGGAGTCAGCGGGACGCTGGCGAGGGAGATTGTGCAGCAACGCGACGCCGCGCTCGCACAGATCCCCGAAGTCGCGACAGTGATGGGTAAGATCGGTCGCGCAGAATCCGCAACTGACATGGCCCCGATGAGCATGATCGAAACTATCGCGGTGCTGAAGGACCGAAAGGAATGGCGACCAGGTGTGACGTACGATTCCATCGTCGCAGAAGCGAACGCGCGCGTTCACACCCCCGGTGTCGCGAACATGTGGAGCATGCCGATCAAGAATCGACTCGACATGCTGGCGACTGGCATCAAGACACCCGTCGGTATCAAGGTGGTCGGTGCAGATCTTGCGGCGCTGGACCGCATCGGGCGCCAGATCGAGGCAATTCTGCCCACGGTGCCGGGCACGAACAGTGTGTTTGCCGAGCGCGCAGTCGGAGGACGTTACCTCGACGTCACCATCGACCGGGCCGCCGCCGCGCGCTACGGGTTGACGACCGACGACGTGCAGGCTGCGCTTGGTACGGCGGTGGGCGGCGCTGAAGCGGGCGAGGTGCTGGAGGGGCGCGAACGATACAACGTGCTGGTCCGCTACCCATCGGCGCTCCGCGACGATCTGACGAAGCTGCGCCGCGTCCTCATCGCCTCGTCGCCGGGAGCCGATGGGCAAGCCGGCCAAGTGGCATTGGGAGACGTCGCACGTATCGAAGTCGTGCGCGGCCCTACCCTCATCAAGTCGGAGAATGCGAACCTCAACGTGATCGTGTACGTCGACGTGCAGGGCCGCGACATTGGCGGCTACGTGGGTGACGCGAAACGTGCGCTGAACGAGCGGCTCGCGCTGCCGCCCGGCTACCGAGTGGAGTGGTCCGGCCAGTTCGAGTCGCTGGAGCGCGCGACGCGGAAAATGCGCATCGTCGTGCCGCTCACGTTGCTCATCATCTTCGGTTTGCTGTTCATAAACTTTCGCAACGTGGCCGAGGTTGGGATCGTGATGCTTTCACTTCCGTTCGCGCTGGTGGGGGGCGTGTGGCTCATGTGGATGCTCGACTACAACATGAGCGTCGCCGTGGCTATCGGCTTCATTGCGCTCGCCGGTGTCGCGGCCGAGACGGGCGTCATCATGTTGCTCTATCTCGATCATGCCTATCACGAACGCCAGGCGCGGGGCGGCGTACGGAACCGGGCCGACGTTGACGCAGCGGTGGAGTACGGCGCGGTTGAACGGGTGCGTCCCAAGATGATGACGGTCATGGCCATCATGGCGGGCTTGGTCCCCATCCTGTGGAGCCAAGACACGGGAGCGGATGTCATGAAGCGAATTGCGGCACCGATGGTTGGTGGCATGCTCACCAGCACGGTCCTCACGCTCGTGGTGATCCCGGCCATCTACTCGCTCTGGAAGGAGCGTGAGGTGCGGCGCTCGTCGCCCGATTCGGAGCAGCTACGTCACTGACGCAGGGTGCTGAACGTCACGTCGTGGTCTCGCCTATCCCCAAATACAGGATCTCCCATGTCGTCCTCACAACTGCTATCCATCCCGCTAGTGACGCTCACGTTCCTTCTGGCCTGCGGACCATCGTCATCGAACCGTGTGGCAAACTCCGGTGACGCCGCCGCTGCGGGCCCGCCCCGAAGTTCGTCTGACACGGCTCGCGGTGCATCAGGAATGGCTGGAATGTCGGGTATGTCGGGTATGTCGGGCATGTCGGGCATGTCGGGTGACTCGTCCGTACACGCGTACATGGCGATGATGCAGCGCGCCGGAGGCGACAGTGTGCAGGTCATGCTCCCGATGCACCGGCAAATGGTGGCCAACATGCTGTCTCGTATGGGCGCGGAGATGCGGCAGATGAACATGCCGGCTGACGCGGAGTGGAACAGTACCGTCGACTCCATCAGGCAGGATCTTGTGCGCATGCCTGATCTCACCAAGACACAACTTCAGTTGGCCCTGCCCCCACATATGCGACGCGTTACGCGGTTGTCGGAGATGCACCGGCGGATGATGCAGGGCATGGCGCGTTAGCGGTACGAGCGCTGGGTTCGAAGTTGTCACGTTCGCGTCCTACTCCGACGCAGCCTGCTTTGGAGCGATGGACCCACCGTCGTTGACCAGATGGCGAATGCCATCTACGTGACAGCGCCCCCGTCTGACGGCAGACGGGGGCGCTGTTGTTTTCGGAGTCACAATCGATACTTCTCGCCTTAGTTGGTCATTGATTGCGGTCCATCACATTCCCTGCAGCCCCACCGACTACCACCGCGCCACAAAGTCGTAGTTCGCCGCGCCACCGCGCGGATCGTAAATACGAATCACCGCCGTGAAATCATTACGCGGATTCGGTTGCTGCACGATGTCGATTTCTCCGCGTCCATCGCGACGCACCAACTGCACATCGACCATACGACGCGGCAAGCCGTTGCCATCGATGTCGGAGTTCACGTTCGCGAGGCGTGCACCGCTGCGGGTGATGTATTCGATGCGGCGACCCTGAATGCGGATTTCGACTACGTCGTCAACGCGCCCACTCCACTTGAGCGCACCATGTTCCGCATTGCGATCGTCGCGATCACGGTTATCGCGTGCACGATTGTCCCGGTCCCGGTCACGGTCATCACGACCACGATCATCACGGTCCCGATCGTCGCGACCACGATCATCGCGACCACGATCATCACGATCGCGTTTCCAGCCACCGTTGCCATTCCCATTACGGTTGTCGCCATCCCAGTACACCGACAGCCGATAGCGGTCGGCTCCACCGCTCGGGTCCTGAATGCGAATGACCGCTTGATATCCATTGCGCGCACTGGGCTGTTCAATCACACCAATCGTGCCGCGTCCTTCTTCGACATTCACGCGCAGTTCGCCGAAGGTGCGGGGCAGTGCATTCGCGACGCGCACCCGACTGGGCAGATCGGCATCGCGCCCCTGCGTGTTCACATCACGGCCGCGGACGACGATGAAGACTTCGCGATCGACCGTGCCACTCCACGTGAACAGCGGTTGATCGGGCGCGGCGAACGCCAGGTTGGGGTTTGCGATGAGAAGTGCGGCGGCGGCGGGAAGGGCGACGACGGTCCGACGAAGTACAGACATGTTTCCTCCTGATGCAAAACTTCGGTGGGGCCCGCGCGAGGGGCGGGTGTTCGCCATCGTTGTTTCGCATCAGTGGTGCCGCCGTGGAACCGCACCAGCACTTTCAACACCGATATTCGTAACCGCATGTGATAGCACGTCATGC
>JBKJTE010000160.1:0-5249 GCA_046590495.1 Gemmatimonas sp. | reverse complement strand
GTCGTCCTCCGCCACCAAAACCGCGCCCGCCCCCACCCATACCTCCCCGAGACGCACCACGCTGATCTTCGAGATTGTCGCTGCGACTGCCGGGAGTCCACCGCATGATGTCGTTCGGATGAAGGGGAGAGGCGTTCGTTATCTCATGCTGCCACCGCGTCGTCGCGTGCGAACGCAAGACTCACTGCACGTCTCGCGCCGCGCTTGAGCGCCCGGTGCACTGAGCGGGCGTAGCGCACGAAGTTTGCGCCAGCCCACGGGTGGCGCGCGAAAAACTCAAACGGAATGAGATCGCCTTTGAGTCGATTGCAAGGCCCACAGGCGACAACGAGGTTGCCGGGATCGTGTGCTCCGCCGCGCGCGAGCGGAAGGACGTGATCGAGGGTGGCGGTGCGTTGATCGAGATGCGTTGCGCAGTATACACACCGCTGGCCGCAGTCGCGCAGTGCCGCCCGTCGCATCGCTCGTTTGAGCGAGGTATGGACGACGCCGCCAGCGCGAAGCTTGACGAGGTGTCGAGGGCCTGAGCGTTTGATCGGTCCACTGGTGCCGCGCGCGCGGACTGCGCTGCGCTTTGACGGGCGGGCTCGGCCAGCGCCGCCTCGAGCGATTCTGAGGTTGGACTGTCGGGGCATCGTCACGTCTCCCACAAAGACGACGCCCCGACGGAGGCGAGAGACCTCACGTCGGGGCGGATGGCGATGGCGTATTCGAAGACGGGGCGGGGCGAGTAGCGAAGGCCCCGGTGTCGCGTTGATGGGGTAGAAGCGCCACGGCGCCGAAGACGCCGATCACGCGCCAAGCAGCGCGTGCGAGATGAACCACGGGTGGAGCGCATCATCCTCCTGGACAGACCGGGTGGAGAGGGCGCAGCAAACACGGGGACCAAACACGGGACTTTCTGAACGACCGCGCCTACAACTGGTGGTACACTGCGTGATCCGGCCGTTCCGTACGAGAGAGCGAGCAAGTGCCGGTTGGCAGTCACGCGCCATCACAGTGCCACATTAGGGTTCGGGGCGGCCCGCGGTCAAGAGGCCAAACCGATGCAAATCGCGCGAAGATTGCACCGATCCGGCGACGACCATCTACTGCTTCATGCCGTCTTTGCGCAGTGGGTCGCGCAACATGCTCCCGATGCGCGCGGCCATCGCGTCGAGCTGCTGACGATTGGGCATCTGTGAACCCGGGAATGGCAGCGGCACATCGAAGCCATCGTCGACGCGGCGTGGAATGAGGTGGATGTGATAGTGCATCACATTCTGCCCGGCGGCGGCACCAGAGTTCACCACGATGTTCATGTCCGTCGCGCCCGATGCGGTCTGCACGACGGGAATGAGCTTTGTCGCCACTTGATAGAGATGGAGCCCTACGGCCTTGGGAATGTCCTGCAGCGTTTCATAGTGCTCACGCGGGACGACGAGGACGTGCCCCGCATTCACCGGCTGGATGTCGAGGAATGCGATCGCAGTCGCGTCTTCGTAACAGATGGAGACCTCGGCCGCTCCGCGCATCAGATCGCAGAAAATGCAATGGCCGGTCGTGGGCGTCATGGGGGCGGTAGGCGCGTGCATGATGTGGGGAGGATGTGACCAAGGCAGGTGCTGCAACAACAGAAGATACCGGTTTCAATGCGTAGCATGTTCCCAATGATCCCGACGCCTGTCAACCGGCGATCCCGTCGACGACACGACTCAGCCCGAGTAAACACCGCCCTCCGACGAATACGCGGCTGGATGAGGACGGACAGCTACCTCCGCTCGGGCGAATGGCTAGTTTTCGCCTCTGACTGTCACCCCGAGATCTCTGATCGATGGCTACTTCGACCCGCCCGACTCGCGCTCGCAAAGGTACCACTGACGAGCTGCCGCTTTCCCGCGAGCAGCTGCTACGCGTGTATCGCGTCATGTACATGTCGCGCCGTGTGGACGACAAAGAGATTCAGCTCAAACGCCAGAACAAGATCTTCTTTCAGATCTCGGGCGCCGGGCACGAAGCGCTGCTCTGCGCAGCTGGCCTCGTACTCCGCTCTGGCCACGACTGGTTTTACACCTACTATCGCGATCGCGCCCTTTGCCTGATGCTGGGCATGACGCCCAATGAGATGCTGTACAGTGCGGTTGGCGCGGCAATCGATCCGAATTCGGGTGGACGCCAGATGCCGAGTCACTGGGGGCACAAGGCGTTCAACATCGCGTCGGCATCGTCGCCGACAGGCACGCAGTTTCTGCAGGCGGTCGGCGCGGCTGAAGCCATTGTGCGCGCGAAGGCACTCGGCATCACCGAAGGCTTTACCGACGACGAAGTGGTGCTGGTCACGACCGGCGACGGCACGACGAGTGAAGGCGAGTTCTGGGAGTCGCTCAACACGGCGTCCAACCTCAAACTGCCGATTGTCTATCTCGTCGAAGACAACGGGTATGCGATCTCGGTGCCGGTTGAGGTGAACACGGCGGGTGGATCGATTTCCAAGCTCGTGGCCGGGTTCCCCGGGTTGTACATCCAGGAAGTCGATGGCTGCGATGTCATTGCCTCTTACGAAGCGATGACGCGCGCCGTCGCGTATGCACGCGATCGTAAGGGACCCGCCTTCGTGCATGCAAAGGTGATTCGTCCGTACTCACATTCGCTGTCGGATGACGAAGTGTTCTATCGTCCGAAGGAAGAGCGTGATGCCGATGCGGCACGCGATCCCATCACGACGTTCCCGCGCATGCTGATCGCGGAAGGGATTGCGACGGAAGCAGAACTCGAAGCGATGCGTGAGCAGGTGGACGCTGAGATTCTGGCTGCCACGGACGACGCGCTGTTGCAGCCGCAGCCGGCGGCCAGCACCGTGCACTTTGGTGTCTACTCGCCTGACGTCGATCCGACAAGCGAGCAGTTCGACACCGAAGATGATCCGCAGTTTGCCGGGGAGCCGACGACGATGGTCGATCTGCTCAACACGTGCATGAGGGACGAGATGGCGCGCGACGAGCGCATCCTCGTGTTCGGTGAAGACGTGGCCGACGTGTCGCGTGAAGAACAACTCGGCAAGGTGAAGGGCAAGGGCGGCGTTTTCAAAGTGACGTGGGGGTTGCAGCAGCGCTTTGGCAGCACGCGCGTGTACAACTCGCCGCTTGCGGAAGCGAACATTGTCGGTCGTGCAATCGGTCTCGCGCATCGTGGCTTCAAGCCCGTCGTCGAAGTGCAGTTCTTCGACTACATCTGGCCGGCGTACATGCAGATTCGCGATGAACTGGCGACGATGCGTTGGCGCTCGAACAACATGTTCAGCTCACCGGTCGTCATTCGCACGACATACGGCGGCTACATTCGCGGGGGCATTTATCACTCGCAGACGGGCGCGTCGCTGTTCACGCACACGCCGGGGCTTCGTGTGGTGTGTCCGAGCAATGCGCTCGATGCGGCGGGGCTGTTGCGCACGGCGATTCGTTGCGAGGACCCGGTGATCTTCCTCGAGCACAAGCACCTTTATCGTCAGACGTACAACAAGGGCCGCTACCCAGGTCCCAATTTCATGATTCCGTTAGGCAAGGCGCGCACTGTTCGTGAAGGCACGGACGTCACGGTCGTGACATACGGTGCGACAGTCCAGCGCGCGCTCGTGGCCGCAAATCAGATTGCTGAAGAGGGCGGTCCGTCGGTGGAAGTGATCGATTTGCGCACGCTGTCGCCGTGGGATCACGAGGCGGTGTACGCCAGCGTGAAGAAAACCGGGCGCGTGATCGTCGGGTACGAAGACTCGATTTCGTGGGGCTATGGTGCTGAGATTGCGGCCCGTGTTGCTGACGACTGTTTCTCGTGGCTCGATGCACCGGTCAAGCGTGTGGCAAGCACGGACACGTTTGTCGGATACGCGCCAAGTCTCGAAGATGCGATTCTGCCACAAGTCGAGACGTTCCGCACAGCATACGCAGAGATCATGTCGTACTGAGTTGCATTTGACCTGCGCTCGTGGCGAGGTGTGCATGGACGGATCAGGGATGACGAAGGACTTCGACGCCCCGCGAGAACTCGCGGGGCGTCTTCGTCGAGCGGTTGCGGGCCCGATGTGGCATGGCCCAGCGGTCGATGAACTGGCGCTGCGCTTCACGCACGCAACAGCGCTTCAGCATCCGGTTGCGAACGCGCATTCGCCCTGGGAATTGATCCTGCACATGACAGCCTGGGCACGCTTTGGTATTGCGAGGTTACTTGGCGACACGTCGTACGACGTCGCAGCGGACGAGGACTTTCCGAAGCAGCCGACCGATGGAACCGCCGACGAATGGCGTGCTGCGGTCGCAGAGTTGCGTGTGACGTACGTGCGACTCGGCGAGATCGTGCGCGCGCTTCCCCCGAGCGCGATGATGGAACCGGTCGCCAATCGGGACTACAACGTCGCGACGATGCTCAACGGTGTGGTCGAGCATGCGACGTATCACGGCGGTCAGTTGGCGTTGCTGGCTCGCGCACTGGAGCGTTAGCGTCGCAGTTTGTCGACGCGGTGCAATGGTCGTAGTTTCGCGCATGACTACAACTCGAACGGTGTTGGTGCGGTGCGTTGTTCGCGCGCTGCTGCTGTGCGGCGCGGCTGTTGGGAGTGTCCGCGCGGATGCGGTGAAAGCGGATCGCGGCGTTGGCGTTGGCCGAGGCGGCGAGATCGGGGCGGGCGCGGGTCGCGGCCGGAGCCTCCCGGACGCCGCTGGCTCCTCGGGTGGCCGGCCGTCGGCGCTGGCGCGCCTCGCGCCGAGCCCCCCTCGCAGAGGCGGCGCTGGGAGACCCGGAACGCTCCCGCTCACCGGCCGTGGGGTCGCTACCGAGCGGGATACGCGTGGGTTCCCCCGCATGTGGAGCGGCCGCGAAGATCCGAACACTGGAGTGGCGGCCATTCTGCGCGCGCCCACTGGCGACGCCGGAGTGTTCGCGGCATTCGCCGCGCCGGGCGCGCGGCCCCGCGTACAGGACGATGCTTCGGGCGACGTATCGAGAGACGCTCAGTACGAAGGTACGCCCAACGCACGGCCCGACGTACGGCGCGACGCACGGCCCGACGCATGGCCCGACGAACAGCCCGATGCACGGCCCGACGCCAGTCGAATGTCCCGCAGCGAGGAGGTCAGCGACCTCGACGCACCGCGCACCTCGTCGAGTGAGCCTGCACGCCGCGACGCCATGATCGCCGACGACCGCGCACGCTCCGGTCGCCGCGCCGGCACCGACATCCCGTTCTCCGTCGGCATCGCCTGCCCCGCGCCGTCGAC
>JBKJTE010000112.1:0-6109 GCA_046590495.1 Gemmatimonas sp. | reverse complement strand
TGCTCACGTTTCTGAACCCCGGCCACAATGCCGGTGCCCCCATTCCCGCGCCTGCCGAGAGCTATGCGTTTTCAGCGGCGCTCAAATCGTTTCCGTTCACGCACTACGCTGATCCCGTCTGGGATACTCGGCGCATGAACAATATTCTCGCACACTTTGTGACCGCGCATTTTGATGCGCGACTGAAGGGCGACAGCACGCGGCTCGGGTATCTCGCCGTCGTGCCCAATGGGAAAGACGGAGTGTACGCCATTGATCGCGACGGGACGCCGCAGGCCACACATACGTACTGGAAAGGCTTCAAGCGTGGAACGGCCGTGGGGCTGGTGATGGAGCACGAGCGTGCGCCGCTGCCGCGGTGACGCTGCGTTAGGGGTGCGTTACCGGTGCGTGAATCGCTCCACACCGTCAGCACGACGATCGTACTTTCCTCGCGGTGCTACTCGGCCAATGCGCGCTGCGCCACGGCGATCTGCCGCAGCAGATTCGCGGCATCGAGTCCGGACATCGCTCGCGGGTTGAATGACTCGCCTTCGCTTCCTTCATTCCGCGCGGTGCGAATCGCGGCGGTGGCCGCATCGGACCAGTCGATGACCTTCATCGACCACTCGCCGAAGTCCCGCGTCGTGATGTCTTCGACCAGCATCAACGAGCAATTGGTATGTCGGGGATCGTGCTCGATATGATGGTAGAGCGTGTTGACGGCCTCGCGTTCTCCCTCGAGCGCCTGTAGGAACTGTCCGCTGCCGTAGCAGAGCAGGCCTGTAATGCCAACGGCCCGGTTCAACGACGCCGCGACCTCTTGGATCTCGCGGACATCCCGGTACGATAACCCCGCCAGGGCATCGCTCGCGTAGATAAGGCGGATGGTATGCACAGCGCGCGCTCACGGAGTGGGTGTGATGCCGGTCGCTGTCGTGCGAGCGCGCAGCAAAGCACCGCGCCAACACAATGCGACGCACAGCTTACCACGATCGGTATCCGCACCGCTATGGCAGCGAGCGTCAGGCTTGTCGTCCCGGCCAAGGGCGCACGGCGGATGAGGGGCCAGACCCCTTAGGGACTCGCGAAATACTCCCCGACCCCGATCGAAATTCCTGTCCGGATCTTGGACGTTTGCATGGAGCGTACGAAGGGTACAAGCGGGGGCGAGATGGACGACGCGCGACGGGCTGCTGTATTGACCGGATTGCCGTGCGCTGTAGACTGTTTCGCAGTTGCTATCTCGTGCCTTCGCGGCCGCCCGACTTCCCGACGAGAAGGATCCCATGCGAGTTCGTCTTCGTTTCTACGCCGGTCTGACCGTACTTGGAATGCTGGCACTGCGTGCGCCGAGTGCATCGGCTCAGGTGGGCGAGCTTCAGCCGGGTGTGCGTGCGCGCGTGTCCGCCCCTGCGGCGAACGTTCATCGATTGACCGGCGTCGTCATTGGGCGCACGACCGACTCGTTGTCGATCTCCACCCCGAACGGTGCTCCGATATGGATTCCACTGACGGCGATCACCGTCGCGGACGTCAGCCACGGCCGGAGTGTGGGGCGTGGCGTAGCGAGGGGTCTGCTCTGGGGAGGCGGGATAGGATTGGCGCTTGGTATTACGGCGGGAAACAGCGCCTCGAAGCAAGAGTGCACCGGCCCGACCGATAAATCGCTCTGTGACGGCGTCATAAAGGGTGGGTCCGCCGCAGGTGGCATATTCGGCGGACTGGTGTTCGGCGCCCTCATCGGTGCAGTGATCCCAGCGGAACGATGGGAGCGTGTGACACCCCCTCCCCGTGTTTCGCTGAGGCCAAGTCGCGGCGGCGCTGCGGCTGTCGTGACCGTCGGATTCTGATCCGTTGGGTGAGCGAGGCCGCGGGGCACCCCGCGGCTACGGTTTGGGCGGGATATCCGTGTTGAGGATGTCGCGAATGATTTTCCAGCCGCCGTCGGCCTGCTTCTGCCACACCACGACGTACTTCCCCGCGTCGGGCATCGGCGTGCCGCCCTTGGGCTCGACCGTCCACGTGTAGCGACCGTGTTCGACTGCGAGATCGCCTGAGCCCGCAACAATGACGTCGCTGACGGAGAGCGTGAACTCCTTGATCGTCATTGCCCCCAGCATGCCCTCGAACATCTTCTGGATTTCCGGCAGGCCAGCGGCCATCGGCGCGCCGGGATTGAAGACGACCGCGTCCGCAGCGTACGGCGCCATCACTCCGGGAATGTCGCCCTTCACGACGGCGGCGGTCTGAGCCGCATTCGACGTCTCGATCGCCGCGCGAATTGCGGCGACGTCGGGCTTGGGTGGTTCCTTGGCCGGCTGGGCGCATGCGACCAGCAGGGCGGTACCGAGAATCAGATAGCGCATGAAAAAATCCGGTGGAGGTTGATGCATACTTTCGCGCCTGAAGCTCAATCACAGGAGCGGCACGGCGCCCGCACTCTCCACATTCTGCACTCAGCTGGACAGCGTGGCCAGTTCAACGGCTGCCGCCCCGAGCGTCGGCCTGGTCGCGCGCCAAGTGGGATCGCGCTGCATACTCCAGCAATCGTGATCGAAAACCCCATCTCTCTATCCCAGACAGTCATGACGCGTGCCCGATCTTCATGGCGGCATGCGCCGCGCGGTGTTCGACAGTCGCTGGTGCTGCTCGCCTGCAGCGTCGGGCTTGCCGGCCGCAGCGTTGCGCAACCCACCACGACGGCGGCGGTCGACCAGCGCCTCTACGCTGGCCTCTCATGGCGAAACGTCGGTCCCTTCCGCGCCGGTCGCGTCGGCGCGGTCTCAGGCGCGATCGGCCAGCCCGGCACTTTCTACGCGGGCTATCCGGGCGGTGGGTTGTGGAAGACCACGAGCGCGGGCCAGACGTGGTATCCCGTGTTCGATGCGATCACGGCGGTCTCCTCGATCGGCGCGGTTGAAGTGGCGCCCTCCGATCCGAACATCGTGTATGTCGGCACCGGCGACATGATCACCGGCGGTACGCTCGATCAGGGCAACGGCGTCTACCGGTCGAGCGACGCCGGCAAAAGCTGGCAGCACATCGGACTCGAAGCCAGTCGGCACATCCAGACGATGCTCGTCGACCCGCGCAATCCCGATGTCGTCATGGCCGGCGTTCTGGGCGACCACGTGAAGAAAAGCGATGTCCGCGGGGTGTATCGCTCGACCGATGGCGGGCGTAACTGGACCAGGACGCTTTTTATCGACGACGAAACCGGCATCGCGAAGCTGGCGCGCGCATTCGATGTACCCGACATCATCTTCGCCACCACGTCGCGGCACTACGCGCCGCCGGGGTATGCCGTCGGCTCATTCCGCTCGTGGCAGTTGGGCGTGAGCGGCCGACCGGCGTCCGACACGGCGCGCACCGGAACGGCGATCTACAAGTCGACCGATGGAGGCGTCACATGGACGCCACTGGCCACCCGGGGACTGCCCAAGCTCGACGGTCGCACCACACTGGCCGTGGCGATGGGTACGAATGCACAGCGCGTCTATCTCATCACCAACAGCGCGCTCTATCGCTCGGATGACGGCGGCGGGTCGTGGACGCAGATGGCGGCTGACGACGAGCGCATTCACAACGGGCAGGGTGGCTACAGCTGCGGTGTGTACGTCGACCCGAAAAACCCCGACGTCGTCTACACGCTCAACACCGCGGCCTACAAGTCCGTCGACGGTGGCAAGACATTCACAGGGCTCAAGGGCGCACCGGGCGGCGACGATCCGCAACAGTGGTGGATCGATCCGACGAACGGACAGCGCATGCTCGCCGGATACGATCAGGGCGCTACGATCTCGCTCGACGGTGGGGCCACGTGGAGCTCGTGGTACAACCAGTCGACGGAACAGCTGTATCACGTCTCGGCGGACAACGCGTTTCCGTACTTCCTCTACACGACGCAGCAGGACGCCGGCGCCATTCGCACGCGCAGCCGTGGCAACCTCGGCGCGGTGACGATGTTCGACTGGAATCCGGTGAACGGATGGGAGTGGGGTACCGTCCTGCCCGACCCGCTCGACCCGAACACGGTATATGCGAGCGGCAACGGTCTGGTGAAGATCTCGTATCCGAGCGAGCAATGGATCAGTGTGAGCCCCGCCATCGATCCGGCGGCGAAGGCGCGCACGACATCATCGCAGCCCCTCGCGTTCGCGCCGTGGAACCAGCGCGAGTTGATTGCGGGATTCAACTTCGTGACGACGACGACCGACGGTGGCGTGCACTGGACGCGCATCAGCGGTGAGCTGGGCATTCCGAAAGGGATGGACTCGACGAACGCGGCGAACACGCTGGGTGGTCGCGGCGCGATCGAATCGTTGAGCGCCTCACGCGTAGGGCGCGGTGTGATCTGGGTCGGCACCAACAACGGGCTGATTCACGTGACGCGCGACGAGGGCAAGACGTGGGCCGATGTCAGCATCGCCGATCTGCCCAATCCGCGACGCGCAAATATCTCGTCCATCGAGGCATCACCGCTGGTCGCCGGCACGGCGTACGCCGCGATCGAATATCTGCGCACCGGCGATCACACTCCGTATGTCTATCGCACGCGTGACTTCGGGAAGACGTGGACGAAGATCGTGAATGGCCTGCCCACCGACGAGGTGAGTGGCAGTTTCGTGCGCGTCGTGCGCCCCGACCCGAAGAAGGCGGGGCTGCTCTTCGCCGGCACCGAAAGCGGGATGCACGTGTCGTTCGACGACGGTGATCACTGGCAGTCGGTGCAACGCAACCTGCCCAATTCGCCGGTGCGCGATCTCACCGTGAAGGACAACGATCTGATCATCGCCACACACGGGCGCGGGCTCTGGATACTCGACGACATCGCGATGCTGCGACAACTCACGCCTGCCGTCGCCGCCGAGCGCGCGCACCTCTTCGAACCGGGAGTGGCGATCCGCACACGCCGCAACGTGGGGGCCAACACACCACTCCCGCCGGAAATCCCCCACGCGCTGAATCCGGCAGACGGTGTGGCGATCGACTACTGGCTCGCAACAGCACCGACGGGCGAGATCACGCTCGATGTGCTCGACGCGGCGGGCACGATCGTGCGTCATCTCTCGAGCACGACCAGCGCTGCAGTGGACGAGGCCAGCAAGCCGCCGCATCCGAACTTCTGGATCGCGCCCGCCACGCCGATGTCCGCGCGGGCGGGCACGAATCGCGTCTACTGGGATCTGCGCCATGACGCGCCCCCGGCTTTCACGCACAGCTTCGAGATCAACGCGAACCCCGGGCTCACGCCGACATCGCCCGAGGGCGCGCTCGCGCCGCCAGGCGTCTACACCCTGCGTCTGACGGTCGATGGCGCGCGCTACACGCGCACGGTCTCGGTGCGCAACGATCCGCGGTCACGCACCAGCGCGCTCGCACTTGCCGCACAGCACGCGCTGCTGCTGCGCATCGCGGACGGCATGCGCGCATCGTGGGATGGACAGGCACGCGCGTCGGCGCTGCGCACTGGTGTGAAAGGGGCGTCCATCGCGGGCCCATCTACCGACGTCGCAACTGCGATCGCCACGTATTCGGCGAAGCTCGACAGCCTCCTCGGCGCAGAGACGGCGCGCGGCCCGGGCCGAGGCAGCAACACGCAGACGTTCCGCGCGATAAACGGCGCATTGGCTGCCCAACTGATCGCGCAAGACAATGCCGACCTTGCTCCCACACCGTCGATGCTCGCGGCATGGGTTGCGACGTGCAAGGATCTGGCGCGCGCCATAACCGCGCTCGAGCGCCTCGGCGGCGCCGAGTTGGACGCACTCAATGCAACGCTTAGCCGACAGGGAGCGCCGCTCGTCGCCCACCCGGCAGGCGGAGCGAACCGACGACCGCCGTGCTGAGTTGAGCACGATTTCAGAAACGCGCTACCGGTCCGACTCAGCGAGCTTGACCTCGTTTTGAGGACGGATCGGTTGCCGCCGCTGACCCAAATGCGTTGCAGACACACGGTGGTTGGCAGGCCAGACGTATTGCCGGCACCCGATTTACGTCCCACATTCGGGCGTCATCACACCAAACGAGGCAAGAGGCTATGCAATCGCTTGTGTTGAACGGGAAGACTGTCACGGTCGACGCGCCAGCGGACACCCCGCTCCTGTGGGTGCTGCGCGACCATCTC
>JBKJTE010000290.1:0-36262 GCA_046590495.1 Gemmatimonas sp. | reverse complement strand
GGTCCTTGACGAGTTCCTTGGCGACGTCGGCTTTGGTGGAGTTGGCTTTGCCGAAGTCGGTATCGGTCTCGCGGAAGTATGGAATGTTCCCCCACATCCGCCACGATTCGAAGTGATAATGCGCACGAAGAAAGAGTGCTTCGCCTTCGATGCTTCGCGCCGCGGCGGTCGGGATTTCCGACGGCTTCGACGCGACGACCTCCTTCAGCAGCTTGATCGTGGCGTTGGCGCGAACGACACCCTCATACATGGCGCGCCACTTGTCGTTCAATTCACTCTCGACGCCGGCCGACGACCACTGGTACTGCTCGACCGGGTCAATGTTCGGCTGGTCCGTCGCTTCCGATCCCTTGTACGCGTCATCGCTTGTGACGCTGCCCCAGATCCAATTGCTGGCGGCCGAGCCCCACGCGCCGCCTACGCCGTTGGTGTAGTCAAGCTGGCGGTACGCAGCGAGCAAGCTGCCTTCCACGCCCGCCTTATTCGCCAGCGTCCCTGCGTCGAGTGTTCCTTGCGGTATCGACGCGTCGGTCAAAAAATGGTCGCACCCGTAGAATGCGCCGACTGACACTGTCAGCATCGCGATCCCGAGGAGCACGGGCTTCCTCGATCCGTATATCATCGTCGCCCTCTGCTTGAAAGATTTCATGGGTCAGAACGAAGTGGTGATGCCGAGGGAGAACGTCCGGCTGCTCGGATACACACCGCGATCGACGCCGCGGAATTGATCGCGGATGTCGCCTGCCGCGCCAAAGACGTTCGCCGTCGGTAGCGACGGATCGAGGCCGGAGTAGCCCGTGATCGTGAACAGGTTTTCGCCTTGGACATAGACGCGGGTGGCCGTGGTCCAGCGCGCCCATTTTTCCGGAATGTTGTAACCCAGCTGGATATTCCGCATGCGCACGTACGAGCCGTCTTCGACGTAGTAGCTGCTGATCGCTTTGCTGTACGTATCGTTCTGATCGATCTTCGGATACTTGGCGTTCAGGTTCGTCGGCGTCCACGAGTTCGCGATCAGGTCACTGCGAACGTTGGTCGAGAAATCGCGGAAGACATAGAAATCCTTCTGCGCGTCAAAAATCTTGTTGCCGAAGCTGCCGAAGACGGCCGCACTCACGTCCCAGTTTCCGTGACGGTACCCGAGGTCGAAGCTCGACGTGAAATTCGGGTGCGGCGAGCCGATGATGACGCGGTCCGCTGCGGTAATCTTCCCGTCTTTGTTGCTGTCGACAAACTTGATCCGCCCCGGCGCGGCACCATCCTGTGCAGCATGCGCCTTGACGTCCGCGTCATCCTTGAAGAAGCCGTTGGCTTGCAGTCCGAAGAAGGAACCGATGGGACTGCCGACTTGATTGATGATCGCGTTGCCGATGCGCGTCGAGATCGGCCCGTAGAAGAACTTCTGCGCTCCATCAATCGAGACGACCTTATTCTTGTACTTGCTCAGCTGAAGACTTGCGTTCCACGCACTGCCTTGGTGTCCGATGGACATATCGAACCCTTTGTTGTTCATCTTGCCGATGTTCACGATAGGCGGAGCCGCGATACCAGCCGTTCCTGGCAGCCTTGGATCGAAAAGCAGATTGTTTGTTGCGCGGTCGTAGACGTCGATCATCACATTGATCGCGCCATCCCACATCGCGACATCCGCACCGATGTTCGTCGACCGGTTTTCTTCCCACTTGAGCTTCGAATTGCCGAGCGACGTCTGGCGGTAGCCCGCCTGCACCGTGCTGTTCGATCCGGTGATGTCGTAGTAGGTGTCGCCGTTGGAACCGCCGAACTGGTTGACCGTGCGCCCTGAGGGAATCGACTGATTGCCGGTCACACCGTAGCCGACACGGATCATGGCGTCCGAAATCAGGTGGTTTCCCTCAAGAAACTTCTCCTTCGAGATTCGCCAGCCAAGACCTGCCGCCGGGAAGGTTCCCCAACGACTCGTCGGGCCAAGCCGCGATGAACCGTCGCGCCGCAACGTGAAGCTCGCGATGTACTTGTCGGCAAAGTTGTAGTCGGCCTTCCCGAAGAACGAGAGGAGCGCGCTTTCTCCGCCGGAGCTGTTGACGACCTTGGTCTTCGAATCTCCGAGCGCATCCTGAATGTAGCGCGCACTGAGGTCGGTCGAGAGCAGGTTGTTCAACGATGCGCCGATGAACCGTCCGCGTCCCGCTGTCGCTTCCTGGCCGACCAGCACTGCGAAGTTGTGCGAAGCGAGCGCCTTCGTGTACTTCGCCGTGTTGCTCCACGTCCAGTCCGACGACGATGACTGGTTTTCGTTGATGCTGTTGCTGAAGCTCGGCTCCGAGTTCTCTGGCGTGATCCCGTTGTAGCCCGAGAACGTTCCCTGGTTCGCGCTGAAACCGAGGCTGCTGCGCAGTGCCAGCGTCGGGGTCACGGCCAATCCAGCGAAGACGTTGCCGAATACCCGGTTGTTGCGGGCAATGTTGTCGCGGGCGTCGTACGCGGTCTTGAGCGGGTTGGTGTTGTTACCCAGCCCCACCGCCTTGCCCGACGCGAAGTTCCCCTGAATATCGTAAACCGGCACGACCGGCTGCATCAGGATGTTCTTGCCGATGAGGGCGGTTTCGCCGCCCTGGTCGTCCGGCAGTCCGCCGAACTGACGCTGGGCCGTAATGCCGATGTTCTCACCGAAGGTCAGCTTGCCGCGCGTGAACTGCGTGTTCGCACGGATGCTGGCGCGACGGAAATTATTGTACGCCGCCGTTCCGTCCTGATCGAAGTAGTTGAACGAGATTCCGTACTGGTTCCCGGTTCCGGCCCCAGTGATGCTGAGATTGTAGTCCGTCACCTTTCCAGAGCCGAAGACCGCCTTCCACCAATTGGTCCCGGCGCTGCCCGGCATGATCAGGCTGTTCGGGTAGGAGTACTTGCTCGGGTCAACACCGGCGGGACGGCCGAATGCGTCAACACCTGTGCGCGTGTCGTTGGCTGCGAATGTGTACTGCGGCACCGTTGGGTTGCTCGGGTCGCCGTAGACATTCGTGGGCACTGGCAAGCCTGCATTCTGGTATGCCAGTTTGACAACTTTGAAATAATCGAGCGCGTTCGTCAGCAGGAACTTGTCGTATCCGTTGGTCGGTGTCGCCATGCCCGTGCGAACTGTTGCCGTAACCTTCGGCGGGCCTGACGCGCCGCGCTTCGTGGTTTCGATCAGGATGACACCATTGCTTGCGCGTGACCCATAGATCGATGCCGACGAGGCGTCTTTGAGCACTTGAATTGACGTAATGTCGTTCGGATTCAGGAAGTTGATGTAGGAATCCTGAACCGGTACGCCATCGATCACGTACAGCGGATCGTTGTTCTGGAATGAGCTGATGCCGCGAATACGCACAGTGCTGCGCGAACCCGGAGATCCGCTGCTGTTCACCGTGATACCCGGGACGGCGTCGAGCCGTTTGAGAATGCTCGCCCCAGTTTCCCGCTTCGCCGCATCGACGTTCAAACTGGCAACGGCGCCAGTGATCTCCGCTCGGCGCGTTTCCGTGTACGCCGTGACCACGATCTCTTCGAGGTATGCGACCGCTTCCATGGTCACGTCGATCTTGGTACGCCCGTCAACGGTCTGCTGAGCTGGTCGCTTGCCGAAAAGCAGGTACGTGAGCGTTGCGTTCGATGGCGCGAGAATCGTGTAACGCCCGTTCTCGGTCGTGAGTGTACGTACCTCGGTCCCGCGCACGTTCACGGTCACGCCAGGCAGCGGCGCCCCCGACGTGCTTGTCACAATGCCCGTAACGGTCACCTGCTGGGCCTGAACGGTCGTGCTTACCGCGAGGGCAAGCAGCAGGCCGAGCCGGACCGCGCGCAGGCCCGATTTGACGGTGCTCCCGCGTGATCGGGTCTCAGACAACATCGTCTCCATCAGTCTCCTCCAAGAGGCATTTGGGTGATGTTCGCCGACGCGACACGCTGGCGCGTCGACTTGTTGCAGCTCGGCATTTGTTCGCCGAGCGAACTTTGGAAACGTTGGCCGCGATACGGGCCGAGGTGCGCGCGAACGACGCGCACGGCAGAGGCCGCTCGCATCGACGTGGACGAGGGGGGAGGGATGGCGGGAGGGGTGAGGGGTAGCATTCGCGGCACAGGCCGTCGCCTAGGTACTGCCTCCCGCTACATCTGTCAAGTTGAGTTGCGACTTGCGGTACTAATGTCGGGGTGCATACTGAACATGCGATCGCTGAATCGGGCGATGCATGGCCCGATCGCGCTCCCCCTTTTGACTCCGAGGTCCGCCATGGCCGCGCCATACCGATGGTTCGCTACGATGCTGGTGGTCGTGACGGCCTGCACCTCCCCGCGTGCGTCCCGTGACGCGCAACCACGCGTGGCAACCAACCCGAACGTCATCAGCCTTCGCGAGTTGCGTGATCCGGTCGTGGCGAGCATGGATGCGCTCAAAGCCATCCGCTTCCTCCGGCCAAATTTCTTCCGGACGACGGGGCCGCAAAGCTTCGTCAATAGCGAGGCTGGAAAAGTCCACTACTCCCTGGACTACGGGCCGGTGCGTCCGGTGAGTGAGCTGGAGACGCTCACAACGGTCATGATCGTCGAGATTCGCTACCTCGATGCCAACGATGCGCACAATCGATTCGGGCTCAATGCAAACGGCGGCCCGGTCATCGTCCTGCTGAACAACAAAGTGCCGTAGGTTACCGGCGCGGGGGCGACTTCGCGGACAGGCCGCGGGTGCTGTCGCCCGGGGGCGTGTCCGCCTCACCTGCAACGGCGCCGCCCACCCAGTACAACACTTCCTTGTCGCCCTGCACCATCCCGAATCGCTCGCGCGCCATCCGCTCGAGACGTACCGGATCCGTGGTCACGGCTTTGTACTCCGTCTTGATCGAGTCGAGCTCGATCCGCTGACGCGCGAGATTGGCGCGGACCGAATCACGGCGCGCCCGACTGTTCAACAGATCCGTCGTGCCGTACTCGCCACCCTGCACCAGCAACGCAAGCACGGCCACGCCCGCAGCTACCCACGCACCACGCGTGAGTAGCCGCCGAAATGGCGTATCAGTCGCTTTTGTTTTTGGTGGCATTGGGCGCTTGGCGAAAGGCCTACAGCCCGAACAGCGATCCGCCCGGATATTCGGCGAAGTCTTCCAGCTGCTCTTCGATTCGAAGCAACTGGTTGTACTTGGCGACGCGATCGGAACGCGAGGGCGCACCCGTCTTGATCTGACCGGCCTGCGTTGCGACGGCCAGATCGGCGATGAAGGTATCTTCGGTTTCGCCGCTGCGATGCGAGATGATCGAGTTGTAGCCGGCGGCCCTGGCGAGCTCCATCGCTTCGAGCGTCTCGGTCAGCGTGCCGATCTGATTCACCTTCACGAGAATCGCGTTGGCGATCTCCGCTTCGATACCCTTGGCGAGAATCGATGTGTTGGTGCAGAACAGGTCATCGCCAACAAGCTGACAACGATCGCCCAAGGCTTCGGTCAACAGCTTCCAGCCATCCCAATCGTTTTCCGCCATGCCGTCTTCGATGGAAACGATCGGATACTCCTCGATCCATTGGCCGTACAGTTCGACCATTTCCTTCGGAGTGCGCGACTTCGCACCGCTCTTCTTGAAGTGATACGCGCCATCGCGGAACAGCTCACTCGCCGCGACATCAAGCGCGAGCGCCACGTCATGCCCCGGCCGGAACCCAGCAGCTTCGATCGCTTCGATGATGATCTTGAGCGCGTCTTCATCGCTGCCAAGATTCGGAGCAAAGCCACCTTCGTCGCCGACACCGGTCGACAGCTTCCGTGCGACCAGCACTTTTTTCAGCTGATGGAACACCTGCGTCCCCATGCGCAAGCCATCGCTGAACGATTCAGCGCCAACGGGAACGACCATGAACTCCTGAAAGTCGACGGTGTTGGTCGCGTGCGCACCGCCGTTGATGATGTTCATCATCGGCACGGGCAACGTGCGCGCCATCGGTCCGCCGAGGTAGCGATAAAGCGGCAAGCCGACTTCGATCGATGCGGCACGTGCGACGGCCATCGACACACCCAGCAGCGCGTTCGCGCCAAGACGTCCCTTATTCTCGGTGCCATCGAGTTCAATCATCGTGCGATCGACCGCCATCTGATCGGTCGCGTCCATCCCTTCAAGCGCTTCCGCGATTTCACCATTTACGTTCGCGACCGCAGAGAGCACCCCCTTGCCGCCGTAACGCGCGGCGTCGCCATCACGCAATTCGACGGCTTCACGTTCACCGGTCGACGCGCCACTTGGCACTGCAGCCCGGCCCGCGGCGCCTGTTTCGAGAATGACGTCAACTTCGATGGTCGGATTGCCGCGGCTGTCGAGAATCTCGCGCGCGCTGACGGAAACGATGGGGGCCATAGTCGAGTTTTGAGTTATGAATTCTGCGTACTGAGAAGTTCGGCGGACGCGGTTGCAGCGCTTCCGGCGTGCGTCGCGGTCGTCGGCTGCACGTTGTACTGGGTGCGCAACAGATCGACCATACGAGCATGCACACGTTCAGTCAGCACGTCACGATCGCCGTAATCCATGCCATCGGTCGGCATGGCTTCGAGCAAATGTACATGCACGGTGCCCGGTGTCGCGCGAAACGATCCGCGCGGATTCACTTCGATGGTGCCGTGAATGACGACGGGCACAATCGGCGCACCGGAACCGATTGCCAGGACAAACGGTCCTTTCTTGAACGGACGCAGCGAGTAGCTGTCACCACGCGTCCCTTCGGGATAGACGAGTACGGGTTGCCCTTCGCGGATTTTGTTGGCCGCGTCCTCGTAGGCGCCCAGTGCCGCTTTCCGATTTTCGCGATCGATGTAGATCACGCCGACTGCGCGCGCTGCCGCACCGAAGAGCGGAATCTGCTCGAGCTCGCGCTTGGCAACAAACCCGTAGGGCGGGAGCGCGTGAATCATCGCAGGGATGTCGAACCAGCTGACGTGATTCGCGATGAAGACGAGCGGCGTGTTCGGCGCGATCCCTCCGCCACCGTGCACCACAACTTTCACACCGGCCGCCTTCAACAGCCAGCTCGCCCAGTTACGAGTGCAACGCTCGTAAATGCCACCGGGCGTGTGCGGAATGCCAAGGAGTTGCGCCACGATCACCGTCGATCCGAAGATCAGGGTGCCGACGAGCAGGGCGACGACGGTCAGGGCAGTGCGCATTACATCGTAAAGTGATCATGCCCGGGCACGAATTCAACGCGACGATCAATATCGGCAAGCCCGACGATCTCAACGGTGCCGCCGGTGCACTGCTCCACAACTTCGCCGATATCGGTCAACGCCACACGCGAATGCAGCGACCAGTCGAGCTGCAACGTCGCTGCCACCGCAGGCGACGCAGCGACCAACAACTCGTACTCTTCGCCGCTGGCCAGTGCCTCGAGTGCAGTCACGCCCGCGCCGGCCGGAACGCGCGACGCATCGATGCGCAGCCGCATGCTGCTCGCCGCGGCAAGATGCCGGGCGTCCGCCGCCAAGCCGTCTGAGATATCGAGCATCGCCTCCACACCGACAGCCGCGAGCCGCGCGCCCTCAGCGAACCTCGGCACCGGAGCGGCGAAACGATCGCGCGCCCACCCCGTTGCCCTGCCGCCGGCATTCCATGCCGCCAGCGCCGCTCCGGGGCCGCCCAGCGTTCCGGTCACCAGCAGTCGGTCACCTGGTTTTGCGCCCCGACGTGAGACAGGTCGCACCGCGGAGCCGATCACGGTTGTCGTAATGCCGAACGCGTCGCCGCGACTGAGGTTGCCGCCGATAATCCGCGCGCCGGTCGGCCGGAGTACATCACCGATTCCATCGGCGACATCACCGAGTCGCGAGCGCCACAACTCCGGCACCACGAACGAGAGCAGCAGTGCATCCGCGCGCGCGCCCATCGCGGCAAGATCACTGAGCGCGGCCGCCACCGCCCTCGCACCAACTTCGTGCGGCGTGAGCCATCCTTCCCGAAAGTGTGCACCGTCGATGCACGCGTCAGTGCTCACGACAATCTGGCGTCCGGCGTGAACATTGGCAGTTGCAGACGACAGCACAGCAGCATCGTCGCCGATGTCCGCCGCGAGATCGCCCCATCGCTCCATCAGCAGCCGGATGGTGTCGAATTCATCGCCAGGGCCGAGCGACTGGTGCGGGCGTGGGGACTGGGGACTGGGGAGTGGGGACTGGGGACTGGGGACTGGGGACTGGGGATTGGGGACTGGGGACTGAGCGGTCACGGGAGGCCTCCATCCGCCATGCGACGGAGACGCACGATGCCAACGGATGTCGAGATCCAGAACCAGTCCTTGCCCGCAACGACGTCGGTTGGTGGTGCAGGGAGATCGTTCGGTATGCGCAGCACACGCAGCGTTCCGCCATTGCGCGGCACGACGAGTACACCGTCGGTGCCAGCCATCCACATCGTGCGGTCGTCAATGCCGACGCGAATCACCTGCCCCACCTGACGCGCATCGAGTTCAGGCACACGAACGGGTTCCGTTGCTCGACGCGGCGTGAGACGAAGCACTGCGTCGTCGGTCGCGGCGAGCAGCACCGTGTCGCTCCATGCAAGCGCACGAACGGCGCGGCGCAGCGCCGGATCCGTGCCTAGCGGTCGAACGAGTGTGCTCGCATTGGTGTTGCCGTTGCTCACGCCGGCGAGTGCGACAAGTCCTGCGGGTGTACCAACCCAGAGGGTATCGCCGATCGCTTGCAGTGCGTAGATCGATGTGTTGCTGAGCAGTTGAGTGCCGATGCCGCGCGTACGTCGATTGCGTGTGTCACTGCTGTCGCTCACCCAAGCGAGTCCGCGCGCGGTGCCAACCCACGCACCATCGCCGACCGCCGCAATCGCGTAGATACGATCGTCGGGCAAGCCATCGAGGGTGGTCCACGCGGCGATGTTCTCACCAGCGTCGGTTCGCACGCGCACAAGCCCCCGATCAGTGCCGATCCACGCTCGCACTCCACGCACTGTCATCGTCTGCGCACGCATGCCGATCATCGGGACCGCAATCGTGCCGTCAATCCAGCGCCAGCGTTGTAGATCGTTGCTGGTGAAGCTCAGCCCTGCGCGCTGCTGCAGCTGGCCGAGTCCTGCGGCCCAGACACCGTCGAGCGCGAGTGCGAGTGCACCGATGCCACTTTCGAGGGGACCGTAACGCAGCGGTGTGGTCTGCTGAAAGGTCGGGTCGACTTTGTAAAGGCCGTCGCCACTCGTTCCCAACCACACTTCACTCGCGCGCTCAGGCGACGATGCGCCACTGATCACGGGATACGATCTGAGCGAACGATCGGCGCGTTGATCGCGAAAGAGCAACGACTGCTGCGCGCGAAGTCCGGGAAATTGCGTGTAGAGCTCGTTGAGCGTGTGCGGCAATATCAGCTGCGAAAGTGCCGGTGGCCCAGACGCGGACGTTGCGAGTCCGGTTCGCGAAACGCGTGTCCACTGGCCGCTTGCGCGTACGTACACATCGCCGATCGGCGACTTGTCGAATGCGATGAGATCGGGGACGCCGATGATGATCGTGCGCTGCACTTGTTCCACCTGCGGACGATACGAAACGATCGCACCGGGCGCGCCGTACCAAACCGCGTCTTCGACCGGATCAGCAGCGAATGCGGTGAGCTGATTGTCGGTGAACCCGTTGTCGCGCGTGAACGGAGGCAGCCACGTGTTGAACAATCGATCGTAGATGCCGATCCCACTTGGCGTCGCAGAAAACACATAGCGACGTGATACGGAGATCGCGCGAACATCGGCAAAGCTGCCAATGAACTGCCGCTCATCGCGACGACTGTAGCCACTGCTGCCACCTGCACCAGCGCCGCCCATGCCAGCAGCAGCGCACGCCGACAGACCGAGCGCGGCAGCGGCGAGTGCGAACCATGATGCGACGAGCGGTCGAACAGTTGCGGTACGACGACGATTCACGCGTTGATCCGGGGCGCGGGCAGTTCGGCGATCACTCCAGGTGGAAAGGTCGCCGGTTGCGCCATCGCACGCCAAGCATCGGGGAGCGCGTGCAGCACCGCGTCCAAGGTGAGACCTCGAATGCCCTGCGCGGTCTCCGTTCCAATTTCTGCGGCGAGTCCGTGCGCGGTGGCGCCGAGCAGGGCGGCAGTGTCCGCAGAAATTCCTTGCGCCAAGAGCGCACCGATGATTCCGGTGAGTATGTCGCCGCTGCCGCCGGTGGCGAGCAGGGCCGTTCCACGGGCGACGACGTGCAGCGGGAGACCACTCGGCGTCGCGATCAGCGTAGGCGTGCCTTTGAGCAGGACCGTCACCATTGAACGCGTTGCGAAATCCTGCAGTACGACCGCGCGCTCCTGCCATTCAGATGGCACTTGGGCACCGAGCAGTCGTTCAAACTCGCGCGGATGCGGCGTGCACACCACGCTTGCTGCGTTGCCGCGTATATCGCAGAGTGCCGACGCCGCGTCGCGCGACGAGGTATGCATTGCGATCAATGTCAGCGCGTCCGCGTCGAGCAGTACGGGCACCCCGGTATTTTCGTGCAATGCGCGCGTCAGCAACGCGTAGGACGCAGCGCCGCGACCGAGTCCCGGCCCGATCGCAAGTGCAGTGCCCCACGATGATTCAGACGCCGCGTCGCTCTCGGCCGGCCACACATCGGTGATGGCCTGCGGCACTGCCTGCTGCATCACCGGCACACCTGGCGCCTCGGTCCAGCTTCGCACAAGCCCGCACCCGGCCGCGAGTGCAGCGCGCGTCGACAGAACCAGTGCACCCGCCATCCCTTTCGCCCCGCCGACGAGGGCGAGTCGTCCACGGCGTCCCTTGTGCGCATCCCACGGTGTGAGTGGCAGCATGCGCGCGATGCTCGCATCCTCGGACATCATCCATGCGCGATCATGGTGCTGCGCGTGTCGCTCGAGCCCGATGTCGAGCAAGAGCACGCGTCCCGCATGACCGCGCGCGAAGAGCAGTCCACGTTTGATGGTGCCGAACGTCAATGTCACATGCGCGGCGACACTTCCCTCGGCAATGGCACCGCTGGTCGCATCGAGTCCTGATGGCATGTCGAGCGCCGCGATCGTCGCACCACGATCACGCGCCTGCGACATCACATCGCAAAGTCGTCGCACGTCGGCGCGCAGTGTATCGCGATGGCCGGTGCCGAGGAGTCCGTCGACAACGAAACGTTCGTGTCCGGTTGGGGCGCCGTGCACGAGTGACGGCGCAGCGAGTGCAGCAGCGCGCTGCGCATCATCGGTACGCGGAGCGCCGGCCGCGTGTACGCGGGCCTTCACTCCGACTCGCGCGAGCTGTGCAGCAGCGATGTACGCATCACCGCCGTTGTTGCCGACTCCGGCGTACAGTGCGACGCCGTGTTGCAATCGATCACTGTAGTCCCGCAGAATTACGGCAGCGGCTTGCGTGCCCGCCTGCAGCATCAACGCGAATGACGGCGTCCCATCGTTGATGGCGGCGTGATCGCGCGCCGTGGCTTCTGCCGCGGTGGTAACCCGCACCCGCGACCGATGCACGGAATGAAAACCGGATTCAGAACCGGATTCAGACGTGCGCGGTGCTCCATGGATATTCGCGCTCAAACGCGTTTTCGAAATCGAACACGCCGAGGAAATCGTCACGCGAATCCTGTGGCTGGCTGACGAGGAGTCCCATGTCGACAAGCGTGAAGACGATATCACCGATATCGCGCGTGCCGCGCAGTCCCCAGTGTTCGAGAACGAGACGCGCAGTTACACCAAAGCGCTGCAATGCGAGTTCACGGCAGGCGTGTGCGAGTTCTGGACCGGTGATATGTCGACGTTCGAGCAGCCGCTTCTGGCAATGCTCAAGCGCCGCCAGCACGAAGAGATATGCGCGCTCTTCGAACCGTGGTTCACGCAGACGAATCTGCTCCATGATACCGTCGCGAAACGCCAACTCAGTCACAGCCCTGCTCCCTCATCCATAGCGGTCACCCGCAGCGATCCGGCTCCATGTAAAAAGACGCGCTGCTCATGCGTGCTGCAACGTCCTCGACCAGTCGGATAAATGATGCAGAAGCGACAGGAAGCCCACAATGCCTTGCATTTGGCGTTGGTGGGCTTCCGGAGTTTGTGCGGGTGGCAGAGCCCGCGCGGCGGACTGCCAGTCAGGACAACGACCGAGTTTCGGGTCGGCAGTTCGAGTTGCCAGTTGTGAGTGGAACTGCTATACGCGAGCGACAGCGCGATACAGCGGGAATGCGTCCGCGAGCGATTTCACGTCGGCACGAACCGCGTTGATCACATCGCTGTCTTCGGGTGCCAGCAACACCCGATCGATGAGTGCCGCAATCTGCTCCATAGCGTCGGCACCCATACCGCGCGTGGTCACGGCCGGCG
The DNA here is from genome assembly GCA_046590495.1 of Gemmatimonas sp. Taxonomy (GTDB): domain Bacteria; phylum Gemmatimonadota; class Gemmatimonadetes; order Gemmatimonadales; family Gemmatimonadaceae; genus Gemmatimonas. Next base: position 23,924 of record JBKJTE010000290.1, on the reverse strand, counting down.
TGCCGATGCGAATTCCGCTGGTCACGAATGGCGACTGAGTCTCTTTGGGAACGGTGTTTTTGTTGACCGTGATTCCCGCCTGATCGAGCACCTTTTCGGCAACTTTGCCGGTCAGTCCACGATTGCGGAGATCGACCAGCATGAGGTGATTGTCGGTGCCGCCAGAGACGATCTGGAAACCGCGTTTGCTCAGCGCTGTCGCCAACACCTGCGCGTTGCTCACCACCTCTCTGCAGTACTGCGTAAACGTCGGGTGCAGCGCTTCCTTGAACGCAACGGCCTTCGCCGCAATTACGTGCTCCAGCGGGCCGCCCTGCATCCCAGGGAACGTTGCCTTGTCGATTGCCTTTGCATGCTCTGCTTTGCACAGAATGATGCCGCCGCGCGGACCACGCAGCGTCTTGTGTGTGGTACTCGTCACAACATCGGCGAACGGAACCGGTGACGGATACACGCCAGTCGCGGCGAGTCCGGCAAAGTGCGCCATGTCGACCATGAACAGCGCGCCGATCTCCTTCGCAACATCGGCAAACGCCTGCCAGTCAATCGTACGCGAGTACGCACTGTAACCGGCGATGATCATCTTAGGCTTGTGCTCGCGCGCCTGCGCGCGCATCTGCTCGTAGTTGATGATGCCGTCGTCGGTGACGCCGTAGGAAATCGCCTTGTACAGCAGCCCGGAGAAGTTCACCGGCGAGCCGTGCGTGAGGTGACCCCCCTGCGACAGATCCATGCCGAGGAACGTGTCACCTGGTTTGAGGAACGCGAGAAAAACGGCAGCGTTGGCCGATGCACCGCTATGGGCCTGCACGTTGGCGTGATCGGCGCCAAACAGCTGCTTCACGCGATCGATTGCGAGCTGCTCGACCTTGTCGACCACTTCGCAGCCGCCGTAGTAGCGCTTGCCGGGCAACCCTTCAGCGTACTTGTTGGTGAGCGGAGAGCCCATCGCCTCCATCACGGCCGGCGAGACGAAATTCTCGCTGGCAATGAGTTCGATGCCATCGCTCTGCCGTTGAATTTCTTCTTCGATCAGGTGCGCGATTTCCGGGTCTGCCTGCGAGAGCGCATCGCCCGGGGGGCAGCGATCCCACAAATGCCACGACGTACTGGCCGCACTATTCTGCTCGTTGCTCACGCCTCACTCCCGGCGCCGTCCGCGCCATTGCGTTCGATCTTTTCCACTCGGCGCGTGTGACGGCCGCCTTCGAATTCTGTGTTCAACCACGCTCGCACGATTGCAATTGCGTCTTCGTCGGACACGAAGCGCGCGGGAAGCACCAGCACGTTTGCATCGTTGTGCTTCCGCGCCAACGTCGCGATTTCCGGCGTCCATGCCACGGCGGCGCGCACACCCGGATAGCGATTGGCCACATACGACATGCCGAGCCCGGTGCCGCAGAGCAAGATGCCGCGCTCCGCTTCGCCGGACGAGACCTCCTGCGCGAGCGGATGCGCGTAGTCGGAGTAGTCGGTACTCGCAGTGCTGTGTGTCCCGATGTCCTGAACCGCATAGCCCATCTCTGCCAACGAGGTGCGGAGACGTTCCTTCAGTTCGAAGCCAGCGTGATCGGATGCGATCGGAATGCGCTCGCCCGGATGTGCGACGTCAACCATGTTCAGCTCTCGCGATTGGGGAACTTGGGCCACGTCTGAATCATGCCACGAACGGCGTGGATGCGCTGCTCCGCCACGCGATCTGCGGCCTTGTAGGTCGGGATATTGGTGTCTTTGGCCAGGCGGAAGACATCCAGCACTGTATCATAGATCTCGTCGGCCTTGCGCAGCGAACGTTCGCGGCTCCAGCCGGTCAGTTCGCTGTACACGTTGATGACGCCACCGGCGTTCGCGACGTAGTCGGGCGCGTAGAGAATGCCGCGTGCCTCGAGATCCTCACCATGACGATCCTCGAGCAGCTGGTTGTTTGCGGCACCGGCAACGATTTCCACCTTGAGCTGCGGGATGGTGTCGTCGTTGATCACGCCGCCGAGCGCGCACGGAGTGAAAATGTCGGCCTTCACGCCATAGATTTCGGTGAGCCCCACAACCGATGCCCCGGTTGCATCAACGACACGCTGAATGCGGGTTGCATCAATGTCGGTCACAATGAGTGTTGCGCCAGCAGCCTTGAGCTCCTTCGCCAGGTGGTAGCCAACGTGCCCCAATCCCTGAATGGCGACGGTCCGTCCTTCCAGCGAATTGCTTCCCCACCTCTCGAACGCCGAGGCCTCGATGGCGCGGAACACACCGTGCGCCGTGACAGACGATGGATCACCGGACTTGGAGCCGATCCCGGTGACGTACTTGGTCTCCATGTGCACGAAGTCCATGTCTTCAACGGTCGTTCCCACATCTTCGGCGGTGACGTAGCGTCCGCCGAGTGAATCGACAAAGCGACCGTGCGCGCGAAAGATCATTTCGCGATTCACAGCCTTGTTGTCGCCGATGATCACCGACTTGCCCCCGCCGAGATTGAGTCCGGCAACGGCGTTTTTGTATGTCATGCCACGCGAAAGGCGAAGTGCGTCAGTGATCGCGGCCTCGTCAGTCGCGTAGTTCCAGAAGCGACAACCTCCAAGAGCAGGGCCAAGCGTGGTATCGTGAATCGCGATGACGCCGCGATAGCCCGAGGCCTTGTCGTGGCACATCACAAGTTGTTCGTGGCCCATCTCGGCAAGCGTTTCAAAAATGCGCATCGGAGGTCAGTCTGGGAGAGAACCGTCGGCAGCCGCGGCAGCGGCCAGCACTTCTCTCGCGATGATCATGCGCTGAATTTCTGACGTACCTTCGTAGATTTCAGTCACCTTGGCATCGCGGAAGTAGCGTTCGACGGGATAGTCAGTGACGTAGCCATAGCCGCCAAATATCTGCACGGCCTGCGTCGTCACTGACATCGCGGTTTCGGAGGCGAAGAGTTTCGCCATGGAGCTGAAGCGGGTGATCTTCTCACCAGCATCTTTCGCCGCAGCGGCGGCATGCAACAGTGTGCGTGCTGCGGTGATCTGTGTCGCCATATCGGCGAGCTTGAATTGGATCGCCTGGAATTCGACGATCGGTTTGCCGAACTGTTTCCGTTCGGTCGCATATCGCGTCGCTGCTTCGAGCGCCGCCCGCGCAATTCCTATGGCCTGCGCTGCAATCCCAAGCCTGCCCTGATCGAGCGACCCGAGGGCGTACGCGAACCCTTTCCCTTCGGCGCCAAGCAGTCGATCGCCCGGCACTCGACAGTTGTCTAGTGTGATCTGAACGGTCGGCGAAGCGCGAAGGCCCATCTTCGCTTCCTTCTTGCCGACGTGAAAGCCGGGAAGGTCCGGCGTGAGAATGAACGTTGAGATGCCGGTGCTGCTGCCGCGTCGCGCGTCGGGTGAATCGGTGCGCGCCATACAGAGCAGCACGCCAGCCTCGTTACCATGCGACACCCACGCCTTGGTGCCGTTCAAGATCCAGTCATCGCCGTCGCGCACGGCCTGACAACGCAGCGAGCCTGCGTCCGAACCTGCTTCCGGCTCTGACAGCATGAATGCGCCGAGCAGTTCACCACGGGCCATGGGTCCAAGGAACTGCTTTTTCTGCTCGGTGGTGCCGAAGCCAAGCAGCATCTGTGTGGGCAGCGAGTTGTGTACGCTGAGCAGTACAGCAGCAGACGCATCGCCGACCGCAATCTCTTCGAGCGCGAGCAGGTAACTGCGCGAATCGAGGCCGAGTCCATCGTACTCTTCCGGGATCAGCATGCCGAAAAATCCGAGCTCGGCGAGTTGCGTCACCATCGCGCGATCGAAGTACGAATCGCGATCACGCGCGCCTGCATTCGGCACGAGCTCACGCTCTGCGTAGCTGCGTGCGAGCGTCTGGATTTCGCGCTGCGTGTCTGTCAGTGGAAGCAGTGACATGTCAGTAGGTGTAGAAACCGCGACCGCTCTTGCGCCCGTACCAGCCGGCAGCGACGTACTTACGCAGCAGCGGGCATGGACGGTATTTCGGATCGCCGAGGCCGTTGTGCAGTACTTCGAGAATAGCGAGACAGGTGTCGAGTCCAATGAAGTCCGCGAGGGTGAGCGGCCCCATCGGATGATTCATGCCAAGCTTCATGACTGAGTCGATCGCTTCGGGAGTGCCGACGCCTTCCATCACGCAAAAGATCGCTTCGTTGATCATCGGCATGAGAATGCGATTGGCCACAAACCCCGGAAAATCGTTCACTTCGACGGGGACTTTCCCGAGCGCCTTCGCTGCTGACATCACCGTCGCGGTCGTCGCGTCGCTGGTCGCAAGTCCGCGAATGACTTCGACGAGCTGCATCACCGGCACCGGGTTCATGAAGTGCATGCCAATGACCAGTTCGGGCCGCTTGGTGCGCGCCGCAATCTCGGTGATCGAGATCGAACTCGTGTTCGTCGCCAGAATGGCGTCACTCTGCGCAATGCGATCGAGGTCTTCGAAGATGCGGAACTTGAGATCGGTGCGTTCCGTTGCCGCTTCGATGATGAGCGATGCAGTGCCCGCCGCGTCAAGAGACGTTGCGGTGGTAAGGCGACCGAGTGCAGCCGCAGCAACGTCGGCCGTCATGCCACCCTTCTTCACCTGACGATCGAGATTTTTTGCAATCGTGTCTTTGCCACGTGCGAGCGCATCAGCGCTGACATCGATCATCGTGACGTCGTGTCCGCCTGCGGCGAAGACGTGCGCGATACCGTTGCCCATCTGCCCTGCACCGACGACGGCGACGCGCGCGTGCGTTTTCTCCTGTGCTGCTTCACTCATGCGTTCAGCTCCGTGTCACTGCGCCGGCGGCGATCGCATTAGCGACGTTCGCGTTGCGACGTTCGCCTTGCGCGCGTGATCAGTTCGTGTCGAAAAGTACTTCGGAAAATATTCCCGGCGACGTGGCCACTCAGACCATACCATCGCTGCGATCAAAACGAGTCCAGCAATCGCGCTCCCTTCCGGGCCCCAGGCGCCCCCGGTCAACCAGTCCGGACCGGACAGCACCGCGCGATAGCCGGGGGTCGCAAACGCGAGGCCGCTGACCGGTACGTGCAGCGCAGCGGCCATCACCCAGTTCCATGCGAGGTGGGCGCCCCACGCGGCGGGAAGACTTGCACTGCGTTCGCGAACCCGCGCCAGGCACATCCCCGCAAGGAACACCACGATTGTTGAACGAATACTCGCGCCGGGATTCATGAGATGAACTGCCGTGAACGCGAGACTCGTGCTCCAACGCGCAAACGCTACACCAACTCCGTCGACCGCAACGTGCCAGAGGTAGCCGCGAAAGATGAGCTCTTCCCACAGCGCTGCCGGGGCCAGCAACAGCAGCAGCCGCAGCGATGTTCCGCTCCACGCATTGAGCGTCGAAACGCTACCGTCAACTAACGCGGACGTTTCAAATCGAAGCGCGCCGACGGTCCACAGCAGCACTGTGGTGCCAACGATTGCGGCCGCGCCAAGCCCACCTCCCAGCAACAGCAGTCGCACGTGCCATGCGCCGTCGCCAAGTGCGACTGCAGACCACGGTGCATCGTCGATGTTGCGCAGAGCAACGACAACGGCTGCGAACACCGCTGCGAGCATGGTCCACGGGTACGATGGAATGGGCTCGCCGATTGCCGCCGACAGCATGCCGAAGGCGGGACTGATGAACGATTCTGCGATTCCTTGCGCAAAAAACAGACACGTCGCGAAGAGGAGCAGCCGCCACGGCGCGCGCAGCTGTCCCGCTGCTGCGTACAACCACCGTGGCGAATCCGCGAGCGATTTCGCGCTCCGCCCCGGCCGTCGTTGCACTATCCGACCCGCTCGACCGAAAGCGCGACGGCGTCGCCGCCGCCGAGACAGAGCGTCGCGAGTCCGCGTTGCGCGTTGCGATCCGCGAGTGCATGCAGGAGTGTAACAAGCACGCGTGCGCCACTCGCACCGATCGGATGGCCGAGTGCGATCGCGCCACCGTTCACGTTGACCCGATCGAAATCCCAGCCCAGTCCTTCACCGTCGGCGAGTGCCTGCGATGCGAACGCTTCGTTGGCTTCGATGAGATCGTAGTCGTTGATCGTGGCGCCGGTCTTTTTCATCAGGTTCTTCACTGCCGTGATCGGCGCGAAAAACAGATCCTGCGGATTCGTTGCGCCCGTCGCGTAGCCCGTGATGCGTGCGAGGATATTGAGGCCATGCTCGCGCGCATACGCTTCGGAGGTGACAACGACGGCAGCGCCACCATCATTGAGCGGCGATGCGTTGCCGGCCGTGACCGTGAGCAACGCCGGATCGGACCCCTTGTCGGGGAACGCCGGGCGCAGCTTGGAGAGCGATTCGACCGTCGTGTCGGCGCGCGGACCTTCGTCAACGCTGATGATCGTCGGCCCTTTCTTGCCCGCTATTTCGACCGGCACAATTTCAGTCGTGAACTTGCCGGCGACCTGCGCGGCGATGGCCTTGCGATGCGAAGCGGCCGCGAATTCATCCTGCGCCGCTCGCGACGCATGCGCCTTGATCGCGGTGTATTCGCCATGACTGCCCATGTGCACGTTGCACGTCGGGCACCACAGTCCGTCTTTGATCATGCCGTCGACCATCGTCTGATCGCCGATCTTCACGCCACCGCGCATGCCGTACACGTAGTGCGGTGCGTTGGACATCGACTCCTGCCCACCGGCGATGATTACCTGCGAGTCACCAGCCTTGATCGACTGCGCCGCGAGCATGACGGCCTTGAGTCCTGAGCCGCACACCTTGTTGATCGTGAACGCGGAGACGGTCGCTGGAATACCAGCTTTCAGCATTGCCTGACGACCGGGCGCCTGCCCGGTGCCACCCTGCAACACATGGCCGATGATCACTTCGTCCACCTGATCGCCGGCGAGACCCGAACGCTGAAGCGCGGCACGGATTGCGATGGCGCCAAGTTCCGGCGCAGAGAGAGGGCTGAGCCCTCCGAGATACCGCCCGATCGGTGTGCGCGCGGCACCCACGATCACGGGCTGGCGAGTAAGGTCGGACATGTTTGCGCTGTGTTGAAGGCGCGAAGAGTGCGCCAGTGCGCGCGGGCAGGAAGTGCGCAACGCGCAGCGCCCCGTGGTCCGGCGCGCAGAGTAAAACTAATTCACTCGCAGGCCCAGGCTCAACGAAGGCGTAAAAAGACGCTCAGCGTGTCGATGTTTGTGACGCTGGGGTCGACCGTCGGTCCCGGGACAGACCGTCTCCCAAGAGGTTGCAGCAGAGCACCGTGATGAAGATGAAGGCGCCCGGAAACACACCGAGCCAAGGCTCGGAACTCATCGTCGATTGTGCCTGATAGAGCATGTTCCCCCAGCTCGCCGTCGGCGGCTGTACACCGACCCCGAAAAAGCTCATCGCGCTTTCGAGCAGAATGCCACGACCGACCGCGAGCGTGACCGCAACCGCTGCGGACGGCATGACCGCGGGAAGGATGTGACGCAGCACGATCCGCGGTGACGATGCGCCGATTGATTGTGCCGCTGACACAAAATCGCGGGCACGCAACGACTGCACTTCGCTTCGTATCACCCGCGCGGTTTCCATCCACCCCAACACACCGACCAGCAAGATCAACAATGGCACACTCGGCGAGAGCACCGCGGCCGCAATCATGAGCAACGGGAGACGAGGTACTGAAAGCATTGCTTCGGTGAACCGCATCAGGAGTGCGTCAACCCAACGGCCAGCGTAGCCGGCCGTTGCACCAAGCACTACGCCGATGAACGCGCTCACCGCCGCGGAGATGAGTCCGATGGCCAGTGAGATACGCGCACCAAAGAGCACACGCGTAAACAGATCCCGCCCGATTTCGTCCGTGCCGAACCAGTGCGATGCCGACGGCGCTGCGCGCCGATGATTGAGGTCCAGCGCATCGACCGCGTACGGCGCGACGATCGGCGCGAGTAACGCGGCGACCAGCAACAGCAGCAATGCAATCGACGGAAGGACCGGATAGCCCACACCGAAGGCGCGAGCTATCGTCTGTGGTCGAGCAGTGCTCGCCGCGATAGCGTTCGAATTCGCGTTCATTCGCGGTCGCAGTTCGGGCTCACGTCGACTGGCGCGTGCGCGGGTCGAGCGCGTGCACCGCAACATCGGCGATAAAGCTGAGCGACACGACGGCTATCGATGCGCACATCAGGAACGCCATCAACACGGTGTAGTCGCGCTTGGCGAGAGCTTCCGTGAAGAGGCTGCCAATACCTGGCCAGGCAAACACGCTTTCGGTGACGACTGCACCCGAGGCCATGATCGATGCATCCAGCAGCACCACCGTGACAAACGGAAGGAGCGAGAGTCGGAGCGCGTGTTGCAAGAGAATCTGCGTTTCACCGATTCCACGTGCGCGCGCCGCGTTGGCGAGCGGCGTTGCAAACGTGGCGCGCAGGGAACCGCGCAAATAGAGCATCCAACCGGCGGCATGCGCGATGGCAAGTACACCCGCAGGCAGCACCAGATGCGCAACGCGGTCGCCGACGCCACCACCATCAAACGCCATGCGCCCCGATGACGGGAGCCATCCCAGCCAATTCGCGAAGAGCAGCTGCAGCACGAGCCCAAACCAGAATACCGGTAACGAAATGCCGGCTACAGCGACGAACATGTTTGCGCGATCGAGACGCTTGTGTTGCGCACCCACGAGGGCGGCAATCAGCGCGAGCACAACGGCTGCAAACGTCGAAACACCAACCAGCTGCAACGTCGCCGGGATGCGTTCAGCGATGCGAACGATTACAGGCCGACCGTCCGCGAAGCTGTAACCCCAATCGCCGCGCATGAACGATGCTAACCAGGACAAGTACTGCTCGGCCAACGACCGATCGAGCCCCAAGGCTTTGCGTAAGCGCTCGATGTCCTGCGGGCGGACGTTCGGGTTATCGAGGTACAGCGACAACGGCCCACCCGGCACTGCATGAATCAGTGCAAACACCAATAGCGAAACCACGAGCAACAGCGGCACCGCCTGCAGCGCACGTCGCACAACAAAGCGGAACACGTTGTGCTCAGACCGGCGCTGCGCTGAGCATCGACGACGCTGCGGAGTGCCGCGTCATGGCGTGCCGCTTGCAAACACCCATTCGTGCACATTCCAGAAGGGCCCGGCGTTGGTCGGATTGCCCTTGAAATTGCGAAGCGTTGCCGGCACGGCGTCGATTTTGGAGGTGTTGTACAGAATCAGCTCCGGCACAAATTCGGCGACTCGCTTTTGCGCCTCCTGCAGCAGCACCTTCCGTTTGGCCTGATCGGCGGTGCGGTCCGACGCGTACAACATTTTGGTCAGCGTATCGTCGGCGAAATAGTTGATATTGCGCCCCGAAGGCGGCGTTCGATCTGACGCGAAGAAGAGCGTGATTTCAGGATCCGCGCCCGACTGCCACCAGTGCAGCATCGCATCGAAATCGCCGCTGAACCAGACGCTGCTGATGGACGTACCATCGATCAGTTTGACGGTTGCGCTCACACCCACATCCTTGAACTGCTTCTGCAACACCTGCGACACATTCTCGCGAATGGCAAAGCCGGACTGTGTGATCAGTGTGAACGCGAGGGGTTTGCCGTCTTTCACGCGCACTCCGTCTGCACCCAACTTCCATCCGGCCGAATCGAGCATCGCGCGCGCCAACCCCGGATCAAACGGGTAGCTTCGCACATTCTGTTCGTAAGCCCACGACAACGGTTGGATCGGACCGTTCACGGTCGTCACCAACCCATCGAGCATCGACGTCACGATCTGCTCGCGATCGATGGCGTGAGCAAGTGCACGGCGCACGCGTACATCGGCGAATGGCGGAAAGTGCTTTTCGTTGAGTGTGACGTGTTCATATCCGTTGCCAATCACTCGATTGAGGCGTAACGACGCGACGTCTCGCAATTCACGAACTTTGTCCCACGCGACGAGCGCCACCATCTGCACTTCGCCCGACTTGAGCTGATTGATGCGGGTGTTGGTGTTCGTCACAAAGCGAAACAGAATACGATTGATCTTCGGGTACCCGGCGCCACGCCAATAGTTTTTCGACTTCTCGAGCAGCACGTATTCGCCCGTCTTCCACTCGACGATGTGATACGGCCCGGTCCCCAGTGGATTGCGATTGTAGTCGTTGGCCTTGTCGATGTCGCGCCCCTGCAGCACATGCATGGGAAGCGTGCCGCGAGCGAACTGCATCTGATACGGCGCGTACACCTCCTTGTAGTGCACCACAGCCGTGAGCGAATCGGGGGTGTCGACTGACGAAATACGATCGAAGCCATCGGTGCTCTCGGGCTTCCAGTCACCCTTGATCATCGCATCCACGGTGAACTTCACATCGGCGGAGGTGTGCGACACCCCATCATGCCACTTGACGCCTGGGCGCAGCTTCCACGTCACGTCCATCCCACCGTCAGCGCGCATCGCGACGCCGCCGTTTTCCACAGTGGGTATCTCCGCTGCAAGCACGGGTACGACGTTCATCTTCTCGTCGCTCGTGACCAGCCCTTCGATGACGCACGTCTGAATGTCTTCGAGGATGTGCGTCGCGTAGCGATTCATCGTATCCGGCTCTCTGTCGTAGCCGACGATGAGGAGATCGTTCGATGCGTCCTTGCCCCCGCTCTTCGTGTCACCCGTCTTCGCGCATGACACAGCCAATACAATCGTCGCGGCGGCGGTCAGGGACACAACGATGTTGCTAACGCGGACGTGGGTCACGCAGCCTCCGCGAGCATCATTTGCGCAACGAGCGGCACTGGAATGGACCCGTAGCCGAGCAGCGTGTCGTGGAATGCCTTGAACGAAAACGAAGCGCCGAGTTTCGTCTGCATGTCCCGTCGCAGATCGAGGATGGATTGGGTGCCGAGCCAGTACATGATCGCCGTGCACGGGAACATTGCATTCTTGGTGGTTTCTGCGCGCGCGACGTCTGCTTTCATGCCAACTTCGTCACGATAGAACGCGATGCATTCGTCGGCGGTCATCGTCTCTTGATGCAGTTCAATGTCGACGATGGCTCGGGCGAGAAAGCGAATGCGCGAGTGTTGTTCTGAGACACGTTCGAGCGGCGTGAGGAAGTCGAGTTCTTCCATGAGCCCGGTCGCGTAGCAGGCCCACCCCTCGGCCATCGTGCCCGCGCAGAACATGCCGACGCGATTGGCGCAGTCCACCGCTGCTATCTTGCCGATGCGAGACTGTGCCCGGTGGTACGCATGCCAGTTTTGCACGTGGTGGCCGATGGCCCCGTGATGTACGACATGATTGAGCGTGATGACGCTTTGATTCCATGCGCGCAGGTGCTTCTCGGCGGCAGCAGCATCGTCAGGCAACGGTGGGACAACGTAGTCGTAGACCGTATACGGGTCGAACGGCGCGGGCGACCGATAGAACAGATAGTAGAGATAGGGTGCCGCATCGCGCGTGGCAGCAGGAAACGGTACGTAGCGAATGGGCCAATCCGGCCACGTGACTACATCACGCTCGACCGCACGGGCATGGCAACGCGCCCACGTCTCCTGGAATGCGGCGAGATAGTTCTCGCCAGTCGGATGATCCTCGGCCATCTGTGCTTGCGCGTTGTCCCACGAGCCGGCAACCGATGCCGCAAGCTTGGTCAGCTTTGCTTTCTCGACGGCGAATGCACTCCGTGCGCCAGCGAGCAGCTCGGCGCGCGATAGGGTGCACTGATGCCCCTGCGACAAGAGCAGGTCGTACATCGAAGCCCCGCACGCCAACGTGCTCGCATTGGTCGGCGTGCGCGTACGCAGCCAGGCAGCAAAGCGGTTGAACACGTCGCGGGCTGTCCCCGCCATCGTGCGCACCGCATCCGCCGAGGTGGAATCCGATCCGCGCACAGTCAGCCAGGCATCGATCCCCTTCGTCAACAACTGCTCGGCGCCCTCACAATCACGCAACGCCTTCGCCACCCACTCAATTGGAATGGGAGCGTCGCGCATGACGGCTTCGGCGTCCGAAAGAAACGCGCTCAGTCGCACGCAACGTTCGCACAGTCGAGCTTCGACATCTTCGACGCTCGCCAGATTGCGCATCATCAACGACGCGAGACTGAACACCGCTTCCCCGCTCCACAATGCCGGATTGCCGCGCACTCCGTGCCGGCTTGCATTCTCAGCAATCTGAATATCGAGAAACGCGATCGCCAACTTTGCGTCGAGCGTGTCAACATCGTCGCGCCACACCCGGGCGTCATCATTCATCGCTGCGGAGTAAGTCGCGACCAACTCGGCGCGCAGCGCATGCATTTCCGCATCGAGCGACCAGAGCCCTACATCACTCCAATCCGGCAACGCCCCGTCGTACGTGTGCACACCCGTGAACGTCGCATTCACCGGACGCCGCTTGTAGTAGTGCTCGAAGAATCGATCGAGAACGTCGCTCACCGTTCGAGCGGGATCGAGATCCAGCGGCGCTCACGAAACGACTTCTCCACCGCGTTGATCAACTCCTGCACGTGCGCGCCGTCTTCGAAGTTTCCTTCGTTCTCAGGGCCGTCGCTCAAGATCTCCGTGATAAACGAACTCACCAAATTCGCGTAGAACAGCGAGCGCCACGATTCACGCTTGCTGCCGCCCGGCGGATAGAACCGCTCCGGCACTTCGAGTTCGCGAAACTCCACCTGATCAGCGGACGCAGCCTTGAGTGACTCGCAAATCCCGTTCTCTTCGACGAGGCGGCAGATCAACGCGCCCTTGCTGCCGTATACGCGCGCTTCGATGCCCGGATAGTTGCCGACGGTTACGAAGCTCGTTTGAATCGAACCGATCGCACCGTTCGCATACTCGCCGATGAAGATGTCCCCGTCATCGATGTTCATGCGCATCATCGTGCCGGTCGCGCGCACAACCCGTTCGGGGATAAAGTTCTTCATTGTGCCAACCACCGATGCGAAGCGGCTCCCCATGAACAGATGACCGATGTCCATGATCGGCGCACCGTAGCCTTCGAGCGACGAAACCTGAATCACGGACTGATCGGCTTCGTGATCCACCTGACGCAATGGATTCTGTGGATCGAGCCACTGCGAGTTCTGCTCGTAGCCATTGAAGATAAACGGCTTGCCGATGAAGTCCTGTTCTATCAACTCCTTCATATACTGCATTGCGGGACTGTAGCGAAACGTAAAGCCAAGTTTCGTCTTCACTCCCTTCTCTTTCGCCAATGCCGCCGCACGACGCGTCTCTTCAAAGTCGTACGCGACCGGCTTCTCGCAGAGCACATGTTTGCCTGCCTGCAGCGCCGCCCAGCTCAACTCAAAGTGTGTCGCACTGGGCGTGCACACGTCGACGAGATCGATGTCTTCGCGCGCGATCAACTCTGCGTGCGACGAATACACATTCGGTATGTTGAATTTCTCGGCGAATGCCTGCGCCCGTTCAAGCATCGGATCGGCGATTGCCACCAGCTCGCACCGCGTGTCGCGCTTGTATCCCGGACAGTGCGCAAACTCAGCCCACGCCCCCGCACCAAGCACACCAACTTTCACGGCCCCCGGGATCTTCGTCTTGCGCTGCGCGTCCGCCATCAGTTGATGATCTCCGATTTGTCGCCGGGTAGCAGGAGCTGCCGATGCGCCCAGATTGGCGCGATGCCATTTGTCATGATGCGCTCGTGGAATTCGCGCAAATTGAACTTTGCGCCGAGTTTTTGCTTATAGTCGGCGCGCAACTTGAGGATGCCGCGCTTGCCGAGAAAGTAGCCGCCATACGTTGGGTCGTAGGTCGCTCGTTCTGCTTCACGCTTTGCCGCCGGTGCAGCGACGTACGCCTGCTCCTCGAAGCATCGCTGTGCATCGGTCAACGTCCACTGTTTCGTGTGGACCTTGATGCCCGAGAGCATACGACAGATGCGCGTCAACGCATCACTGACCTGCGCCAACCGCTGTCGCGCATCGCCAAAGCCCTCGTCCAGTACCATCTGCTCGGCGTAGTGCGCCCAACCATCCTGCCCTGACGACGGCTGCGGAAACGGATTCAGTCCGATCCAGATGCGACGCACCTTGCCCGGAGTCTTCCGCATGTATGTCGAATGCAACCAGTGCCCCGGCATCGCTTCGTGCGCGGCGGTATTGCCGAGTGAGGCGTAGTTGTAGCGCTCCAGCCAAGCGTCCTGCTCGGCGAGCGGCATGTCGGCGCGCGCATCGGTGATGTAGAAGATGCTTTTCACCGGCGTCTTCTCGAGCGGCGGCGACGCGTGCATCGATGCAAATCCCAGGTCGAACGGCTGTGCCGGCTGCACAATCACGCGTTCGGTCGGCGGCAACGACGCGATTCCCTTCTTCGCGACAAATGCGGTCAGGGAATCGACAATCTGTTTTGTCGCCGCAACAACGCCCCCCATTTTCGGATGCTGCTTTCGCACCGTGAGCCAGGTCGTGAGCGGATCCTTCCCGGGTGCCAATTTTTCGGCGGCCGCACGGAATTCCTTCTGCGAGATGGCAAGTTCGCGTTCACCGATCGCCACCATCCGGTCGAGCGGCGTATCGATCAACTCTTCCGCGCGATATCGTCGCGCGAGATTGGCAGCGCCGACGGTGAAGTCGCCATTTGCCTTCGGAATGACTTCCTTCTGGAGATACGTTGTATACGCTGTGATCTGCGGGATTGCGACATCAGCCGCACGGCGCAGCGAATCGCGTAACGCCTTGTTTGGATCGGATGCAAATGCGAGATCGAGATCGCGGCCAAGCATATCGCTTGCACCGTGCATCATCGCGGCGCCACGTTCAGCGAACAGTCTGGGCGGATTGACGATGTTTTCGCGCGCCGCGCCAATCAGATCAGGGACGTGCCGCAACTTGCTGATGATGTTGCGCATGCGTACCGCTGCTGGGCTGCTCTCCATCGTCATGAGATTGTGCACGCCGTCCGTCAGCGCCGATGCGTAGAGCATAGGATTGCGTTGCCAGTTCCTGAGCGTCTCCTGCTCCAGCAGCCAACCATCAATCACACCGAGCAGAATGCGTTGGTCAACGCGCTCGTCAGCGGTCAGCGACTTTGCGTCGAAGGCACTCAGGCGCGCACGGTCACGGCGCAGCGCCGAGATTTCCAAGCCAATCCCCTTCGCCGTGTACTCATCGAGCAAATCGTCGTGCCCGTGAATACCGTTCCCCGCCGCGATCGATGGATGGCGTCGCGCGAAATCATCGAGGTATTGGTCGACGACCGCGGAGAACTTGGGTGCCGGCTGTGGGCTGGCGGCGGAGAGGAGGAGCAGGCAGACGGCGGGGAGGAGAGAACGCATTGGGGGCTGGGGACTGGGGACTGGAGACTGGGGGACTGGAGAACCGGAATCACTCTGCAACCGCCGCGTTATCGCTTACACGGCATCGCCGTTCCCCCAGCCCCCAGTCCCCAGACCCCAATCCCCAGTCCCCAGTCCCCAGACCCCAATCACGCATCATACCCCACCACCAGGTTCATGCCGGCCTGCTGGGCGCGTTGCACCGCCGTCGCAGCAGCTGTCAGCAATCCATCGACGCTCGTGACATCATCACTCAGCTCGGCCACGCCAACACTGAGCGTACAACGCACGCCTTGGTATTCGCCCTGGAAGAGATGGCGTTGCATGCGCTCACGAATACGCTCGGCAAGCACAAGTCCACCGGACAGTTCGGTGCTTGGCAGGAGCACGGCAAACTCTTCGCCGCCGACGCGACCGACGATGTCCGTTGTCCGTGATTCCTGACGGCATACCCACGCGATGGCGCGCAGCCATTCATCGCCGAACGTCTGACCGTGACGTGCCACGAGTTCGCGAATGCGGTCGGGATCCACCAGCAGCAACGATAGCGGCTGACCGTACCGACGACCGCGTGCAACTTCGGAACCCGCAACCTCAAAGAAGGCGCGACGCGTACTGACGCCAGTGAGATAGTCTGTCGTGCTCGCTGCGTCTTCCCGCGTGACTTCGTCGAGTTTACGTCGATCGGAGAGATCGCGTGTCACAACTGAGAATCCGATCGGGGCACCATCGGCACCGCGAAGCGCCGTGATCACCGTATTGGACCAGAACATCGTGCCATCGCGACGCTCGCGATTCCCTTCTTCCTCGCACCAGCCGTTGCGCGCAGCCAGCGCCAGCGTGTCGCGCACGTGCGCATCGCGGTTGAACTCACTCGGCAGCAACACCGCTAAGGACTTCCCGAGAATGTCGGCCGTCGACCACTGATGCACACGTTCGGCGGACTCGTTCCACGAGTCCACGATGCCATCGGCGTCTAGCGTGAAGATCGCGTAGTCTCGGACTGTACCCTCCACCGAACGCAATCGCTGCTCCAATCGACTCACCGAACCGATGGCCACGGCAAGGGGGCTGATGTCAGACGCAACCGCGACGATCTGCCCGGGTCCAACTTTCACCAGTGCCAACCGAACGCCGCGTTGTTCGCCGGGCGCGAGCAATTCGAGCGACTCGACAACCACGCCACGCGGCGCATCGAAGCCACGCACGCGCGCGGCGAGATCGGGAGCGACTTCGCCAAGCGCGAGAAAGAGATCTTCGAGCGAACCGGCGCGCGTGAACGGTGTGAGTAGTCGACGTGCGGCGAGATTGGCAATCTGCACGCGGCCGTCTTCGTCAATGGCGACCAACCCGACCGGTGCAAGTACGAACAGGTCGAGCAAGGCCTCGGGCGTCATGCGGCACCTTCTGCGGCACTGGTCTCGACGGCTTCGGGCGCAGCCATCAACGCACGCGTGCGAATCTCGTCGACAACACGCGCGATGAAGGCGTCGCCAGAGAGAATTTCCTGCTTCTTGCCGGCCCCGCGAACGCGCAGCGCGACGTTTCCTTCGTCCGCTTCCCGCTTTCCGATCACGCACATGTACGGCACCTTTGCTACCTCGCCTTCACGCACGCGATAGTTGAGCGTTTCGTTGCGCGCATCAAGATGGGCGCGAATGCCCGCGTCCTTCATGCGCTGCACCAGCGCAGCTGCGTACTCGTTATAGTCGATCGCGATCGGAATCACGCGCACCTGTTCGGGCGAGAGCCACACCGGAAACGCACCGGCAAAGTGTTCGATCAGAATGGCAATGAAGCGCTCGAAGGAGCCACTCACCGCGCGGTGAATGACAACCGGACGGTGCGCCGTGTTGTCTTCGCCCGTGTAGGTCAGGTCAAAGCGTTCGGGCGCGTTGTAGTCGAGCTGAATCGTGCCCAGCTGCCATGCGCGGCCGATCGAGTCGGTGACATCAAAGTCGATTTTGGGACCGTAGAACGCGCCGTCGCCTTCCTTCATTTCGTACGGGCGACCGGTGCCGTCGAGGGCGGCGCGCAGTGCTGCTTCGGCGCGATCCCACAGTTCGTCAGACCCGATACGCTGTTCGGGACGTGTTGCGAACTTGAGGCGCGCTGTGAGGCCGAACGCTTCGTAGTAGCCCAGAATGAAGTTCATGAGGAACTTCACTTCGTCGGCAATTTGATCTTCGCGCAGGTAGACGTGGCAATCGTCCTGCGCGAACTGTCGCACGCGTGTGAGCCCCGAGAGCGCGCCCGAAAGTTCGTTGCGGTGCAGTACATCGAAGGTCACATAGCGCACCGGCAGCTCGCGGTACGAATGCTTGTGCGACGCGAAATACAGATGGTGCGAGGGGCAGTTCATTGGCTTGAGCGACATGTCGTGCTCGCCGTTCTCGTTGTTCAGCACGAGGAACATGTTTTCCTTGTACTTGCCCCAGTGTCCCGACTGCTCCCAGAGCGTTTTGGTATACATCAGCGGCGTCTTGATTTCCTTGAACGCTTCCTGCTGGCGCTCGCGCACAAACGCTTCCAGGGTGTTGTAGAGCGTCGTGCCTTTGGGCGTCCAGAACACCGCGCCGGGCGCGACCGGAAACAGCTGGAAGAGATCGAGCGCCTTGCCGAGTACACGGTGGTCACGCTTTTTGGCTTCTTCCATCTGGTGCAGGTGCGCGTCGAGCTCTTCCTTCTTGAAGAAGGCGGTCGCATAGATACGCTGCAGCATCTGCCGCTTGACGTCGCCTCGCCAATAGGCGCCCGCGGCCGAAAGCAGCTTGAAGTGTTTCAGGTACGATGTATCCTGAACGTGCGGGCCACGACAGAGGTCGATGAACGGGCCGTCAGTGTACGTCGAGATGACTTCGTCGCTGCCTTCAAAGTCATCGAGTCGCTCGAGCTTGAGGGGATCGTCCACAAACTTCATGCGCGCTTCCTCCAGCGTCACTTCATCACGGACGAACGGAAGCTTCTCCGCGATCACCTTCTTCATCTCGGCTTCAAACGCTGCCAGATCTTCGGGGGTGAATGGCTGTGCGACTTCGAAGTCGTAGTAGAAGCCATCATCGATGGCCGGACCGAATCCGATGTGCGCGTCCGGCCGCAGTCGACGAACGGCGGTGGCCAGAATGTGCGCCCCCGAGTGGCGCAATACTGCAAGCGCACGCGGGTCTTTGTCGGTGAGGACGACAAACGCGCCCGAATTGCGGATCGGCGTCATCAGGTCCTGCACTTCTCCGTCGACGGCCACCGCGATCGACGCCTGGAGCAAGCGCGCGCCAATCGTTGCCACCACATCACGCCCTGAGGTGCCATACGGCACCTGCCGAGTGGAACCATCAGGGAGTGTGAGGATAAGCATCGTATCGGGTGCCGCGTTTGTCGGACCAGCGATCATCGGTAGGCGGACTGGAGAAGGGCAAATTGGCGCGCGCGGCGGGCGCCGGGAATAAAATCGGCACTCGCCGCGCAAGTGGGTCAACTTACCGTTCGATGGATATACGCGCCACCAGAGAGGAAGCTATGCCCCGGGACCGAACGTACACGCGCACAACTTCGCTGCTGCTCGTGGCGGCTGGCGCCGCGGCGGGGATCGCGCTGTTCATGGCACTGCGCCCCAAGCGCACCCGCAGGTCACCCCGCCCCGTCGCACAAAGCGAGCGTCGGACTCCACTGCTGCTCGATCCGCCCACCACTGTGTCCGCCGACGAGTTGATCGAACGCCGAGTGCTGGAAGTTTTTCGCAACGATCCGATCGTGAGCGAACGGGCCATCGATATCTGCGCGATTGAAGATGGCGGGGTGGAGCTGACCGGGTGGGTGAACATCGCCGCAGAAGTGGGCTACGCCGTCACGTTGGCGCGCGGTGTTCCAGGCGTGTTGCAGGTGGTGGACCACCTCGCCGTGCGCGGACGCGAACCAGTGCGCAACCACAGCACCGGCAACTATGCGGCGATCGTCCCGGGCGCAGTGGTCACCCAGGTGTCCCGTGCGGACTGATCCCTCGCGGCCCTGCCCGCGTACTTAGTTTTCACGGATGACATCGCCCGATCAGAACCCGCTTCCACCGAACCACGACGCCGCGGCGGCACAGGCCAGCTGGTACCCGCGCTGGACCGAGAATGGTGTGTTTACGGCCAGCGCTGAACGCGCCGCCGACCACGAGCCGTTCGTCATCGTCATGCCGCCGCCAAACGTTACGGCGGTGCTGCACGTCGGGCATGGTCTGAACAATACCGTCCAGGATGTCCTCATCCGCTGGCGTCGTATGGCGGCCGACGAAGCGCTGTGGGTACCCGGCACCGACCACGCCGGCATCGCCACGCAGAACGTGGTCGAGAAGCAGCTCGCGGCTGAGGGGCAGACGCGTTTCGATCTCGGACGCGAACCGTTCGTCGAGCGCGTTGCGTCGTTCGTTGAACAGACGGGCGGCGAGATTCTCAATCAGCTCAAAGCAATCGGCTCGAGCGCCGACTGGACGCGCACGGCGTACACGTTCTCGCCTGAACTGTCGATCGCAGTGCGTGAAGCGTTTGTCCGACTGCACGAAGACGGACTGATTTACAAAGGACACCGCGTCATTCATTGGTGCCCGCGTTGCGGCACGTCGTTGTCAGACGAAGAAGCCGAGTTCACGGAGACTGCGGGCAAGCTCTATCACCTGCGTTACGTCCTCGCGGACGATCCGACGCAGTCCATCACCGTGGCGACGACGCGACCGGAAACCATGCTTGGTGATGTTGCCGTGGCCGTGAATCCGGATGACGCGCGCTACGCAGACTTCATCGGCAAAGAGCTGATCCTGCCGCTGAATGGCGTGCGCATTCCCGTCATCGCTGACGCGTATACCGATCCCGCATTCGGCTCAGGCGCGGTGAAGATCACGCCTGCGCACGATGCAAACGATTTTGAAGTCGGCAAACGTCACGCGCTCGCGATGCCGGTCATTATCGATGCCGAAGGCGTGGTGCGCGAAGTGGAACTGGCCGCCGGGCGGGTGCCGGAAGAGCTCAAGGGGGTCGATCGGTTCGATGCACGCACGCGTATCGTGCAGATGCTCGAAGCCGCTGGCGCACTCGTCAAGATCGAGCCGCACCCGCACAGCGTGCGTCATTGCTATCGGTGCGACACGGTGGTCGAGCCGCGCTTGTCAGACCAGTGGTTTGTCCGCATGCAGCCGCTCGCTGAAAAAGCGCTCGGCGTTTTGCGCGGTGGTGAGCTGCGCATCCTTCCCGAGCGTTGGGAGGCGGTCTACGTCAACTGGCTGGAAGGCATTCGCGACTGGAACATCTCGCGCCAGATCTGGTGGGGTCATCGCATTCCGGTCTGGTACTGCGACAGCTGCGCCAATACGCCAGACTACGCACCGATCGTTTCGCGCACCGACGTTGCGGCCTGCCCCACGTGCGGCGGCGCGGTGCGTCAGGATGAAGACGTGTTGGATACCTGGTTCTCGTCGTGGCTCTGGCCCATGTCGACGCTGGGTTGGCCCAACATGGAGAGCGCAGACCTCAAGGCGTTCTATCCGGGCGACGTACTGGTCACGGCACCTGAGATCCTGTTCTTCTGGGTGTCGCGCATGGTGATGTCGGGGTGCTGGTTCATGGGGAAGGCGCCGTTTCACACGGTGTATCTCCACGGCACCGTGCGGGACATGCAGCATCGCAAAATGTCCAAGTCCCTGGGCAACGGCATCGACCCGCTGGATGTCGTGCGGCTATATGGCGCCGACTCGCTGCGATGGACGATGGTTGCCGGACTCGGGCTTGGCGTCGACGTCATGCTCGACCCGAACGATCTCGACAAGTCGTTCGCGCCGGGGCGCAACTTCTGCACAAAGCTTTGGAACATCGGGCGCTTTCTGCTCTCGCGCGTCGGAACGGAGAACGTCGGGTCTATCGATTCTCTCGCGCCCGGTTCCTTGACGGCGGCCGATGCCTGGATTCTCGACCGGCTCGATCAGGCCATCGCCGACTGCGACGCCGCCCTTGGTCCGGCCCGTCCGGCCAATGGGGATTCGTGGACAGACGCCGAACGTGGACGCGGACTGCGTCTGTCCGATTATGCGGAAGCGGCACGACGCTTTGTCTGGAACGAACTTGCCGACTGGTACCTCGAGTCGATCAAGCCACGCCTCATGCAAGAGGGCGAAGATCGCGAAGTCGCGCGCGCCGTGTTAGCGCACGCGTTCGACGGCGCGCTGCGGCTGTTGCAGCCGATCGTTCCGTTCATCACCGAAGAGCTGTGGCAGCAGTTGCCAACGACGCCGAGGAATGCATTCATCGCGCAGGCGGCGTGGCCCGCTCGTCGCGATGCGCGCACGTCGTTGGGAGATGCGTTCGATACCGCCCGAACGGTCGTGCAATCCGTTCGCACCGTGCGCAATGAAAACGGTGTGCAGCCCGGTGCTTGGGTCGACGCCACGCTCGTTGCCGAAGGCGCCATGGCAGCAGCGCTTGCGCCGCAGCTTGCGACGATCGGGTCGCTCGCTCGCGCGCGTGTCACTTTGGCCAACTCGGCGCCGGGCGGCGCGGCCGCCCACGTGGTCGTTGCGGTGGGACTCGAGTTGGTCGTGCCGCTCGCCGGGATGATCGACTTGGAGAAAGAAGCGGCGCGCGTTTCAGCCGAGTTGGAGAATCTCGACAAACAGATCGCGGCGCTCGACGGTCGACTGTCGAACGAAAAGTTCACGGCAAAAGCGCCACCGGCGATTGTCGAAGCGGAACGCGCCAAACTTGTCGAATGGAAAGCGAAGCGCGAGCAACTCGCGGCCAAGCTCCGGTCATTCGGCGCATGAGTGAGAGGGTGACACGCATGAAATCATCGAGCACGAGATTTTCTGCCGGTATGCTCGTGCTCGTGGGCGCCGTGGTCGCTTCCATCGTGGCGGCGTGTGCCAACGTGACAGCACCTGAAGGCGGCCCCGAAGATCGCGACCCACCGTTGGTCGTGAAAACCACGCCAACCGATGGCACCGTCGGCGCGAAGCCCAAGGATGTCGTCATCCAGTTCAACGAAGTCATCAGCGAAACACCGCGTGGCGCGCAGGATCTGAGCACCCTCGTCTTCATCAGCCCGAAGGCGGGAAAGCCAACTGTGGACTGGCTGCGTTCGCGCATCGCGATCCATCCCAAGAAGGGATGGAAGCCGAACACGGTCTATTCGATCACCGTGAGTCCGGGGATCAGCGATCTGCGTCAAAACCAGATCGATAGCACGATCCGCGTCGTGTTCAGCACGGGCGGAGCAATTCCGCAAACGCACATCACCGGCGTTGTCTTTGACTGGACGTTGGGGCGCGGGGCGAGCAAAGCGTTGGTTGAAGCGGTTGCCGTCGACAGCACGGCGTATCAGGTGCTCGCCGACACTGCGGGCCGATACGATCTGCGTTACATGCCGCCGGGCAAATACACGGTGCGCGCCATCGCCGACCGTAACAACAATCGCGAGCTCGACCCATCCGAAGCATGGGACACACTTGGCGTCACGATCACATCGGACGCCGTCGCCGAGTTGTACATCTTTACGCACGATACCATTGGGCTGCGGATTTCGGACATGACGTTGCTCGACAGTGGGCGCGTAGTGAAGCTCACGTTCGATAAGCCGTATTCGCCGACGCAGGTTTTTGATCTGTCGAGCGTTTCCATCAAGCAGTCGGATTCATCCTTCGTCGCCATCGCCAAGATTCAACCGGCGCCGATACGCCTGCTCTTCGATTCGCTCGCCAGGAAAGCCAAAGAGGATTCGGCGACCAAGAACGCGAAGGTCGATACGAGCGTAGCGGCGCGGGCGCGGGCCGACTCGTCGGCGCGAAAGCGTCGTCTGGATAGTCTCGCCCTCGTGGAGCGAGCAGATCGCGAGGCGCGCCGACTGGCCATTCTGCGCGGCAATCGTCCGCTCCCGCCGCGCGACACAACACCGCTTCCCAAGATGCGTCGCCCGGTGGTGTACACGGATATCTATGTCACGCTGGTGGAGCCACTCCCGCCGGGACGTAATTTCCGCATCGCGGCCCACAATATCCGCAGTCTTTCCGGCACGTCGCGGTCACCGGCGCGCACGCTGAGTACGCCCAAAGCCGAGAAGCGCGATACGACGGCAGCACCGCCAGCTGCACCAGCAGCGACGCCACCGCGCCGCCCTCCGGGTCAGCAATAGCACGCGTGCGCCCTGCTCTCTTTCTCGATCGCGACGGGACGCTCATTGCCGACGCACACTATCTCGCCGATGCATCGCTGGTCCGGCTGCTGCGCGGCGCGGGGTCGTCGGTCGCACGCGCAAACGCGGCAGGGGTGTTGACGATCGTCGTGACCAATCAGTCGGGGATTGCACGCGGCCTGATCTCGCCGGCGCAGTACGAAGCGGTGCACGCGCGGACCGACGCGCTGTTGTTGCAAAAGGGCGCGCGTGTCGACGCGACCTACCACTGCCCCCATTGGCCAGCGATCAGTGGACCCTGCGATTGTCGCAAGCCGCTACTCGGCATGTACAACCAGGCCAACGCCGCGTTCGGGATCGATTTGGCGCGCTCCGCGTACATCGGTGATCGATGGCGCGATGTCGAGCCCGCGCAAAAAACCGGTGGCTTTGGTGTACTCGTTCCCGGCGTCGAAACGGAAGAGGCGGATGTCGAGCGTGCGCGTGAGCATGTGTCGCCACGCATTCGGATCGCTCGATCGATCACTGAGGCCGTTGATCTGGC
>JBKJTE010000278.1:0-3578 GCA_046590495.1 Gemmatimonas sp. | reverse complement strand
GTCTGGCTCTGAGAACGCCGGCGTTAGTGGGCGCGATAGTGCTTGGTGTGTTGGCAGACCTGCTCGTGCGCGGCTCTGGCCGACCGGGGCTGGGCGTTACGCTTTGGGCGTCTGCCGGCGTGGTCGCACTTGCCATGTTGCTGCGAGGTCGCGCGGGTGCAGCGTCGTTGGAGACACGCTGGTTGGTTGGGGGCGCACTGGCCTTCGCCTGCACACTCGTCCTCCGGGATGCGGACGCGTTGGCGGCATTCAGTCTTCTTACCGCCGTCGCACTCCTGACGCTTGCTGCAGGTCGCGCAACCGCTGCGTGGGTAACACGCGGGCACGTGAGCGACGTCGTCTTCGCCGCGCTGCGCGTCGGCGTGTTGTGCGCCCTCGGCCCGCTGGGTTGGGGACGTGGCACGCCCGATGCCGGCGAGCGCGCGGGTGGATGGACGCGGAGCGCACAGACGATGCTGCGCGGGACACTCATGGCTTTGCCCGCGCTGGTTCTGCTCGCGGCACTGTTGATGAACGCCGATCCAGTGTTCGAGCGCGTCGTGCTCGATGTGTTGCACATCGACGTAGAGCTGGTCGTCCAGCATGCCGTGTTTGCCGTGTTCATCGCTTGGGCAACGGCTGGTTTTCTGCGGTCGTTCCTGCTGCACGACGATACCGTGATGAGCCGACTGCGTGTGCCGCAGCCCGCGTTTGCGGCAGCCGAGGTATCGGTGGCGCTTTGGATTCTGAACGTGCTCTTCGTCGCGTTTATCGCCGTGCAGCTACGCTATCTCTATGGCGGCGCGAATCTCGTCCAGATCACGCCCGGCCTCACGTACGCGGCATACGCGCGGCGCGGCTTCTTCGAACTCGTGACGACGACGGCGCTCGTCGTGCCGATCCTCCTCGCGGCCGACTGGGCTGCGGCGCCAGATACGCGACGCGCGCGCCTCCTGCTGAAAATGTCGATGCTCGTGCTTTTGGTCCTGCAGATCGGCGTGATCGCATCAGCCGCGTTTCGTATGAAGCTGTATCAGGACGCCTATGGGCTAACCGAAGAGCGACTATACGTCAGCGTTATAATTGTCTGGCTCATCACCGTACTTTCCTGGCTGGCGTTGACGGTACTGCGTGGCAGGCGTGAGCGCTTCATGATCGGCAGCGTTGTCGCCGCGGTGGCGTGCGTCGTCGCACTGTACATCATGAATCCGCACGCGCTGATCGCTCGCGTGAACATCGACCGCGCGACGCCGGGCGGTGAATACGACGGCGCGTACCTGCAGGGTCTCAGTGCCGACGCTGTACCGACGCTGCTGGCACGCCTGGACAAGCTCCCCGAGCCGGAGCGCTGCCGGGTGGCGCGCACGATCAAAGCGCGGTGGAGCGGCGAGCGAAAGGGCGGGTGGCGCTCCTGGAATCTGAGCGACTGGCGTGCCCGTGGATTGGTGGCGGCACAGGCGGCTACCTTGAGGTGCCCTGGTTGAGATGACGCATCCGTTTCGCGGAGGCACCGCGACGGACTGGGCCGGCCGTCGCTATCAGGGCGGCCAGCGTTCGGGCACAGGGCGCCGTTGACGGAGTATCCGCGACTGCGCGACCCACCCGGTCGCGTGCGCGTTCAAACCTGTACATCACTCATCCGTGCCCGCTGTGTCTTCATGATGTTCCTCGTGCTGGCCCTGCTGCAGGTTGGATCCGAGGGTACGCCGAACGTGTCGCCCGCTTCGCCTGCGCCGTCCGTCTACAGTGGACGCACCCGTCAGTCCGAAGTGCATGCGCCGCGTCTGGCTACCGCCATCCGCGTCGACGGCGCACTCGACGAAGCCGCCTGGGGCCGCGCAAGCGTGCTCACGGGATTCACGACCTACAACCCGGTGGACGGCCGCCCAGCCCAGGATTCCACCGAGGTCCGCGTCTGGTACGCCGAAGACGCGCTCTACGTAGGCATCCGCGCATGGGCGCCCGCCGGTTCGGTGCGCGCGACCCTCGCGGAACGCGACCGCATCCAGAACGACGACTGGGTTGCACTCCACCTCGACACTTTCAACGACCAGCGCCGATCGTTTGTCTTTGTCGTCAATCCGTTGGGCGTGCAGGCCGACGGTATGCGCAGCGAGCAGTCACCCGGGCCGGGCGTCTCGAAAGCGTCGCTCCAGGCCATCGACCTGTCGCAGGACTTTGTCTGGCAGTCCAGTGGCCGCCTGCTCGACGACGGCTATTCGGTCGAGCTGCGCATTCCGTTCAAGTCGATCCGCTTTCAGCTGGGTGCATCGCAGGACTGGGGGTTTCAGGTGGTGCGCCAGACGCAGCACACCGGGTACCAGGACACATGGCTCCCCGCCTCGCGCGCGAACCAAAGCTTCCTCGCACAGGAAGGATTCCTGCGCGGCATGGCCGGCATGAAGCGCGGCCTGGTGCTCGATGTGACGCCGTCGTCGATCACCACGACGGTGGGCACTCCGCAGGGGGGCAACTGGCGCTACGCCACCAAGAGTGAAGCGGGTGGCGACGTGCGATGGGGTGTCGCGCCCAATCTCACCATCAACGCGACGGCCAATCCCGATTTCAGCCAAGTCGAAACCGATGTCGGACAGATTCCGGGCGACGTGCGCTTTGCGAACTTCTATCCAGAGCTCCGGCCGTTCTTCCTCGAAGGCAGCGAACAGTTCGACGCGCCCAACAAACTGGTCAACACCCGTTCGATCGTGCAGCCGCTTGGGGCGCTCAAGCTCTCCGGCAAGTTGCCCCGAACCGACGTGGGAGTGATGACTGCGGTCGATGATGCCGCCAGCAGCCATGACGGCCGATCACGCCCACTGTTCAACATCGTCCGTCTGCGCCGCGATGTCGGCGAGCAGAGCACGGCGGGGCTCGTCTACACCGATCGCGCCGAGCGCGGACGCGTGAATCGCGTCGTCGGCGTAGACACCCGCTTGCAGTTCGCGCGCTTTTATAGCGCGGAGTTACGACTCGCCGGCAGTCTGAGCCGCCGAGACAGTACGACGCGGACCGGCGCACTTTGGGAAGCCAATCAGGGTCGATCGGGTCGTTCATACGGCAATCGCTTCTCGGTGCAAGGTTTCTCACCGGGCTTCGAGACCGAGGCAGGTTTCGTGAATCGCGTCGACTTCGTGCGATTCCAGATGAACCAACGATTGACGAGCTACGGGCGGCGCGGCGGCTGGTGGGACCAGCGGCAACATTTCGTCACGGGGTCCACGCTCTGGACGTACGGCGACTTCGCCCAGCGTCGCGCGCCACTCGAGCAGCGTCTGTCGCTGGATAATTCACTGCAGGTGCGGGGCGGATGGCGGCTGAGCCTCACGCCCGAGTATCAGCGCACGGCGTTCGACCAGCGTCGCTATGCCGCATTTGCAACCACCGCTGGCCCCGGCGGCGACACCATCGCGTTCGTACCCTCGGCGGCCAAGGCCACCGTGAACGTGGCCATGCGTGTCAATACGCCCCAATGGCGACGGTTGGGCGGGAGTCTGCAAGCGACCGTCGGCACGGAGCCGGAATTCTTCGAAACGTCGCGCGTCGCGCGTCGGGACATCGAGGGTACCGTCGACCTGCGTCCGACGAGCAAAGCACGGGTC
>JBKJTE010000181.1:0-7517 GCA_046590495.1 Gemmatimonas sp. | reverse complement strand
AATGAATCCCGCGCCAACGCCCTGAATGCGATGCGGACTTGGCGCGCCGCCGCTGATCACCGGTGACTTGGCCGGCTCCACTGCCAACGTCTTGAGTTTCGGAAAGTGCTGCTTGAGGACTTCACTAACGCCTGTGATATGTCCACCCGTGCCGACGCCGGTAATGAGATAATCGACGCCGTCCGGGAAATCTTCGAGCACTTCGAGTGCGGTTGTTTCGGCGTGAACGCGCACGTTAGCTGCGTTGTTGAACTGCTGCGGCATCCACGAATTGGGCGTCGACGAGAGCAATTCATTCGCGCGTTCGATCGCACCCTTCATTCCCTTCTCGCGTGGCGTAAGATCAAATGTCGCACCGTACGCAGCCATCACACGCCGACGTTCAATCGACATCGACTCCGGCATCACCAGCACCAGCTTGTATCCCTTCACTGCTGCAACCATTGCCAGTCCGATACCGGTGTTGCCGGACGTCGGTTCGATGATGGTGCTGTCTTTGTTCAACAGTCCGCGCTGCTCCGCATCCTCGATCATCGAGAGCGCGATACGATCCTTGATGCTGCCGCCCGGATTGGCGCGCTCGAGCTTCATCCACACTTCAACGCGCGGGTCAAACAGCCGCTGAATCTGCACGTGCGGGGTCCGGCCGATCGTCTGGAGAATGTTTGTGGCGCGCATGATTCGATCGATGGGGTGAGCGGGATAAACAGCAATGGGAGCGGCAGACTTCAAACCGACGACAGGCATTTGGGCGTTGCAACGATCGTGAGACGGTGTCAGATGTGAAACTCGAGCCCATCGTCCTCAGACGGTCGCTGCTCGACAGTACTGCTGAATTGCACGACCGAGCGTGGTGGCACTGACGACGTCAGCCACACATTGCCGCCGATCAGCGATCCATCGCCGATCAGCGTGTTGCCACCGAGAATCGTGGCGTTCGCATAGATGATGACATCGTTACCGATGCTCGGATGACGCTTGCGATTGGCCATGCGCTTGCTCACCGCAAGCGCACCGAGTGTGACGCCCTGGTACACGCGCACACGATCGCCGATGATGCTCGTCTCACCGATGACGATGCCGCTGCCATGATCGATTGCAAAGCCGGCACCGATCTTCGCGCCGGGATGAATGTCGATTCCCGTTTCACGATGCGACCACTCCGACAACAGCCGCGGAAAGAGCGGCACGCCCAGCTGATAGAGCTCGTGCGCGAACCGATGCACTGCGGTCGCCAAAAATCCGGGATACGCAAGCACGACTTCTTCGTACGTTTTGGCAGCCGGGTCGCCGGCGAGAATTGCATCCGCATCAGCAATGAGCGCGGCGCGCACAATCGGCAGTGTGTTGAGAAAGCGCGTCGTCACGGACGCGGCATCGTCGACCAACGTCGTCGTCACATCCTGCAACAGTCGCTCGAGCTTCAGTGCATCAACCTGCACACTCGATGATGCGCTGCGATCGCCGCGTGCGAACTCCGGGAAAAGCAGAACGAGGGTACTGAGTGCAAAATCTTCCGCCATCGTTCGCAAGGGACGTGGCGGGCGCATCTGGGCGCGCTCGGTGGCGAGTGTCTGCACAAACTCGGTCCACGGCGCGCCACTGAGATTGGTGGTGGGATCAGCCATACAGGAACTCTACCACCCGCGCTCCATACGAGCGACCATCGACTGTCGCGCCTCGGTCACGTAGCACTGCATGCCGATGGACAGCAGCGCGGAGTCGCTCAGCACTTGGCGATACCACTCGGCCGACTTGAGCGGCGGCCAATCGGTGTCGCCTTCGAACGCGTCCCCCTTGGCAAAAATCTCCAGGTACGCGACGCCACCTACGCGACGCGCCACCTGCGCTGCGCCTCGGCGAAACTGCGGTGCGGCGAGATAGTTGAGCATGCCGCAACAGACGACCAGATCGTATTCGTCGCGCAGCTTCAGTTCATCGAGCGCCTCAATGCCCCCCTGCTGCAACCCACGTCGCGCACCGAACCGCGCAACGGCGTATCCACTCGGGTCGACCCCGTCGTATTCGATGGCAGGGCGAAGCTTCTTGAGCACAGGCTGCCAGTTCCCTTCACCACATCCAACATCGAGCACGGTGCGCACGTTGCGCCCGAGCACCCACTCCGCCGTGTGCAACGCAAAGCGCACCTGCCGCGCGAGTTCAGTCGCCGTCTTCACACGATGTGTCGGATGCCGGTACCACTTGTCGAAGTAGGCGCGGTCGTAGCGGTGTGCGCTCAGAGAATCCCCCAGAATTGGCGATCGATATCGATGGCGAAGCGCCACCGTCCGTTACGCATTCCACGCGCAACATCAACGCGCACCAGATCGAAGAAGAACAGTGCGCCGACACCCACCGACGGATAGACACCGGAAACTGGCGTCGCAACATCGGGCGTTCCAGCCGCGACAGCAATCGCCTGCACAAATGGCGCGAGGGTAATGTGCCCTGGTGCCTTGCCGTACTTGCCGAGTGGAATGGCAGGGGCGCGAACGGGCTGTCGGAGTTCGAAACGCTGCGAGAGAAAGCCGCGCGTCGCGAACTGCTGATAGTCGTAGCCTGGTGCAGAAAGCGGTCCACCCGCAAACGTCAGCCATTGTGGTGGCAGATGCGTTCCGAGCGCAACTCCGCCACGTGACTGTGACACCAACGTCCGGTCGCCCGCGATCGTCTTCTCGAGGTTCAGCATTCCGAACGCGCGACTTGCGACGGGGTTGTTCTCAATCGCGTAGGAACGCGCGGAACCGTCTGGAGGGTATCGGTAGCCCGTACTTTCGAAATGGCCACCGTATGCCGCAAGCGACGTGTTCACCAACCACAGGCCGCGCAACGATGACGCGCCGCCGCTTACCCAACCACCACTTCCGCGCAATTCGGCACGCACTCCCTTGAGCGACCACGCCGGCAACACCGGCTCGAATCGTCCCGATGCTGCCGTTGCAACAAGCCGCACCGGCTTCTCCGACTCATACGCCACCCGCAACATCCACGGATCACGCGGATCGCGACGCAGCATCACACCAACTGCGCGTGTATCAACCTGCGTGGTGAAATCGCTGCCAAAAAACGCCGCCGCACCGGAGTTGGTGACACCAGCACGCTCGGGCGCAGCCAGATCACGGTAGTCGCGCTCGACAAACAGCTGCGCCAATGGCGTGCGACCAAACGCCGGCTCGCGACCGATCGCGATCTGCCCCTTCACTTCCCTGTCGCTGAATCCATAACGCCCGCGTCCAGCAAGCACGATCCCGTCGCCCCACCTATGCGATGCGCCAAGCCCAAGGGCCAACCCTTCCGCGCGCGTGAAACGCACGAGATCACTCACACCGCGCCCGGTGAGTGCGGCACTCGCCGGTCGCGTCAACATCGAGGCGCGCACGGCGGCCGCAACCTGCTCGCGTGCATGCACCACATCTTCACTGCTCGCCATCTGAATGTCGGCCGGCAGGTTGTCGACGAGACGTCCTTCAAACTTGTGCGCCTTCAGTTTCTCCCTCGACAGTGCGCTCCACCTCGGCAATGCGCGCGTTGAATCGGGGACACGCTCGTTCACTGCGTAGTTGGACACTTCCCATTTGCCGCGCACAATTCCGCGCGCCGGAATGTCGAGCCACGTGCTGCCGCGCGACACTTCAACTTCCTGTCGACGTGGCAACCAATACCGCTCGCGAACGAGTCCGTTCTCAAGTGTCACGAACAATGTCTCAATGCGTTTGTCGATGATCGCTGCTCGCGTGAACATCAGCGAGATGCGCACAACTGCGGCGGACGCATGATCGAGATACACCGACCCGATCGCGGCCGGTTGCGATGCATCACGCGGACGAAAACGCACTTCGTCGACTACGATTTCGCGACCGGGAATGCGAATCGTCAACTGATCGCCGCTCTGATATTCGTACAGCGATCGCGCACTCGCCGCCAACGGATGCGGCACATCGCGCACATCCTGCCCGTCACCAAGCCGGATGCGATCGGGAAGATTGTCGAGAATCACACCATAGCGATCGCGATAGTAGCCAACGTCCGCCGGCAACAGCGTCGTGTCACGTCGACCAACCAGCTGCTGCGCACTCTGCCCCGGTTGCCACCACGAGATCGTCAGCGCCAACTCTTCGCTCTGCACCACACGCGGCGGAATGAGCACACCTTCACCCAGCTGGCCAAGAAACGCGAGAAAGCCGTGCGCATCGGCGCGGTAGCTGAGCAACGTTGAATCAGCCAGTTGCAGGCCACGCCGCGCAGTCGCCCGTGCCACCAGCGAATCGGCGGTCGAATCGACCCGCCAGCGCCCGCCAAACTCCTTCGGCAATTTCGCAGTGCCTTGTGCGTGCAGCGGCGTTGCAACACACAAACTCAGCGTGCTGGTTGCACCTGTCACGATCGACACGAGGGCACGCCGCAACGGCGTTCTGCGCTCTGCCCCACACCATCGCGCGCCGGCGGCGACGCTCTCCCGAATCTGTCGAACCATATGGCGCGGGAATGTAATCATTGCCCGACGTACACCGCCGACCGCGCCCCAGTTCACCGCGCTACGGCTTTTCCGCCGTGCAGCGTCTATCGATCGCGACGGCGCGTCACCGAATCGCGTGCGACAGAGCGGCGGCCGAGCGTGTCCAGCGTCTCGATCAGGAGCCAGCCGCGATACCCAAGCGACGGCGACGGGCGGACGCCACGCGTGATCACCGCCAGATACGCCCACCCGTAACGCCAAGCGCCTCCGTCGGACGTACGGGCCGACGGTACCTTGGGCGCCCGAAACGATCGACGCACTACAACCCGCGCCGTATGCGACGTAATCGACCCGCTCGGTCCGCTCATGCGCACAACAGACGCTGGCCGAAGTGCGGGCATCGGGGAGCCCGGGCCAAAGTGAATCGCAAACAGCGTGTCGCCGCCTGGCGCTTCGCGTGCCGACTCGACGCGCGGATACTGCACGTTCTCTTCGACGGACGTCGATGCACCCAGACCATCGTCCAGCAGCTGCGCATTCCGAAAACGTGTGACGAGCCAGCTGTCGAGTGCAGACATCAGCACGCCGCCACGCGCGACGTCACCAGGCTTGGCGCGTGTGGGACGCGCATGGACGACGGGTTTTGCCGGAGGGTCCTGCGCGAACGAGGTCTGCGGCGTGAGCGCAACTGCGAGCGAAAGCACGAGACCAGATGCAAATCTGAACGCTAGCGTCGCCGCAGCTGCGATCAACTTCGCCGGACGTCGCCCACCCACGCTGCACACACACCCGACGGCCGTGCGATTCGCGCCTGTCACGGCCCTGCGCGTCGACGCGGCACGCCATCACGCGCGGACGGTGGCAATACAGAAGGCAATACGTGCGATATGTCGACGCCCGGCGCGAGTACGTCGAGACCAGCGCGAAGCGCAGCGTCGGTGCGCACACTGTAGCGCAGCAGCGATTCCGTCTCGCGGGTGATTTCGAGCACACGCGCGGTCGCAAGGCGCGTTGCAACCGCCACCCATTCCGCACGCGGGGTCTCGGACAACGACGATGGCGGTGCCATCTGCGCCGCACGAAGACGAAGACGCGCTTCAAGCATCGAGACTGGGGTGGTCGCCCAACCCTCGCGCAGCGCATTCAACGCCAACGAGTCGGCAATTCGCGAGAGTGCGAACGCCGCAGGCGCAGCCCAGTCCCGTGGTAACGACAACGGATCGCCGCGCGATGCATCGTCGAGCAGCACATCGGGTTGCAGCCCGCCATGTGCAGCCGCTCCCGTTCCCTGTCGCCGCTCGAGCGCGTTGCCGAGGGGCGTGAGCCAGCGCGCAGTGGTGAGACGGAGGGAGATCTCGGGCGTGAGTTTCACGACGCGCTGCACAACGCCTTTCCCATACGTAGGCGCACCAACGAGCAGCGCGCGATCATGTTCACGCAGGGCGGCTGCGATCACTTCGGCCGCACTTGCGGTCCCCCCGTCGACAAGCAACGTGAGTGGCAGGGTGGGAAATCGTGACGTCGAGGAGCGATGCTCTTCAGGCCGCACACCACCGCGCCCCGACAGTGACGCGATGAGTGAGTTCTTCGGGAGAAAGAGTCCGGCCGCCTTCACGCCTTCATCAAATAGACCGCCGCCGTTGCCGCGGAGATCGAGCAGCAGTGAACGCGCGCCGTGCTGCAGCAGCGAGACAACTGCATGCTCCAGCTCGTCCGCCGAGCGCGAGGTGATCGAGTTCAGTCGCACATAACCGACTGAATCAGCGAGCATCATCACATCACTCACAGCGGGCACATGCCATTCAGCGCGACGAATACTTACAGCAACAGTGTCGCCCTTGGGTGCGCGCCAAAGCAACACGCGCGCGGTATCGAACGGCGTTGTGCTGGTGTCTGTCGAGCGTCGTCCCCACCCTTCGCTGATCGGGACACCGTTCACCGAGATCACGCGATCACCGCGTCGCACACCGGCAAGCGCTGCCGGAGAACCTTCCGCGACGCGCGCGATGCTGACCGCACCAGCCTGACTGCGCATCGCGAGTCCAAGTCCGACGCCTTCGCCATGCAAGGAGCCGCGATAGCGCTTGTACCCGTCCGGGCGCAGCAGCGCAGCGTACGGATCGTGCAGCTCACGCAGCATGCCGGTCACCGCACGTCTCACCAACTCTTCACTCGGCAGCGAATCAAGCGCGTTGGCGCGGACTGAATCGATTGCGGTCGACAGCAGACGTCCGTCCGCCCACTCGTCGCGTTCGTGCACGCGCGCCGCGCCAAACCACGAGCCGAGTGCGAATGTGGCACCCAGTGTCATGGTGGCGGCAACTGCGGCGGTCGTCCTGCGTGCGTTCACTACGACTCCTGCGCGCTCACACGCGCCAGCGACGGGAAAGCCGGATACTTCATGCTGCACGGGCGTCGGTGCGATAACCAGTACGGCAGCGCACGACACCCAGTTCTATCGTTCGACCATGTCAATGTCAGACACGTCACATCGCGCCTAAGCTCGACATCGCGCCTAAGCTCGACATCGCGCCTAAGCTCGCGGGCCCGCCCGCCGAATCCCGTGCCCGCTTGAGCGCTTCGTGCGGCTGTGGCACTACCCCATGCTTGGCGAAACGGTCGGGCATTGGGTGAACGACAGATTGATGGAATGTTCGTCCCGGCGCTCTGCTTTGCTTTCGTTGCAAGAGGCACGCCTGCGCGAGTCCGTAAGCGTCGGCTAGGAAAGCCCCTTGCGCCGGCCCAGTCCTCATTAGTTTCTTTAGTGAACAAACACCACGCTTCGGGTTCGAGGCGCTCCCTAAAAGATGAAGCGAACGCGGTCTGGTGACGCGCCCGCACAGAGTGCTGTTCCGTAGCAAAGGCTTTCAACGGCGCATTTGTTCTTTAGGTGAATAAATACCCGGCGCCTCACGCCCCCTCCCCGTTCGTGAGACGCGTTGTCCTCCATACCCGGTTGTGCAGCGGACATCGGTCCAGAAACCGGCGCCCTGTGCCACCACCCCACCTCCTTGGAGTGGCTCATGCGGCGTCCTTGGCCGATCCTTCTCGCCGTCGGCGT
>JBKJTE010000172.1:0-35367 GCA_046590495.1 Gemmatimonas sp. | reverse complement strand
TCGCGGCGCGCCGGTCTGGTTCCAGCTCTATCATCAGCAGGATTGGGCCATCACCAAGCAGATCGTCCAACGCGCTGAACGAGCCGGTGCTCCGGCAATCGTCTTCACGGTCGACCTGCTCGGCGGCAGCAATCGGGAGACGATGATTCGCTACGCGCGCATGGATACACGCACCTGCACCAACTGTCACTTCGGTGGCGCGCCGTTGCCTGGTGTCAGTGGTCGGGTCGACGATCGGGACAATCGTCGCAAGCCGAATCTCAACGGCTACGAACAGCGCACGCCGATTCTGGAAGTCGGCACGCCGACGTGGGAGTACATCGATCGATTGAAGAGTGCGACGAAGATGAAAGTGCTCATCAAGGGAATCGTGACGCGTGAAGATGCACAGATCGCCGTGAAGCGCGGCGTCGACGGCCTGTTCGTGTCAAATCATGGCGGTCGCGCAGAAAACTCCATGCGCGCAACGATCACCTCGTTGCCCGAAGTGGTGCAGGGTGTCGCCGGCAAGATTCCCGTCATCTGCGACGGTGGATTCCGACGCGGTACTGACGTGTTCAAGGCGATGGCACTCGGCGCATCATCCATCGGCATCGGTCGCCCGTATATCTGGGGACTCGGCGCCTTTGGACAGGAAGGCGTTGAAGCCGTGCTGGCGATTTTGCGCAAGGAGTTTGAGGTCGTGATGCGACAGAGTGGAGTGACGTCGATTGCCCAGATCACGCAGCAGCACATTTCGCCACGGTAGGTACATGATGGTTCGGGCTCACAACCAATCGGAGACGTTGATGAAAAGAGTTCGCGCGGGGAGGATGGTATGCGCGTACACCGTGTCCTGTTGCGTGATCGCATTCAGTTCGATCCAGGCGCAATCCGTCCAGTATCGCAGCCGGGCCGGCGTCAGCTATCGGTCGCAAGCTGACACCGGGCCGATCGCGCGGGCTAAAGCCGCGCTCGACGCGGACC
This sequence comes from Gemmatimonas sp., assembly GCA_046590495.1. Taxonomy (GTDB): domain Bacteria; phylum Gemmatimonadota; class Gemmatimonadetes; order Gemmatimonadales; family Gemmatimonadaceae; genus Gemmatimonas. Next base: position 34,401 of record JBKJTE010000172.1, on the reverse strand, counting down.
CGCGCAACGTCCAGCGGTTCATTGCACTCGGCGCCGCCCAATCAGGCGCTCGTCAATTCCGCGAAGCGATTGAAACATTCACCCGTGGACTTGCCGTCGCACCCAACGAACCGATGCTCTATCGGTGGCGCGGCCATCGTTATCTGTCGGTGCGTGAGTTCGATAAGGCGATGGCGGACCTGACTCGCGGGTACAAGCTCGACAGCACCAACTACGGCATTCTCTATCACCTGGGTGTGCTGCGTTTTCTCAAGGGCGATTTCAATGGCGCTGCAGCGACCTTCGCCAAGGCGCAGCCGCGTGCGCCTGATGGCGGTGAACTCGCTGGGAGCACCGACTGGTTGTGGATGTCCCTTTCGCGCGCGGGACGCGCCGCCGAAGCGGCAGCGATGCTCGCACGTCGTCCCGACACGCTGCCCACCACCCCAGGCTATGCGTATGTCTCGCGACTCAAGATGTATCGCGGCGAGATCAAGCCCGAGGCGCTCTTCTCGCCGTCAGACACGGCCGATGTGCAGGTCGCGACGCTGAGCTTCGGACTCGGCAACTGGTACATGGTGCACGGCGACAAGGCGAAGGCGAAGGCGGCATTCCAGCGCGCGATCAAGTCGGGCGGATGGCCGGGGTTCGGTTTCATGGTCTCAGAGGCGGAGCTCAGAAGGTTGAAGTAGGCTTCGAGTACCGCCCTGCTCCTTGCGCCTGACCTTGATGGCCTCCAACGTCTCTCAGTGTCACCAGAGAGGGGGCCTACCGCATGTCGTCGCACACTGATGTTGTCAGTCCGCGTCACTACCACAAAGTGGTGGACTGCCAGTGGGCGTGTCCGGCTCACACCAACGTGCCGGAGTATCTGAGACTGATCGCGCAGGGGCGATACACGGAATCGTATCTGCTCAATCGCGAGTCGAATGTTTTCCCTGGCATCCTCGGTCGCACCTGCGATCGACCATGCGAGCCTGCCTGTCGACGTGAACGAGTCGATGGCAAACCGGTCGCGATCTGTCGCCTGAAGCGCGTCGCGGCAGATCTGCGCGATGACATCACCGAATTTCTGCCGAAAGCACCCTCCGAAAGGAATGGGAAGCGCATCGCGCTTGTCGGTGCAGGCCCTGCATCTCTGACCGTCGCAAACGACCTCCTGCCAATGGGCTACGAGGTCGTGATTTTTGAGAAGCATGCGCGCGCGGGCGGGTTGATGCGCTTCAACATTCCAGCGTTTCGTTTGCCCGCGCAGGTGCTCGATGAAGAGACGCAGTGCATCATCGACATGGGCGCCGAGGTTCGGTATGACACGAACGTTGAGAGTCTGAAATCGCTGCTCGATGAGAAGTATGACGCGGTGTTTGTCGGCAGCGGCGCGCCGAAAGGGAAGGAGCTCGACATTCCCGGTCGTTGGGATGATGCCGTGCGCGACAAGATCCACATCGGCATCGAGTGGCTCGGCTCGGTGCACTTCGGTCATATCGAGAAGATCGGCGAGCGGGTGCTGATCATCGGTGTTGGCAACACGGCGATGGACTGCTGCCGCACGTCCAGACGGTTGGGCGGCGTTGATACGAAGGTTGTTGCACGTCGATCACGCCCCTACTTCAAAGCGTCTCCTTGGGAGCTTGAAGACGCAGAAGAAGAAGGGATACACATCATCGAGAATCACGCGCCGAAGCGGTTCGTGATCGAGAATGGGAAGCTCGTCGGCATGGAGTTCGAACGCGTCGAGTGGACGGAGAGCAACGGTCGACAGACAAGTACCGTCATCGACTCAGTCATCCTGCCGTGCGACGAAGTGATTCTCGCGATCGGACAGGACAACGCGTTTCCGTGGATCGAGCGCGACATCGGCATCACCTTCGACAAGTGGGAGATGCCAGTCGTCGACAAGGCGACGATGGAGTGCTCGCGAGCCGGTGTGTTCTTTGGCGGCGATTCAGCATGGGGCCCGCTCAACATCATCTGGGCAGTCGAGCACGGCCATCAGGCGGCGATTTCCATTCATCAGCACTGTCAGGGCATTTCAGTTGCAGATCGCCCGGCCGATGGGATGCATCTCGCCAGCACGAAAATGGGAATGCATGCCTGGGCCTACAGCAACGAGTTCAATCCATCGTCGCGCGCGCAGATGACGCACGCCGAACTGGTGGAGCGGTTTTCGAAAGTCAGTGTAGAAGTGGAATTGGGGTTCACGCCCGAGCAGACGGCAACCGAAGTCCAGCGCTGTCTCAACTGCGATATCGAGACGCACTTCACGGCGACGCTGTGTATCGAGTGTGACGCCTGCGTCGATGTCTGTCCGGTGAACTGCCTGACGATCACGCCCGGTGCAGAGAGTGAGGCGGAGTTGCGCACCCGGTTATCGGCGCCGGCAGAGAATCTGGCGCAGGATCTGTACGTGTCGGACCTGTTGCCGCAGACGCAACGCGTGATGGTCAAGGACGAGGATATCTGTCTTCACTGCGGATTGTGTGCAGAGCGTTGTCCAACCGCGGCGTGGGACATGCAGAAGTTTTCGCTGGTGTTGCCGTACGCATTCGGTCCATCCGGGACCACCATCCCTGTCGCTGTATGACACGGCATCGTATGAACCGACTCTCGATGAGCGTGCTCGTATGACGGAGCTCGTATGAGTGGCGTCAACGATTTTGCGTTCAAGATGGCGACCGTGAACGGTACCGGTTCAGCCAGCGCCAACAGCTTGCTGATGCAGGCGATTTTCCGAATGGGAATTCCGGTCACGGGGAAGAACATCTTCCCGTCGAACATTCAGGGGTTGCCCACCTTCTACGAAATTCGTGTCAGCAAGGACGGCTACACGGCGCGACCACAAGCCGTCGACCTGATGGTGGCACTCAATCCGAGCACGTACGCGAAAGATGTCGCAACCGTGCGCCCCGGTGGCTATCTGCTCTACGATTCGTCGTGGCCACTTGAGCCGGAGCTGGTGCGCGCAGGGATCACGATCCTGGGCATTCCGTTCGGTCGCATGTGCGTCGAAACGTTTCAGGGCGATCGCGATCGTACGCTGCTACGCAACATCGTGTATGCCGGTGCGCTCGCCGCCCTGCTCGAAATCGATATGGCGATCGTTTCGCAGATGTTGCTCGAGAAATTCTCCAAAAAGAAGAAACTTCTCGACGCAAACAACACCGCCATCAGACTGGGCTACGACTACGCGAAGGCGCATTTCCAGTGCCCGTTGCCCTTCTATCTCGAAAGGATGGACGAGACGAAAGGTTCGATCATCATCGATGGGAATACGGCGGCGGCACTTGGCGCGGTGTACGCCGGCGCCACCGTTGGCGCGTGGTATCCGATCACACCGTCAACATCGCTGATGGAAGCGTTCAAGGGTTTTTGCGAGAAGTTCCGCACGGAGCCAGAAACCGGTCTCGCACGCTACTGCATCATTCAGGCGGAAGACGAATTGGCGGCGGCAGGCATTGCGATCGGTGCCGGGTGGGCTGGTGCACGCGCATTCACCAATACATCCGGCCCGGGCATCTCGTTGATGCAGGAGTTCATCGGACTCGCCTACTACACCGAGATTCCCGCCGTCTTCTATGACGTGCAACGCACCGGCCCCGCGACCGGAATGCCGACGCGCACGCAGCAGGGCGACCTGCTGTCGTTGGCGTATGCATCGCACGGCGACACGAAACACATCGTGGTCTTTCCCTGCAGTCCTGAAGAGTGTTTCTACATGAGCGTCACGGCATTCGATCTCGCCGAACGTTTTCAGACGCCGGTATTCGTTGCCAGTGATCTCGACATCGGTATGAACGACTGGATGTGCAAGCGCCTCACCTGGGATGACAGCTATCGCCCCGATCGCGGCAAGGTGCTCAACGCTGACGAACTTGCCGGCGTGAAGAAGTTTTCGCGCTATCTCGATGTGGATGGCGATGGGATCGCGGCACGCACGCTGCCGGGCGTGCACCCGAATGGCGCCTACTTTGTGCGCGGCTCCGGTCACGACAAGCACGGCGCCTACACCGAGGACTCGGACGCGTACCAGGAAGTCGTCGACCGACTCGCACGAAAGTTTGCCGGTGCAGCGGATGCCGTGCCAGCGCCCGAATTTCACACGCAACCTGATGCGCACGTGGGCATCGTGTCACTCGGCGGCTGTCACGCTGCGGTGCTTGAAGCCGTCGATCATCTGCGGGATCAGGGAATCGTCGCTGATTACATGCGCATCAAGGCGTTCCCGTTCAATGCATCCGTGCGCGAATTCCTTGAAAAACATTCCAGCGTCTTTGTCGTCGAGCAGAATCGCGATGCCCAGCTGCGCTCACTGCTCGCCATCGAAACCGGCATGCCGCGCGATGCGATGACGTCCGTGCTCGACTACGGTGGCATGCCGCTCACATCGAACGTTGTTGTTGACGCCGTCTCAAGCCGCCTTACGCGGGTGCTGACATGACTTCCATTGCCAAACCGCCGGTCCGCCACCCCGGGCTCAAGAAAAACTCACTCGGCTACACCGTACGCGACTACGAAGGCGCGATGTCGACGTTGTGCGCCGGATGCGGTCACGACTCCGTGACTGCCGCGCTGGTCCAGGCGTGCTGGGAGTTGGCGCTGCCTCCACACCGCGCGGCCAAGATGAGTGGCATCGGGTGTTCGTCGAAAACGACCGCGTACTTCATGAAGCAATCGCACGGCTTCAACAGCGTACACGGGCGCATGCCATCGGTTACGTCGGGCGCATATGCCGCCAATCGCGACCTGACGTACATCGGTATTTCCGGAGACGGTGATTCGTTGTCGATCGGGCTTGGCCAACTGTCGCACGCCATCCGTCGCAACGTGCGTATGCTGTACGTGATCGACAACAACGGTGTCTACGGACTGACGAAAGGACAGTTCTCCGCGTCGGCAGACATCGGCTCTACGTCCAAGAAGGGTGAGTCGAACGTGCAACCGCCGATCGACCCCGTGCTGCTCGCACTCACACTCGGCGCAACGTTTGTCGCGCGCGGATTTTCGGGCGACAAGACGCAGCTCGTACCAATCCTCTAGGCGGGGCTTTCGCACAACGGTCTCGCGCTGATCGATGTCATCTCGCCGTGTGTCACTTTCAATGATCACGAAGGGTCAACCAAGAGCTACAAGTTCACGCGCGAACATGAAGTCGAAATTTCTGCCGCCGATTTTGTACCGCTTCGTCGCGAGATCACGGCAACGCCGGCTGAGGCGGGCGTTTCAGTCGTGACGATGCACGATGGCAGCACGGTCCGTTTTCGCCAGACGCCCGACGGCTACAGCGCGACGAATCGCGAAGATGCGTACGCGCATGTGCGTGCCTGTCAGCTGCGTCATGAGGTCGCGACTGGGCTGCTCTTCATCGACGAGAGTGGACAGGACATGCATGCGATCTCCAAGACCGTTCATATGCCGCTTATCGATTTGCCGTACGAGCAGCTCTGCCCGGGTAACGCGGCGTTGCAGACGCTGATGGAGCGATACCGATAGCAACGCCTATGTGCCGCGGTAACCGAGCCCGGCCGAAGGAATACTTTCGCGATTCCCGCCCTCCACAGCATCGGGTAATTTCGACCCTGCAGGACTTCTTGAACCCGTGAGGAAACGATGGTTTGCAACGCTCGACTGATGCGCATGAGTGGACTGGCGGGTGCACTGGTCGCACTCCTCTTCGCGTCGCCCCGCGCCGCACAGGCGCAAACATGGATCGGCTCGCTGCTCGGCACGAATGAGGTCCCGGCAAACGCGTCCCCCGCGAAAGGATTCGTCACGATCACGCTGAACAACAACAATCTTTCGGTGCTCCTGAACTGGAGCGGATTGGTCGGCGGAAATCCGTCGGCCGGGCACATCCATTGCTGCGTGGCGCCAGGATCAACTGTGGGCGTCGCCGTGGGATTCACCAGCTTCCCGTCGACCACGTCGGGCACGTATTCGAATGCGTTCGACCTGACGAATCCCGCCGTCTACACGACAGCGTTCCGCACCAACTTTGGCGGCGGCACCGCCGCTGGTGCACAGACCGCGCTCATCAACGGACTCAATGCGGGGCAGGCTTACGTAAACATTCACAACGCGCAGTGGCCAGGTGGCGAGATCCGCGCAAACGTTACGGTAACTCCGGAGCCGACGAGCGTGCTGCTCATGGCGATGGGACTCGGCTGCGTCGTGCTCGTGGTGGCCCGTAGAAAGCATTCAGCCTGACGGCAGGAGTCCCGCCAGACAACAACTATTCTTGTTGTTGTTGTCTGGCGAGGGCGCCCCGTCGGCTCGCCTACATCTCCCTCGCACCTGTTCCGAATGAAAGGTGGTAAAGGCGGCACTGGCCGCAAACGATCGACAACACGTGTCACTGAGAAGGCGAAGCCACACACCGGACCTAAGCGCGGTGCTCCCAAGAAGGATTGGGGCGCGGGCTCCCGCGATGAGCTCGAGCCACCTCAGAAATTCGGCGTTGCGCCCAAGCCAACTGACCGAAAGCGCTAGGGACGCTCCGCCGGGCTGACGATGCCCTGCGCGCATTGAAACAGCGTCAGCGAAGGGGCGGCGCATTTACAGTAATCATCGCCGTGGCCGTGACACCTTCTACGGTGGTGAGTATTACCACCACCCCCGGCGACACTGCGGTGACCAACCCCGACGACGACACCGTGGCCACACCGGGTGCCCCGCTCTGCCACGTAATCGGGCGTCCATTCAGCAACGCACCCGCAGCAGAACGCGCAGTCGTCGTGAGCAGTTGTGTGTCGCCGATGTTCAGTGACGCAGTCGTGGGCGTCATGAACACTGACGCGACACGTTCCGCAATGACCATGATCGTCACGGTGCCCACTTTCCCGTCACTCGTCGCGGAGATCCGCGCCGTACCTGGCGCAATTGCCGTCACGAGCCCGGTTGAGCTCACCGTCGCGACGTTCGGTGCATTGCTGCCGTAGATGACGGTGCGACCGGTGGCTTGTGTCGCCATCTGCTGCGTGCCGTTCACAGTCAGGACGACTGCGGGAGTGGGCGACGTTGCTGCCGCCGCCGTTGCGCGACGAAGCGATGCCGCCACAAACGAGTCGGCGCGGATCGAATCCGTGGCGCGTTGTGCCCGTGCAACTTTGCGCCGAGCAATCGAATCGGCACGTATTGAATCGGCACGCACTGAATCGGCGTTGAGTGGTTCGGGGCGCGCGGCGGCATTCGGCGCGGCCGCGCTGTTTGGTGCACCGACTCCTGCACCGACTCCTGCACCGACTGCCGCACCACCGCTCACGCTACTCGTTGCGTTTGCGGCCGCGCCGCCGATTGTCGAGGACGACGTCGCGTCCGGCGCCTTGACCGTGGTATCGCTCGTGCGCGGCGTCACGACGGGTAACTCCACCGCGCGGGAGTCTGTAAGTGTGGAGGTATGTGTTGCGCGCGTTCCGAAATATCCCTGTCGCTGTGCGTACGTGGCCGCCGCGCCCCCTGCAACCAGCAGCACGAGCCCCGAGACTCCCGCCCACCTGCGCCAACGCGAAGGCGCATGGGCAGTCGTTGCCCACGACGGTGCCTCATCGTCGAAAGCGGCCGTCGTGACGGCGGCCGGTGCTGTCGGTGGGGCGATCTCGCCATTCAGCGCAGCGACAATGGCCGGACCATCGGCGGGACGCACAAAGCGCACGGTCGCGGCACTTGCACCATCGGTGACCGCCGATCTTGCACGCGGCTTTGTCTTCAGTGCTTCACGCCGACGACGGTGCGACTCTTCCCACTGCTTCCAGTCGCCGGGCAGAACCCAGTTGTTGAGCGCGGCGAGCAATCCATCTGCGCCGGCCCAGCGCGCCGAAGGACGCTTCTGCATCATGCGCTCGACGATGTACTGCAGACGCGGCGGTACTACGCCCGGTCTCAGTGCATCGATCGCGGGCAGATCTTCGTACTTCTGTTTGAAGATGACGTTGTAGAGTGCCTCGCCCTCCCACGGCCGCTCGCCCGTCAAGAGCTCCCATGCGACAAGTCCGAGGCTGTAGAGATCAGAACGCGCATTCGCCGACGAACCGTCGATCTGTTCGGGCGCCATGTACGCGGGCGTTCCAATCGCCGCGCCGTCCATCGTCAGTCGCGAATCAAATTCCGTCGAGTGCGCAATGCCGAAGTCGCTGAGCAGCGCGCGCCCTGACTCTGAATCAAGAAAGATGTTCTCCGGCTTCACATCGCGATGCACCACGCCATGTGCGTGCGCATACGCCAGCGCTTCCGCAATGTCCTTCACCACGCGCTCAGCGCGCGCGGGGGTAAACGCGCCGTCTTCCGCGAGCGCCTGTTTGAGTGTGCGACCTGGAATCAGCTGCATCACCAACGCGAGCCCGCCGTCGCGCAGTCGCTTCACCGCATGCACGGTGACGATGTTCGGGTGTTGCAGCCGCGCGACCGTGCGCGCTTCGCGTGCGAGACGCGCCAAGGCCTCCTCGCCTGACTCGGAGAGACGGGGACGCACGACCTTGATGGCCACTTCGCGCAGCAGCGATCTGTCCTGCGCGCGGTAGACGATTGCACTGGCTCCGCGCCCAAGCTCGCCGAGCAGCAGGTATGCATCACCGAGGTCACCGACCTCGTTCTCGTAGCTGTCGTCGCTCATCGGGCCCGGACTACCTGAAGTCAACGTACGCGACGTTCGGGCAATTCATCGAGGAGTTCAACGATTCTTGAACGTACACAACACCTCGCCCATTTCGATCCGGTCTCCATCATCCAGCACGTGCTCTTCACCGACTGCCAGCGCGCGTCCGACATGAATAACCGGGTTGGTGTGCGAAAGACTGAGCAGATACCATCGTCCTTCGTGAAATCGCATGCGCGCATGCTGCCGACTGACCGTCTGATCGCTCAACTGAATGTGCTTGTACTGCTCACCTTCGCCGCGTCCAAACGTAAACTCGGTGCCGTTGGGTCCAGGCAGCCGAACAAAGCGAATTTCGCGGCCGCGCTCCTGCCCGGAGGCGATCTCGAGCCGTCCGGGAAGAAACTGCAACGTCCCTTCGGTTGGCAGATTGGACTGAATGATCTGCCGGTCAACCGGCGGTCGCGCGACGCTGTCATCCGGCGCAACGGATGGGCGCGATGTATTGAAGGTTCGAATCGTTGGCGGCGGCCTGGGCGGCGGAGCCTGTTCGCTCGCCTCAACCCGGCGCGGCTGCGGGATCGGGGCCTGCGGGATCGGGGCCTGCGGGATCGCGGCCTGCGGGATCGCGGCCTGCGGGATCGGGGCCTGCGGGATCGCCGGCTGCACCATAGCCGGCCGCACGGGTGCGGTTGGCTTGGCCGCGTTGCGCGCGGCGCGATTGGCCTCGTCCCGGGCGGCGCGATCATGATCGACCCCGTCGCCGTCCGCGCCGTCCGGCTCCTCGTTCGCGATCGTCATCCCCGAGCCCGTAAACAGCGGCAAGACACCGGAACTTTCCCGCCCCAGCTTCGGCGCGCGATTCATCCAGAGCCAGGCGACGACCGGGATCAGGATCAGTGCAGCAACGGCGGCGCTAAGGCCAAGGATTGCAGGCGACATATCGAGGCAAAGGCAGGCGGGTACAGCGACCCGTCTCCGTGGGAAATGAGCGAGGGTTGACGGAGGCCCACGCGTAATCTGCGCTTCAGGATCTGCGAAACCAATGAGGGGCGAAGTGACGCAACACGGCAAGGGCGAGCCCTGCATCACATCGACTTCACCTCCACCGGCTAACGCGTCTGGATGCTCCCGAGTATCGACACGTCCGCGTCGAAGACGACCGATTTTGGTGATTCTGCCAGCACGACCGGTACTATGATCTTCGACGTTTGCTGGGCCGGGACGGTGATGCGGATGCGTTTCTTGACCCCTTGAGCATCGGTGACATCGACTGCGAGCGACAGGCGATACGGTGCGAACCGGTCTCCCTGCACCACCGTAACCTGCAGCTGTTTCGACGCGGCGTTCCACCCCCATCGCGTCTCCAGTTCCGCGAAGCCCGGCCGACGCATCCACTGGTCGAAGAACCAATCAAGTTTGCGCCCCGAGGTGCGCTCGAGCTCTGATTCGAGGTCTGCGGTCAGCGCGTTGCCGTGTCGATGCGCCATGTAATACGCGCGAACGCCCCGGAAGAAGGCGGAGTCACCGATCTCGCGTCGCAGCATGTGCAACACGAATCCCGCCTTCTGATAGACGTTGCTGTTGAGCACGCGACCGACATCGTCGAGCGTTTCGTCGATCACTGGTTTGTCCACGGTGATCGCGGCCTTGAGAACCGTTGCGCGCATCTTCGTGAGATCGACGCGCAGCGCGCTATCCCCGCGGGCATGCTCGCTCCAGAGTGCAGCAAAGTAGGTGGCGAAGCCCTCTGACAACCACACGTGCGGCCACTCACGCTCCGTCACCGCATCGCCGAACCACTGATGCGCCGTTTCGTGCGCGATCAGACTTTCACCGGGTGAGCCCGGTTTGAACAATGTTTCCGCGTAGAAAATCGCCGCCGCGTTCTCCATCCCACCGTAGCGTGTCGACGATGCAACGTGCGCCAACTTTTCATACGGGAACGGCCCGGCGAGACGCGAAAAGAGCGCCACGATCTCCCCTGCCCGCGCAAACGATCCTGGTATGACGGCCCGCTGCGCAGGACTGGTCCACACCGACTGATTTACACACCCGGGCAACTCAGCCAGTCCACAGGCGCTCGCACCAAGTTCGACCACCGCAAATGGCGCGACACCGATCACCATCACGGCCGTGTAGATCGGTCGCGCCGTACGCCAGTGCGTGCGCACCATGCGGACCGCCGATGTGCCCGGCTCCGGCGATTCTTCGACGAGTTCGCCGTTCGCAATCACCCGGTGCGTCGCCGGTGCCCGCACAATCCAATCGACGAGGGCCTTGTCCGATGGATGATCGACTGTGGCGAGCCACTGCCGAGCGCGATCGGGAAAGTTGTCGCCGAATGCCGTCCAGCCAAGTGCGGAATCCCGTCGTACGATCAGTCCGTCAGCAGGCAGGCCGCGATAGAAGACCGTGACGTTGATTGTGTCGCGCGCGTTACGTGGCAGCGCAACGCGCACCGAATCCCCCGGACGCGTGAAGTCGGCGCGCGCGCCGCCCACCTGCGCGGAATCGACGTGAAGCGCACGCGTCAGGTCCAATGAAACCGCATCCGCGTTGGTGCCCGCCGCGCGCTTGAACGTCGCCGTCGCCGCAAACCGAATTGTGTCCGGGAAGGGGCGCGGTGGAAAGTCGACCCGAAACTCATAATGGAGCACGTCGATGCCCACACGCGATCCACCGGTACGACTTGGAGGCTTTTGCGCAACGAGCGAATGGGCCGCTACGATTTGAATCGCAGCGAGAACGATGTACATAACACGTTTGTGCATGACAGTTGGTCAGTATCCCGCGTGTGCCAGTACGGCCTTGCCTTCAGCGACAAGGCCGACGATCAGCTTTTCGAGGTGCTCGTCGGTGGTCCGCGCATTCATGACGGTAATGCGCAACACGCGACGGTTGTCGAGCGTCGTCACCGTGATGAAGCCACGCCCGGAGCGGTTGTACCGTTCGCGCAGGGCGTCGGTGACTTCGTCGAGCTTGGACGGAGGGACGTCCTTCGGCACCCATGCAAAGCACAGGATGTTGGATTCCGGCTCGTGCAGCGGTTTGAAGTCCTCACGCGCGGCGAGCATGGCGTGGAATGCACGCGCACGCGCGCACAACCGATCGTAGAGCGCAGCCAGCGCGTCGGCACCATATCGCTCGATGGCGACGTAGAGCTTGAGGACATCAGCGCGCCGCGAGCATTGAAAGCTGCGCGGTCCGATATCCCAGGCACGCGCATCGTCGGTACCGTTGAACAGGTACGGCGCCGTCTGCGAAAACGCACCGTCGAGATCCCGTTCATTTCGCATCAGCAGCAGCCCGGCCGCGAGTGGCAGCAGCAGCGTCTTGTGCGGATCCCAGGCGATCGATCGCGCCCGCTCGATTCCGGCCACGCGATGCCTCTGCTCACTCGACATCAGCGCTGCGCCACCGTGCGCGGCGTCGACATGCAGCCAAAGCTCGCCGTGCGCGTCTTTGAATTCAGCGCAGGCATCGGCGATCGCATTGATGTCGTCGAAGCTTCCCGTCGCGGTGCATCCGGCCGTCGCAACAATGGCCATCACCCCGATTCGCGAGCTTTGCAACTGCTTGAGCTTGGAGCGCAGCTTCACAACATCCATGCGGTGACCGACGGACGGAATCACGACCACGCGTTGCAGGCCGAGTCCCAGCTCACCAGCCGCGCGTGTCACCGCGTAGTGGGTATGTTCGCCGCAGACCAGTACCGGCGCATGCGGTGGAATACCGTGCGTCCACACGTTCGGGATCGCGCGCGATCGTGCGGCGAGCAGCGCAGTGAGCGTCGCTTCCGTCCCGCCCGATGTCATCGTGCCGCCAGCGTGCTCATCCCACCCTACCAGGTCGGTCATCCACGCCACGACCTGTCGTTCCAGTGGCGTAAACGACGGCGACATCTCGCGGATAGCCAACGACTGATTGAACGCGCTGATCACGGCGTCGGTCCACACCGCCGCAGGCAGCGGCGCGGACACCTGATGTCCGATGTACATCGGATGCGCGAGTCGATTCACATCTTCGAGCAGATGCATTGCCAGACGACGCGCGACGTCGACCAGTGGCCGGCCTTTCCGCGGCAACTCGGCTTCGAGCCGGTCGACAATGGTCTGCGCCGAATGCCACGTCGACACCGGCCCCTCGCCGGTTCGCGTCGACGTCAGATACTCGGCGGCCAACGCCAGCAGCGGTTCGGCCGCGGCGAGTGTGGTATCCGTTTCGAGATCCGCGTCGAGCTGCGCGAGGAGTGATTCTGCGTTGGATTCGGGAGGCATCCTATTATCCGTACAAGCGGTCGAGCATCGGCTGCGTGATCAGTACCGTGCCGCGTTCGGTACGCCTGAACCGCTTCGCGTCCACCGCCGGATCTTCCCCAACCACGAGTCCCGACGGAATCTGCACGCCACGATCTATGACCACGTTGCGCAGACGCGCCGAACGTCCAATGTCGACATACGGTTGGACGACGCACCCATCGAGGTATGCATACGAATGCACTTTTACGCCGGTGAAGAGTAGCGTCTTGTGAATGCGCGCGCCGGACACGATGCAGCCGCCGGAGACGAGTGAGTTGAGTGCAAGGCCGCGGCGCGCATCTTCGTTGTGGACGAACTTGGCCGGCGCCGTGATTTCACCGTAGGTCCAGATCGGCCAGTTGTGATCGTACAGATCGAGCGACGGAACGACGTTTGTCAGGTCGATGTTCGCTTCCCAGTATGCGTCAATGGTGCCCGCGTCGCGCCAGTACGCGTCGTGTTCGGTGTCGGACTTGACGCACGAAGTGCTGAACCGGTGCGCGACTGCTTTTCCGCTCGCGACGACATACGGAATGATGTCCTTGCCAAAGTCGCGGCTCGATTCGGGGTCGGCCGCGTCGCGTTTGAGCAGCTCGAAGAGGAACGTCGTCTTGAAGACGTAAATCCCCATGCTCGCGAGCGCCATGTCGGGGCTCCCCGGAATGCCCGGGGGGTCGGCGGGCTTTTCGAGAAACGACACGATGCGATCGGACGCATCCACTTGCATCACACCAAAGCCGGTCGCCTCGCTGCGCGTCACCTCGAGGCATCCGATTGTGACGTCGGCGTTCTGATCGACATGCTGCTGCAACATCAACTCGTAGTCCATTTTGTAGATGTGATCCCCGGCCAGGATCACCATGAACTCCGGATTGTACGCTTCAATGATATCGATATTCTGAAAGACGGCGTCGGCGGTGCCATCGTACCACTGTGTCTCGGACACGCGCTGGCTCGCGGGGAGAATATCGAAGCTTTCGTTGCGCTCGGGGCGCAGGAAGTTCCAGCCGCGCTGCAGGTGTCGAATCAGACTGTGCGCTTTGTACTGCGTTGCAACACCGATGCGACGAATGCCTGAGTTCAGCGCATTCGACAGCGCAAAGTCGATGATGCGCGTCTTGCCGCCGAAGTATACGGCAGGCTTCGCGCGACGATCCGTGAGTTCGTACAGCCGAGATCCTCGCCCACCGGCAAGGACGTAGGCCATGGCGGTACGTGCGATCGTGCCGGGACGGTGCGGGTTGTGCATAGCGCGCGACTCGATGGTCGGTGTTGTCAGGAGAACAGCATGGCCTCAGCCCAGCGGTGAGTTTGCGCCCTTGTCCTCCGTGGCGTTAGTGGGGGAATGCGACAAAACCCTCGCCAACTCGCCGTGGCGATGCGTAACATGGGTCAATGAAAGTCCTCTTCGTTGCCGCCGAAGTCGCACCGCTGATCAAGACCGGCGGCCTCGCCGACGTCGCGGGTGCACTCCCGCCCGCCCTCCGTGAGGCCGGCCATGATGTCCGTGTGGTCATGCCCCGCTTCCGCGAGCTGCGCGAAAAGGGGATCCCCGTCGATGGGCCGATCGCGTCGTGCTTCCTGCCCGCCGGCGAACGGCAGGAAGAGCTGCGCGTCTGGAAGGTCGCCCAGAGCCAGAAGGCCGGAGCCAACGCTGCGGCCAAGCGCGACCAGCGAATCGCTGAGACCCCCATCTACATGCTCGACATTCCAGCCGCGTTCGAACGCGCAACGATTTACGGCGATCGCGACGACGATCGTCGATTCATTCTCTTTGCGCGCGGCGTGCTCGCACTCATGCAGCATCTGCGCGAAGTGGAAGGGTGGCAACCCGATGTCGTGCACGTCAACGATTGGCATGCCGCGCTGGTACCCAACTATATCAAGACCTTCTACGCCTATACCTTCGGCCACATCGCAACCGTCTTCACGATTCACAACCTGGCGTATCAGGGGCAATTCAGCCCCGCCGCACTCGGGCTCGCCGGGCTCAGTGAAGGCGGTATGCTGGAGAACGCAATGGGCGCCGGGATCGCCGGCTCGTTCAACTTCATGGCGCGCGGGATTCTGCACGCGGACATGGTCAGCACGGTGTCGCCGACATACGCAGAGGAGATCATGACCGGCGAGTACGGCGAACGACTCGACGGGCTGTTGCGTATGCGACGTGAACGCGTCACGGGCATTCTGAACGGTATCGACACCGACACGTACGATCCGGCCACCGATCCGCACATCGCGCAACACTATAACGCAGACGATATCAGCGGAAAGCTCGTCTGCAAACGTGCGCTGCAACAGGAACTCGGACTCGACGTTGTCGCCGACACCCCACTTCTGGGCATCGTCTCCCGGTTGGCCGAACAAAAAGGGCTCGACATGCTCGGAGCGCTGGTGCCCTGGCTGATGAACGAGACCGATGCACAACTGGTGGTGCTCGGTGCAGGAAGCGCCGCGTTACAGGATCTCTTTCGCTACCACGCGCGCAAGTATCCCGATCGTGTCGCGGTGCAGATCGGCTTCGACATTCCGCTCGCGCAACGCATCTACGCCGGCAGCGACGCGTTTCTCATGCCGTCGCGCTTCGAACCGTGCGGACTCGGCCAGATGATCGCACTGCGCTATGGGAGTGTGCCGATCGTACGGGCGACCGGCGGTTTGAACGACACGGTTCGCGAAGGCTTCGAGGGCAACGGTTTTCGTTTTCATCCGTACGACGGACGCCACTTCGTTCAGGCAATCCTACGCGCGTTGACCGTGTACCGTGACACGGACAGCTGGGCACTGCTTCGCGAGCGCGGCATGCGCGAGGAGAATTCGTGGGCGGTGTCCGCCGACCGCTACGTGGAACTGTACAAGTGGGCGCTCAGAATGATCGGGCGTTAGCTCGCGCGCCTGCTGAATCAGATCGGTGTCACACCGCGTACTGATCGCTGTGCGTATGCCGTGGACAGCCACGACCCCTTCGACTCGGAGTTTTGTGCTCGCCGTAGACCTGAACAAGCTGACGAAGCGCTATCGTCAGGTTACTGCCGTCGATGAACTGTCACTGCAGATCGAACCGGGTGAAATCGTCGCGTTTCTCGGACCCAATGGTGCGGGAAAGACGACGACGATCGACATGCTGCTCGGCCTCGCCAGACCCGACTCGGGTACCGTGCGTGTCTATGGCAAGTCCGCAAGTGATGCGGTGGCGCGCGGCGAAGTGTCAGCGGTTATGCAGTCGGGTGGACTGCTCAAAGACTACACGGTTCGCGAAACCGTTCAGTTCATGGGCTCACTCTTCGGCAACTCACGCCCGGTCGCCGAAGTGTTGGAGCGCGCGGGGATAACGCACATCGCCGATCGGCGCGTGGCCAAGTGTTCAGGAGGCGAGCAACAGCGACTGCGCTTTGCGATCGCGCTGTTGTCCGATCCGCGACTACTGGTACTCGACGAACCGACGACCGGCATGGATGTCGAAGGACGTCGCGAGTTCTGGGACGCGATTCGCAGCGACGCCAAACGCGGCCGCACGATTCTCTTCGCCACGCACTATCTCGACGAAGCCGATGCGCACGCGGATCGCATCGTACTCATTCGACAGGGACGCATTGTCGCCGACGGTACGACCGCGGCGATCAAGGCGCTCGCCAGCGGACGAACCATCCGTGCGACGTTGCCTAACGCACCGCTCGCACTGTTGCAAACACTGCCCGGCGTTCTGCAGGCCGAAGTGCGCGGCGACAGTGTGTTGCTGCAGTGCACCGATTCCGATGCGGTTGCACGCTATCTGCTGACCGAAACCGACGCGCGCGATCTTGAGGTCGTTGCGCAAAATCTCGAAGCCGCGTTCGTCGCGCTGACGTCAGACGATGCGCCATCCTCGATGCCCACACTGGCTGGAACCGCATGATGGCGACCACGATCGAAAGCAACCTCCTTGACGACGTGCGTCGCATTCCGCCGCTCGGTGGGTTCAACACCACCGCAATCCGGCTCGAAATCCGTCGTGTGCTGCGCAATCGTCGCACCCTGTTCTTCATCCTGATCTTTCCGAACATCTTCTTCTATCTGTTCGGGATCGTGGGTGGACGACGTGGAGGTCCGGAAGTCCTGACCTTCGTGATGATCAACATGGCCGTGTATGGCGCGATCGTTGGCACCACGTCCGGTGGTGCTGCAGTCGCGCTCGAGCGCAGTCTTGGGTGGAGTCGACAGTTGCGACTCACGCCGCTTTCACCGGTCGCCTACATCGCCATGAAAGTGCTCGTGTCGATGGTCCTCGGCGCGCTGGCCATCACATCGACGTTCATTGTCGGTTCGTTCAGCGGTGTGCATTTGACGATGGCGCAGTGGCTGCTATCTGCGGTCTCGGCGTGGTCCGCGTCGTTTGTGTTCGCAGCGTTCGGTCTGTTCATGGGCTATCTGGTGCCGGCCGAGAACGTGATGCAGTTCATCGGACCGATGTTGGCCGTGATGGCGATGTTCGGCGGAATTTTCATCCCGTTGCAGGTGCTCCCCAAGGCATTGCAGGAGATCGCCCACTACACACCGATGTATGGAGTTGGCGTGGTAGCCCGTGCACCGCTCAACGGTGAATTGACGCTCTGGGCCGTCGTGGGTGTCGTGATCTGGACACTGGCTTTTGGGATTGGCGCGATGTTGCTCTTCAAACGGGATACACAGCGCGTTTGATACGCCAATCGCACCGTGCCTCTTGTCTGGCCCCTCCGCAGCGGCATATTCGCGAAGCCGCATAGCTCATGAGGCCCTCGTCCCATTCTCGCCGCTCCCCGATCGAAGCCTCCAGTTTCGCCAGATGCCAACATCCAATGCGCTTCGCGCAACGCTGACCGTTGCTCTCGCCACGCTCGTTGCCTGTGAGGGCGGAGCGCCGAGCGTTGCTGTCGTGCCGACGATCCCGTTCCCCGCGCGCATGCAGGTCACGGGTGGCGACACGCAAACGGGTAGAGTTGGTACCGAACTCCCGCAAGCGCTGACTGTGCGCGTGACCGATGCGGCCGGTGCTGTCATCGCCGGCCAGGTGGTGAACTTTCGTATCGTCTCAGGCAATGGGACCGTCTTCGCCGGCGCATCAATCACTGATGCCCAGGGGCGCGCCGCCGAACGCTGGACACTGGGCACCGTCGCAGCGGACAGTCAGCGCGTTGAAGCGCGCGCAGTGAATCCCGCTACCGGCGCCGCGATCGTGTTCGCGACATTCACGGCGACGGCAACTCCAGGTGCTGTTGCTGCGCTGGCGCGTCTCGCGCCTGATTCCCAGGTCGTGCAGATCGGCGGAATCGTTACGCTGCCACCGGCGGTCCGCACCGTCGATCGATTCGGCAACCCAGTCGCTGGCGTGTCCGTGCTCTTTCGCGTCACGACGGGGGGCGGCACGCTGAGCGACTGGGCGTTCGTTTCCGACGCTACCGCGGCGGCGCGCGTTACGCGATGGACTGCCGGTCCGTCCGCAAGCGCGAACGTGGTCACCGCATCAAGTACTGGCCTTCCATCAGTCACATTCACGGCAACCGGGACGACAACACCTGGCGTGTGTACCGCTGCAAGCGCACTCCAGTTGACCGTTGGACAGGTTGTACAGTTGAACGCTGCACAAAAAGCGTCATTGTGCCTTGGTGGTACATCGAGCGCTGCAGAGTACGTGCTGATTCCATTCAACGGGTCGACCTCAGCATCGTCAGCGTCCGTTCCAATCACGTTGTCTGGTACCGGTACATCCGCGAGCATCGCTCCACCGGCGGTCTCGGCGATGTCGATCTTTTCGAACGGGAGTGCGCTTCAGATGCGTGCACCGTCACAACGTTGGTCCGACGTCGCGCTGCGTCAGCGTGAACAGCGCGAGTTGCCGTTCTCGTTAGCCAAGAGCCGACGCTTCGCCGGGGCGCGCCTCACGGGCATTCCAGCCAATCCGAGCGTTGGTTTGATCGTTTCGATCAATGCCACGAGTGCGGGCAACCTCTGCACCGCGGCTAAACAGTTGCGCGGCGCGCGTGTCGCTGCCGTGTTGCCGCACACATTGGTGCTGATCGACACGCTCTCACCCGCCGGCGGATTCACGGACGCAGATCTCCTTGCTCTCGGCACCGCATTCGACACGCTCGGCTATGCCGTCGACACCGTGAACTTTGGCGCACCCACCGATATCGACAACGACAAGCGCGTCGCGATCTTCTTTACGCCGGCCGTGAACGCTACGCCGGCACCAGCAGGTGTCGTGATTGGTGGGTTCTTCACCGCGCGCGATCTGTTTTCGGCCGATCCCAGCAAGGGCTGTCAGGCGAGCAACGAAGGCGAGATGTTCTACATGCCCGTGCCCGATCCCCAGCGCACGATCAATGGCAACTACGCGTCAAAGTCCAGTGTGTACAACGCTGTTGCACCTACGCTGGTGCATGAGTTTCAGCATCTGATCAACGCCGGTCGTCGCATATATCTCACCGACGCAACCGAGTTCGAGCAGGTGTGGCTCAACGAAGGGTTGAGTCACCTCGCGGAAGAATTGATGTACTACCGTGTGTCGGGGAACGGTCCACGCACGAATCTCGCGATCGATGCCTTGCTGTCGTCGCAGGCGCAGTTGGACGCGGCAAACACGTACGTCGTCGATAACATGCTGAACCTCTCCGACTATCTGCTCGCGCCCGAGAGCAATGCGCCATACTCCGCAAGCGATTTACTCGCGACGCGCGGTGCAGCATGGCAGCTACTGCGCTACGCCGGCGACCGAAAGGGCGGCTCGGAGATCGACACTTGGCGCGCGCTGATCAACTCCAGTCTGTCGGGCGCCGGCAACTTCAGCGGCGTGTTTGGTGACATCTCAGCCATCACTCGCGATTGGGCCGTTGCCCAGTTTGCCGACGACGCGCAAATCGGCGCGGCGGCGATCTATTCGAGTCCGAGTTGGAACTATCGGTCAGTGCTGGCGCCGCTGCAGCAGACCAAACTCTTCCCGCTGCGCACGCAACAACTGCTGAGTGCACCTCTCACCGTTTCGCTGTCGAGCGGCGGTGCCGGCTACATGCGTTTCCGAGTTGCGGCGTCTGGGCTGGCAACGGTTCTTGGCACATCGGCCGGCGGTGCCGGGCCGGCCGGTGTGGAGTTCACGCTGGTACGAACACAGTAGCGGTTTCACCGGCGGCTACGGGACGCGCAGTCGCATCAATATCCGGGGTTCTGCTTGATGCCGGGATTGATGTCGATTTCGTGCTGCGGAATTGCGGCCCAGATGTTCGTCGGTTTCCAGCCGATCCTGGACACACCGTCGGCGCTGATAACGCTCGCATACAGTCCCCAGCGCTTGAGATCGAACAGCCGCTTGGATTCAAACGCAAGCTCCCAGCTTCGCTCCTGACGCACGGCATCACGGAATTCTGCCTGCGACAAGCCAGACAGCGGCGGCAATCCGGCACGCGTGTGGACCGCGTTCAATGCGACGTATGCGTTCGCCGGTCCACGGGCCTCATTCTCCGCCTCCGCCTGCAACAACAGCGTCTCCGCGTAGCGGTACACCGGCCAATTCAGATTCGAGCGACCGGCATTGAGGGTGATGGACTGCCCGCCGTTGTCGTAGAACTTGCCGTAGTATGGCATCGGCCTCGGAAAACGCGGACTCTTGTCACCGAAGCCCTTCGCCGCGCCAACCGTCGCGTAGTTGAACGTCGTGGCGCCAACAGTGGCCGACGTGAGAAACGTGGGCTTCTTCCGCAGATCGGTGTTGAGAAACGTCTCCATGAACTCCGGAGTCGTACACCAATAGTTCGAGCCGCTCTCTGCACCGATACCGCTCGGCCGCGACTGCGTCGTGAACAGATTGCGGATCAAGCCTTCGAACTGAATCGAGTAGACGTGCTCCGGACCGTTCTTGCTCTTCACCAACCATAGCTGCGAAAAATCCGGAACCAGACTGTACGCCTTGCTGTCGATGACGGCCTGCGCGGCCGCGGCCGCATCGGCCCACTTGTTTTGCTTGAGCGGCTCACCTGACATGTTCGCGTAGACATCGGCGAGCATCGTACCTGCGGCGCCGCGCGTCGGACGACCGTCATCCGGCGTCGCAGAGTCGGGCCATTTCACCGGCAACAGCTTCACGGCGTCAACGAGATCCGCAGCGATCGCGGCATACACGTCGGCGATAGGCGCACGCACCGTGCTGCCAGCGGTCGCGAAATCAGTTACCGGCTTGAGTTGCAACGGAATATCGCCCCACACGCGCACCCCGTTGAAGTGGTTCAACGCGCGATGAAACTTGGCTGCACCCATGTACCGGTCTTTCACCGCCTGCGGCACGCCGGTCATCGTGGGAATGCGATCGATCAGCAGATTCGCCTGGCCGATCGCGCCGTACATCTGCGCCCACACACGAAAGAGCCACTCGTTACCCGAGTTGTAGGTGTACGTATCCTGCTCGTACTTCGAATCGGTCGTGTTGTTGATCAGAATCGTCTGTTCCGACGGCACTTCCGAAATCATCGGCCAACCGCGGATGTAGTACGCCTGATTCGCACCGCCTGTATACCAGTCGTCGATGCCGCCCAACGCGATTCGCAGATCGGACTCCGTCGACGGAAAGTTTTCCGGCGTAAAGAAGTCCGCAGGCTTTTCATCCAGGAAGTCGCTGCACGATACCAGCGGGAGTGCAACGGCAATGACCGCCAGGGTGAGGTATCTCAGTTTCATTCTCATGTCTCCTAGAAGGCCACGTTCAGGCCGAAGGTGAAGGTTCTCACGCCCGGATAGCTTGAATCATCCCAGCCGATTTGCAGGTCGCTCGTACCGCGCGAGCTGGCTTCGGGATCGTACCACGAGTACTTGGTCCACGTGACGAGGTTCTGACCGCTCAGATAGACGCGCAGACTCGACATGTTCACACGTCCCGCGAGTCGCTGCGGCACCGCCCATGTCAGCGTCACGTTCTGCAGCCGCACAAACGATCCGTCTTCCACCCAACGCGATGTCATCGCATTGAACGGCGCGATACCAATGCCAGTCATGTTCTGAATTCCGCTGCCGGGCGTCCAGTAGTTCAGCGTGTTGCGCAACGTGTTCGTCGCATCACCCGGCGTTTCCATTCCCTGACGATTCAGGTTGGCAACCTTCTGCCCCTGCACACCCCGCAGCACGTAGTTCAAGGACCATGCACGAAACGCAACGCTGCCGTTTTGTCCGAACGTGTACTTGGGCTGTGCGTTGCCGAGAATGACACGATCGGTCGTCGAGATTTTTCCGTCGCCGTCCACGTCATGCAGCTTCATGCCACCGGCCACTGCGCCCGACTGTCCACTCGCAGCTGCTTCCGCTGTCGTCTGGAAGATGCCATCCCAGATGTAGCCGAAAAAATTGCCAAGCGGCTGACCGATCCGAACGATGCCGCCGGGAATAAACGTCGGCAGCGACGTGTTCACGCCATTGACGAAGAACTCCTTGTCACCGCCAAGATCGAGCACCTTGCTACGATTGAACGCGATGTTTCCGCCGAGGTGAATGTCGAAGGCCTTGACGTTCATACGGGTGTCGACGGCCAGCTCCGCACCCTTGTTCGCGACCGAGCCGATGTTGGTGATGTAACTCGCGTAGCCGGTGTAGTACGGCACCAGCTTCGCGTACAACAGATCGCGCGTCGTCTTCTTGTATGCATCGCCGGTGATGCTGACGCGGTTGCTGAACAGACCGATATCAAAACCCGCGTCCGTTTGCGTTGTGGTCTCCCAGCGCAGATTGGGATTCGCATTGCGACTCGGCTTCGCGCCGTTGTTGAACGTCGTCGTGCCAAGATCGTACGCCGCGCCCACACTCCACGCGCCGAGCGACTGATACGGATTCACCGCATCGCTACCGGTGCGACCAACACCACCACGCAGTTTGAACTCGCTGACACTCGGCAACGCTTTACGGAAGAACTCTTCGTCGCTGACGCGCCACGCCGCTGCAAACGACGGGAAGTAGGCCCACTTGTTGTTGACCGCAAACTTCGACGCGCCGTCCGCGCGATACGTCGCTGTGAGCAGATACCTGCCGCCGTACGAGTAGTTGGCACGCGTAAAGCCGGACAACAATCGATCGCTCCCCGAGCTCGAGCCGGCAGTGATCGTCTGAGCGAGGTTCAGTCGGTTGTAGCCGAGCAGATCGCTGGTGAACCCGATGCCCTGTGCAGTTGTGCTGTCCCGTTTACTGCTCTGTGCCGTTACACCACCAAGCACAGTAAAGTCGTTCTTCCCGCGCCGCTTGTGATAGGTGAGCGTGTTTTCGGCGAGGAAGGTGGTGAACACGACGCCGTTGATATTCGCCTGACCGGAACCGAGTGCCGCGCGCAGCAGCCGCGATGTGTAGACCTGTTGCTTGCCGTCGTTGGACGTGTACGAAACACTCGAGCGCAGTTTCAGACCGGGGAGCAACGTGACGTTCGCGTATAGATTGCCGAGCAGATAGTCCTGCGTCGTCTTGTTGTTCAGGAGACTCACAATCGCGAGCGGATTGTCCATCGCCTGCGACGTCAGCAACGGCGGGCTGTAGCTGCCGTCTGCCGTAAAGATCGGAATCGTGGGCGACCAACGTAGCGCGGCCATCGTGACTGGACCACCGGCCGTGCCGTAGCCGTCGTTCACACGCACTGCGCTACCGGTGGAGCGACTGAAGGTCACTCGCATTCCGGTTTGCAGTTTGCTGCCGAGGTTCTGATCGAGGTTGAAGCGTACCGATCCGCGATTGAACGCAGAGTTCGAGACGGTTCCATCCTGTTGAAAGAGCGACGCGCCAGCCATCAGACTCGTGCCGCCGCTGGAACCCGTAACGCGAATGTCATGACTCTGGATTGGCGCCGTCGTGAAGACGGAGTTCTGCCAATCGGTTGACGAAAGCGTTGCTGTCGTGTCGAGCGTGACCGTCTTGTCGTGATTCGGATTGCGCATGAACAGTTTCGCAAACTCGTTCGCATCGAGTAGTTCGATGTGCTTCGAGATGTTCTGCGAACCGGTATAGCCCGAATACGTGAAGCGCATCGAGCCCGGCGCGCCGCGCTTGGTGGTGATCATGATGACACCGTTCGCGCCACGCGCACCGTAAATCGCCGTTGCCGACGCGTCTTTCAGCACGTCAACCGATTCGACGTCGTTCGGATTGATCTGATTGAGATCGGCACCGATGACACCGTCTACGACAACCAACGGCTCGTTGCTGCCGTTGAGCGAGTTGCCACCGCGAATGCGGATGCGCATCTCGGAGCCAGGCTGCGAGTTGGTCGTCTGCACCTGCACGCCAGCGACCAGACCGGAGATGGCCTGATCGACACGCGGCACAGGAAGCGTCGCGATGTCCGCGCTCGACACGGACGAGATCGACCCCGTCACGTCGCGCCGCTCCGACGAGCCGTAGCCCGTGACAACGATCTGCTCGAGCGCAAACGCCGCGACGCTCAGGTCGAGGTTCACCGTCTGCGTCTGTCCCGCGCCGATGGTCACCGGCTGGTCCTTTCGCGCGTACCCGATGCGGGTCGTGCGGATGACCTGCGCACCGACAGGGACGTTGGCGATGGTGAACTTGCCGTCAGATCTGGTCTGGGCTCCGAGTGTGGTGCCGACCACGGTTACCGTGACCGCCTCGATGGGTCGGGTTTCGGAGCGGACCACGCCCTGAATTGTCCCGGTTCCCCCCTGGGCCCACGAGACGCTTGCAGACGCGAGGAGCGCCGCAAACAGCGCGGCAGATCGACTCGGTATTCTCATTCCTGGTTTCTCCGGGGAGGCACTGCGGGCGGAGTGCGGCGGTGTGGTCGATCGCGGTCGGGTGGGATGACCGCTTGCCGTAACGGCGTGAATACTGGTGATGATATTGATATTGTCAATATCGAGGTTTATGCTGTGGGATCGATCCACGGACCGATTTGCCAGTCGCGCCGCAGGTCATTGCGCTGTTCTTTCCCTCCCTCAGAGCCGCCCGAGTGAGAGTCGCCGCCCCCCAACACGACGCCCGATGACCGGTCTGCACACGCTCCCCGACGCCGTCCGCACCCGGACCATGACCACCGCGGAGCTCCGAGCGAGCTTCCTCGTCGAGGGGCTCTTTCTGCCTGGCGCGATCACGCTCCGGCTGATCGATCTCGATCGCGTTTTCCTGGGCGGCGCCGTGCCAACCACCGCGCCGCTCCAGCTCGACGCGCCGGCCGATCTGCTCGCGGCTTACTTCTGTGAGCGTCGCGAACTCGGCGTACTCAACATCGGAGCGCCGGGAGTTGTCACCGTCGACGGGGTCGCGTACCCGCTGGGTAATCGCGATCTCGTTTACGTCGGACGTGGCAGTCGTGAAATCCTGTTCCACAGCGACAACGCGGCAACGCCTGCTCGCTTCTACCTCGTCAGCTACCCGGCGCATGCCACCCATCCAACGATGAGTGTTGCAGCGGCCGCGGTGCAGTCGGGCGAGATCGGATCAGCCGCGAACGCCAATCGTCGGCGCGTCGCGCGCTATGTGCATCTCGAAGGCATTCGGAGCGCGCAACTGGTGATGGGAATGACGGCTCTGGAGCCCGGAAGCGTCTGGAATACGATGCCGTCGCATACGCATCCGCGACGGACCGAGGTCTATCTCTACTTCGATCTGCCCGATGACGCCGTCGTCTTCCATCAGATGGGCGAGCCGACCGAAACGAGACATCTCATCGTGCGCGACGGAGATGTGGCGCTTTCGCCCGGGTGGTCGATTCATGCCGGCTGCGGCACGAACAACTACGCATTCTGCTGGGCGATGGGGGGCGAAAATCAGGACTACGCCGACATGCAGGTTGTCGTACCGACGGCGCTCCGGTGATTGTGGTGGCACCCGCTCGACCAGGTCTCGTTGCGCATCGCTCGTTCTAGTTCAGGTCACCCTTGGAGATCCGAAACCGCAAAAGTTTGCTCCGTTGACAATATCAATTCGAACACCGAACGTCCGCCCAGTTTTCCCAGTCTGCGCTCCCACCGATCTCCGCCATTCCCTTGCGACTTGACGTCACCGCTCCAGTCCCGCTCTACCAACAGGTCGCGGCCGACATTCGGCGGCGCATCGTGTCGGGTGACATGCCGGTCGGGGTTCAGATCCCGCCGCACAAGGAGCTCGCAGTCGAGTACGGCGTCTCGGTCATCACCATCAACAAGGCGCTTTCCGGGCTGGTGAGCGAAGGGCTGCTCTACAGTCACGTCGGACGCGGCACCTTTGTCATGGTGCGCCCGGCGTCGACCTCCGGCATCGCGGCGCCCACAACGATCGGATTTGTACTGCGCGACTTGAGCAGCCCGTTCTTCTCACTCGTCGCACACGGTGCCCAACAGCGTGCTGACGCACTCGGCGTCGGAATTCTCTTCGCCTCGAGCTCCAATCGACTCGATCGCGAAGAAGAACAGATCCGTCGGCTGCGCGTGCTCGGCGTGCACGGATTCATCATCGTTTCCATGAGCCGCACTTTTCAGCTCAACGAAGCGATTCAGGCGCTGCACGACGAAGACTTTCCGTACACGATGGTGTCGTGGACAGCCGGTGACGACGTGCCGTTCGTCGGACTCGACCTCGCGGAGGCAGGCCGAGTGGCTGCCGAACATCTGCTCTCGCTCGGCCACAGCAATTTCGGATACTTGATCGACAGCATCGGCAGCTTGAATGGCGAACTTCGTATGAGTCGCTACAAGAGCACAATCCAGGCGGCGGGATTCACGATCGATCCGAAGTTCATTTTCGAGCACGAGTTTCCGGGCGAGTGGAACGACTACAAATCCGGATATGCGGCGGGCGGAGCAATTGCCAAGATGGAGTCGCGCCCCGAAGCGATGTTCTGTTTCAACGATCTTGGTGCGCTCGGACTTGAAGACGCGCTGCTCGACGCGGGACTTCGTGTGCCCGGCGACGTATCCATCGTTGGTATCGACGACATCGAACTCGCTGCGCGCGCGCGCGTGCCGCTGACAACGATTCGCCAACCCGTGGATGTCATCGGCGCGCGATCGACGGACAACATCCTTGCACGACTGCGCGGCGAGCGACCGGCGGTACGTCAGCTGCTCGACGCAGAACTTATTGTCCGCTCGTCGACGGGGGCGCCTGCGTCCGTTGTCGCATCGGTCGGGGAGGCGCAGTGAGCGAACAGGTGAGTAATCAGCCGTCGTTTGTATTTGGCGCAGACGTCGCGTGGGATGTGACTGGTGAAGGTGTGCGTCGACAAGTGCTTGGACACGGCACTGATCTCATGGTGGTGCGCGTGGAATTCAAGGCCGGCGCGATCGGCACACTGCATCAACATCCACATCGACAGGCGACGTATGTCGCAACTGGACGATTCGATGTCACGATCGGCGATCAGACTTCCGAACTCGTTGCGGGTGACTGCTTCTACGCTGCGACGAACGTCGTGCATGGTGTGCGCGCACTCGAAGACGGCGCACTGATCGACGTCTTCACTCCAGTCCGTCGTGATTTTTTGATGCCTGGTTCCTGGTAACTCGCGCTGTTCGGCGCGACCTGCCGTCAGGAATTGTAGAAAGACATTTCGCCGAAGAGTTCATCATGATGCTGTCAGGCAATCGCCCTGCACGCCGTCGTCTAGCCGGCGTGTGTTCACTACTCTCGCTTGGTGCAGTCGGATGCGCGAGCGCGAGTCATTCCAGCGGTGGAGCGTCGCCGAGTGCGAGCGCGAGTGCGCAAACGGCGAGTGGGGCGCCACGCACGATCCTGTTGCGCGGCGATCGGCTGGCACAGTCGCGACAGCTGTTCGCGAGTGGAGAACCCGCACTCAAACCAACGTTCGATGTGTTGATGGCTGGTGCACGCGCAGCACTCGCTGCCGAGCCGTTGAGCGTGATGCAGAAGGGACGCACTCCTCCCAGTGGCGACAAGCAT
Source organism: Gemmatimonas sp. (assembly GCA_046590495.1). Lineage (GTDB taxonomy): Bacteria > Gemmatimonadota > Gemmatimonadetes > Gemmatimonadales > Gemmatimonadaceae > Gemmatimonas. The sequence goes on along the minus strand of JBKJTE010000172.1, from coordinate 6,669 downwards.
GACTATATGAGCATGGCGCCGTACTTCTGGCCCAATCCGAACACGCCCAACGGACTGCCGTTTGTGAATCGTGATGGGCAGATGAATCCGGAAAGCCGAAAGGATCACGATGGTCTGCGGTTGCAACAGACGATCACACGCGTACACACGCTTTCACTTGCGTGGTACCTGAGTCGCGACGCGCGCTACGCGGAAGGTGCAGCGAAGCATCTGCGCGTCTTCTTTCTCGACGCTGCGACGCGCATGAATCCGAATTTGAACTATGCGCAGGCGGTGTTGGGCGTTTCAGAGGGGCGGAGCTTTGGCATCATCGACTCGCGCGACATGCCGGCGCTCGTTGATGCGCTGCGGTTGCTGGAGAGCTCGCCGAGTTGGAACGCGCGTGACATGGATGGAATGGTCACGTGGTGCCGCGCGTACATGAAGTGGTTGCTGGAAAGCAAAAATGGTACGGAAGAGCGCTTGACGACCAATAATCATGGCGTTTTTTACGACGAACAGGTCGCCGCACTCGCACTGTTTGTCGGCGACAGCGCATTGGCGAAGAAGACCATTGGAGAAAGCGCGAAAGCGCGCATTGCGGACCAGGTCGACAAAGACGGCAAGCAGAATCGTGAACTGGAACGTACGCGTCCGTTGCATTACACGCTGTTCAATCTCGATGCATTCACGATGCTCGCTGAAATGGGGCGGCATGTCGGTGTTGATCTGTGGCACTTCACGGCGCCGAACGGTGGCAGCATCAGGAAGGCGTTGTTGTTCGCCGCACCGTATGCCGATTCGACGGTGAAGTTTCCGAAGGCTGATATCGCCGAGAATGGACCAGGCGAATTCATGGCTCCGTACCGGAGGGCCGCGGCGCAACTTGGCGACTCGGCGTTTGCGAGTGCCGTCGCGCATCTGCCTGTCGGCGCTCGCATCAAGGACGCAGATGCGGTGAACTTTCCGCTCGAACCACTCGCTACCGAGGCGTTCAATCGCGCCGCCGCGCAGATGCGGAAGACCGCCAACGCCCTCGATCCCGCGAAGGGGTATCCGCGCTCCACCGACAACAGTGGCGCGATGCAACAGAGTTCGGCGACGCAGTGGACCAGTGGATTCTTTGCCGGGTCGCTCTGGTATCTGTATCAGGAAACGAGAGCACCGGAGTGGCGTACGCTTGCTGAACGATGGATGGCCGGGCTCGAGAGCAACAAGAACTCTACGGGCACGCACGACCTTGGCTTCATGATGTTTGACAGCTTCGGTCGCGGATATCTGCTCACGGGCGATGCGCACTATCGCGATGTCGTGATGCAGTCGAGTCGTTCACTCGTGACGCGCTACAATCCGCGAGTTGGTGCGATCAAATCGTGGGATACGCAGAACGGTCCGGCGGCTTGGCGTTCGTGGAAGTATCCGGTCATCATCGACAACATGATGAACCTGGAGATGCTGTTCTGGGCCAGTTCACATGGTGGTGACAGTGCGTGGGCAACGCTTGCCGAACGTCATGCATTGACCACGATCAAATCGCACCTTCGCGCTGATGGCAGCACCGCACACGTTGGGCTGTTCGATCCGACGACGGGCGCGTTCGAGAAGGCAGTCACTTGGCAAGGCTATGCGGATGCGTCGGCGTGGGCGCGTGGGCAGGCGTGGGCCATTCATGGATTCAGCGCGTCATATGGTCAGACGCGAAACAAGGAACTGCTTGCCGCTGCCCAGCGCGCAGCGGATTGGTTCATTGCACATCTCCCGCCTGACGGTGTGCCGTACTGGGACTTTCGAGCGCCGGCCATTCCGCGCGAAGAGCGTGATGCGTCAGCGGGCGCGATTGCGGCGTCGGGGTTGTATGATCTCGCACGTTATGCAGATCCCGCGTCGAGCGATCGCTATCGTGCAGCCGCGGATTGGATACTGACTTCACTTGCCGCCAGGTATATGGCGCCGCCATCGCTGAACGGCGCGTTGCTCGCGCACTCGGTTGGTTCGCGTCCTGCGCCATCCGAGGTCGACGTTGGCATTGTGTACGCCGACTACTTCTTTCTTGAGGCGCTGCTGCGGCGGAAGGGGAACTTTCTCGATCGACCGTGACGTAACGTGCGCGTGAGGTGTCTTTCGCGCGCCGCGGCCGTCTGTGTCAGCATACCAACCGCGGGTGACTTGCTAGAACTAGTGCTCAGGCGTTGTTTGGGCGGCCACCCCACTCTCCACACGGATCGTCCCACATGAAGGAAGGCACGCGAGTGCTACTTGCACTCGGCGCAGCAATGGTAGTCGGCGCAGCGATTGCGGCGTCGGGGAGCGTGCAGGCGCTTCAGGTCGCCGATGCCGTCGCGCCGATAGGTACGCTCTGGGTGACCGCGATTCGGATGACGGTAATCCCGCTCATCGTCGCGCTGATTGTCACCGGAGTCGCGTCGGCCGCCGACGTCCGCGGAATCGGGCGGATGGGCGCGCGTTCGCTGGTGGTCTTTCTCAGTCTGTTGGCCGGTGCGGCCATCGTCGTCGCACTGGTGGCGCCCTTCCTGTTCTCGTTGTTGCCGGATGGTGCACGACCCGCGCTCCCGGCAGGCGCAGTTGAGGCGGCGCGTGAGCTCGCGAGCGGCGCGCAGGCACAGACCTTCGCCTCGTGGATTACGTCACTGCTGCCCAACAATCCGGTGAGCGCCGCGGCCAATGGTGCGATGGTGCCGTTTGTGCTGTTCGTGCTTTTGTTTGCCGTCGCGGTGGCCAGAAGTTCGAGCGAAACGCGGATGACGCTGCTGTCGTTTTTCCGCGCACTCGGAGAAGCGATGATGACCCTGGTGCGCGGCGTCATCTGGTGCGCGCCGGTCGGCATTTTTGCGACAGTGCTGCCGCTTGCTGCGCACGCGGGCGTCGCACTCGCGGGCGCGATTGGCATCTACATTGCAGCCTACTCTGCGCTGTCACTGCTGGTGGTCGCGCTGCTCTATCCCGTGGTCGCGGTGTTCGGCGGTGTGCCGGTAAAGAAATTCACGCGCGCCGCATTGCCCGCGCAGGTGATCGCATTCAGTTCGAGTTCGTCGGTGGCGGCGCTGCCCGCGCTGATCACCGCAGCGGAATCAGAGCTCGAACTGCCAAAGCCGGTGACCGGATTTGTGCTGCCACTCGCCGCGGCAATGTTCAAGATCGCGGGGCCAAGCGCGTGGATTTCGGGCGCGCTGTTCGTGAGCTGGTTCTACAATGTTCCGCTGCACACAACACAGTTGGCGTTTGTTTCGGCAGCGTCAGTGTTCATGGGATTTGCATCACCGGGAATTCCACGAGGATCGTTCATCATGTTCGCACCGTTGCTGCTGGCCATTGGACTCCCGGTCGAGGGCGTCGGAATTCTGATCGCGGTTGATGCGATTCCTGACACCTTCGCGACCGTGTTGAACGCGACGGGCAATCTGGCGGCTACCGCGTTGGTGGCGAGAGGGGGCGTTCGGAATGAATAGAGGTCCCACTCGACGGCAACTCCCCGGCGCGCTGCGTGGGTCAGCCGTGCTCGTTTGGCGAACGGTAGCCCGGTACGCTCGAGTCGCCGGATGCGTCCTTCCGGCGGTGATTAGCGCATGCGGTTCTTCTGCGATGCCGACTCCAGTGCTACCGCCTGTGACACCACCGGTGGCACCTCCGGTGACAACTTCGCGCGAGTGGACGCTTGTTTGGGCGGATGAATTTGCCGGCGCGGAGCGCGCGCCGATCGATCAGGCCAAATGGCGCTATGACACGGGTACCGCGTACCCCGGTGGCCCCAGCCAGTGGGGTACCGGCGAGATTGAGACGATGACCGCAGCAGCGGACAATGTCTCGCTCGATGGGATGGGGCACCTCGCCATTACGCCGCTACGCGCCGTCGATGGGAGGTGGACTTCAGGCCGGATCGAAACTCAACGCGTTGACTTCCGCGCACCGGTCGGTGGTGCGTTGGCAGTCGAGTTTTCAATAGAGTTGCCTGCCGTAACCACCGCGAACGGGCTCGGTTACTGGCCTGCCGCATGGATGCTCGGCGGCGCCTACCGAGATAACCCGTTGAGCTGGCCGAGCATCGGCGAGATCGATGTAATGGAGGCAGTGAACGGTCGCGGAACGACAATCGCGACCCTGCATTGCGGCTCGAGCATACCTGGTCCGTGCAACGAGTACGTCGGCCTCACCAGCGGCGAAGTTCCGTGCGACTGTCAGGTGGGGTTTCACGTGTTCCGCGCGGAGCTCGATCGCTCGGTCGTCCCCCAGGTGATTCGCTGGTACCGCGACGGCACGTACTTTCATGCGATCCAACAAACTGCTGTCGACCCCACAACGTGGGCCGCTGCCACCAGCGGTGGCTTCATGATCCTCTTGAACGTGAGCATCGGCGGCGCACTGCCGTCGGCCTTGGGTGGCGGTCCGACAGTTTCGACCGTCTCAGGGAAGCCGATGCGCGTGGACTACGTGCGCGTATATCAGCGTCAGTAGTCCCCGTGCTGGCAGGCGTTGTCTCGGCCGGCCGACACGCGACGACGTCGTGCCGCCGGCGGAACGATGCTGCTTCTCACCAGCGGGCGCCTACCCGTCCACTTGTGAACGCACTGAAGCCCCAACCGATGCCCAAGAGTCGCTGGCCTGCTCGCCTTCTGTTTGCGACGATCATCGGTACGTTCGGCTGCAACGGTCCGGACACCACCGCGCCGCCTGTTTCCGCAAGGCAACCGTGCCGACTGGGCGTCGCGTCGTGCGCATCGCGCGTCGAAATCATGCCGGGCCGGTTTCTCAAAAGTTATCAGAGCTTCTCGCTCGTCAGCGGCGATTCGTTGGTCACACAAGCGGTGATCGTCCACATGCTCCAGTTCCGTCTGCCCGACGCGCGCAAGTTCCGTAGCGGCGGAGCGCCACTGCGCCATCCAGTCCCGCTGTTGAGCCGCGGTCGGTGTTGTCATGCAGTGAAGATAGTGCTCATGGCGCAGGCACGACGACCGGTCACGGCTCGACGCGCGTGATCGTGCTGATGACATCGAAGTCACGATCGTAGCTGCAGATCGCGTCGAACCCCTCGTGCATCACGACCGCTGCGTGCAGCGCGTCGCGCGCCATCAGTGCGGGATAGTCGTCAAGCAGCGTGCGAGCACGATCGAGCAACTCAGCCGAGATGGGTACGACGCTGGGGAAGAGTTGGCGTGCGAGATCAAAAACCTGGCGACCGGCGTTCCACCGCCTGATGGCGCGATAGCGATGCAGGATCTCCTGCAATGTTTCGGCGTCGATCGTGGCCGCTAGTTCGCCGCGGGCGATGCGCTCCAACACGCGAATGCTTGGTGCCTTGTTCGGATGCGCCGCGCCGGCGGCGTACATCAGCACGTTCGCGTCGATGAGCATCATTCGGCTATCACTCGCCGGTCATACCCAGTCAGCGCCTGGCACGCGATCCCGTAGGCGATGGCGTAGGCGGGATGAGGTCGCGTGGGCTGGGCACCGATTCCCGTTTCATGTCGCGGGGCGACGCCACAGGCAGTGACAGTGCCGACAACGTGGCGACGGCGGCCACGCGTGTGTCGGCGTCTGCCAGACCGTATTGCGCCACACAGGCCTCGCGCACGAGCTCGCCGAGGCTCTTGCCTTTCCGGGCCGCGAGCTCAGTGAGGTACTTGTGGGTTTCTGGGGACAGCAGAATGGTGGTTTTCTTTGATAGCTCCATATGCACCTCCATAGATGGAGGTTAGTCCGCACTCGCGGGTGGCGCAAGCTGCTAGCCGCGCTCCGACCGCAGCCTCGCGATACGCTACCTGATCGCTCTAACCGCCAGCTGCAGCGAGGCATCGGTCTTCTTCCAGTACCCGACAAAATCGCTCCAGCGCTTCGTTGGTGTGGCCGGCGTCTTCATGCAACGCCCCCAACCGGCGAGACGCCTGCACCAGTAGCCGCGCGTGCGCGTCATGGGAGAGCAACTCAGAGCTCGACCAGAGGTGCCTCTTATCCCAGAAGATTGTCGAGTCGCGCGTGTCCGTCGCGACGGGTGCGCGGGCGTAGTTGGGCCAGGCGCAGGGCGCGCAATTAGTCGACTCGCCGGCGTGAAACGCGGTCAGCTCGCGGGCACCATCCATTCTACGCCAGCAGCACTTCACTTCGGGCGGTGGCGATGCTCCATCCCTGCGTACCCGAAAAGCTACCGCCCTGCATGATCATCGATGAACGCCGCTGCGTCTGCTCCCCCTCTCAGACTCACATCCTCCGGCCCAGAAAATCCAGCGCCGCGTCGAAGGCGCGCATCCACGACTCGTGGCGAAGAAAACCGTGGATCTCGTCGGGGAAGACCAACTGCTCCACCGGTACGTTCTGTTTGCGCAGTGCCTTGATCAGCGTCTGCGTCTCGACAAAGCGCACATTGCGATCGTCATCGCCGTGAATGAGCAGCACCGGTGCACGCCAGTTGGTCACTTGCGCCATCGGTGACGCGAGGAATGCAGTGCGCGTCGCGGCGGGATCGGCGTAGAAATCGATGTCCGGCACGAACGTCTGCATGCCCACATTCCAATCGTGCACGCCGTGCACATCGACACCGGCCTTGAACAGCTCCGGATTGCGCGTGAGCCCCATCGCGGTCAGGTAGCCGCCATACGAGCCACCCCACAGCCCAATGCGCGTGCGGTCCACGTCAGCGCGTGCACCAAGCCAGCGTGCGGCTGCCACCACATCGCCGTA